>CAZYGK010000010.1:0-53098 GCA_964647355.1 uncultured Flavobacteriaceae bacterium | reverse complement strand
CAAAACGATGATTTGAGTCGAATCAGTGATCGTCCGTAGACGGACGATCAAAAAATATTGGAAAAAGAGTCGCGTCGACGGGTCCTTTGAGCGCGAAGAGGAAAAAAATGCGCTTCCGTTTCGAATCGAGTCGCGTCTCGAGCGTTCCAATGCGTGTCGACGATGCGAAAGCGTTCGTGATCGCGCTCACATCGCTCTGTCGCGTGACGAAAAGCACGTTTGCGGTCTCATCGGCGCGCAATCGGTGCGTCACTTCGTATTGATTCCGCGCGGTTTCGCTCGGCCACATGCGCAACGGTAGCTTCCTGTCGCGCGTGTAATAATACAGCGACGCCATATCTTCGCGATCGTCGCTCATGATCGCGTCGAACGGACCGGATGCGGCGACCGAGGCGATCGTCCGGCCAGCTTCTTCCCATCCCCGCAAGCGTTTTACGGAATTTTCTTGGCCGATTGCGGCAACAAGTGTGGGCGACATCGCGAGTGCGCCGAGGAAGATCGCGAGTGCCGCATTCAAACATGCGTTCGCATGCAGCGCCCAGGTGTTGCTTCTGCGCATCGCCCAAGCAGTGAAGAGTATCGTTAGTGCAACGAATGCCGGCGCCGCCCAGTTTGCGTTGGCGCGCGAGACGAACGCTTGGAGCGTCACGATTGCGAAGATCGGAAGCGAGAGCGCGAGAAGGAGCGTGTCGGCGCTGTCCCACTTCTTGTCGCGCCAATGGCGGGCAATACCCCATGCGAAGATGCCGCCCGCAATCGGACCCGCGATGCCGAACTGCGCGGCGACGAAGCTCAGCGTGTTGCCGACGTTGAAGAGCTTCGCCCAGCTCCAGTTTGCGTTCGCTGCGGTGTGACCGACCGTCGCAAAGCTGTTGAGCGCGTTCCAGATCACGTTCGGGGCAAACACTGTGAAAGCCGCCAGGGCTGCTATCGCGCCGACGCGCGATACCAACAGCGACCGTCCGTTTGCGATCGGGAGCAACGCGAGGCCCAAGCCGAGTGCGAAATAAAGCATCGCGTATTTGGAGAGGAGGCCGAGGCCGATGGCAGCGCCGAAGACAAGTGCCCACTTGATCGTCGCTTGCTTGCGCAGTTCGGCGAGTGCCCAGAGCGCCAGGGTCCAGAACATCAGGAGCGGGACGTCGGTTGTGATCAGCAACGAGGAGAAGCTCGTGCCGGGCATTAATATGTAGGCGACGGCCGACCAGATACCGACGCGCTCGTCATAGAGCGCTTTGGCAGCGAAGTAGATGAGGAAGGCGCTCGCCGCATGCATCAATGGGGCACCGGCACGGATGCAAGCCTCGCCGTCGCCGCAGATGCCGGTCGTCACGCCGATGATCCAGGCGATCATCGGGGGCTTAGAGAAGTAGCCGAAGGCGGGTGTTAGGCTCCACGACCAGTACTGCGCTTCGTCGGGCCCCAAGTTTAGGGGGGAGGTCCAGAGGACGACAAAGCGGAACAGCGTGAAGGCGGCAACGAGCGCCGCGAGCCACGCAAGCGGCGGAAGCTTCGACAGGCGCTCGATCAGTGCGGTCACGGTCCGGTTTTGCGCAGCCGGTAGAGAATGAGCGTTAGCTCCTTGCCCTTCGAGTAGTTCAGACCCTTCACGCTGCCAAGCGCTTCGGCCATGACGTTGAGCTTGGTCAGCGTCGCGTGGAACTCGGCATCCATGCGCTGGTCGATAAGCGCCCGGGCGTCCGGGTGTTTGGTGATGAAGTCCGCGGCGGCCGCACCGGTCGGCGAGAGCGTGATCTTCGTACCGACCTGGAAGACGATGCTGGGTTCGTTGAAGCCCGCGACCGTCGTGTTCTCAGGCTTGGCGCCCGAGCGCAGGATCAGGTCGGCCGCCTTGCGGCTCAACATCAGGTCGTCGAGGCGCGGCAGCACCGCTGCGAGCAACACCGCTGCGAACAAGGCGCCGGTTGCCACCGTCGCCGCCGTCGCATTCTCACCTTCGCCGCGCAACAGGAAGAAGACTGCGCTGCCGGCTGCGGCCAGTATTGGAAGAGCCAGGATCGTCAGCACTATGCCGCCGCCGGTGCCGAACTGGCCCGGGACGTAGAACAAGGCGCCAACGATGAGGGCCAGGGTGACCATCACCCAGGCGACGGCGCCGAGTTTGACGGGCATGTTGTCGAGGAAGCTACGGCTTTCGCGGACGCCAGCCATTACGGCCGCGCCGCAGAGCAGTGCGATAGCGGGGTAGAGCGGCAGCGGATAATGGGGGAGCTTCGTCGGCGCGAGTTCGAGGATAATCCAGGCAGGGACGATCCAGGCGAGGAGGAAGCGCACGGAGCCTTCGCGCACGCGCGCCATCGCGTAGACGACGCCGGGCGCTAAGAACAGCCATCCGGGCCAGAAGCCCACCAACAGCGAGACCAGGTAATAACCGGGCGGCCCCCAGTGCGATTCCTGTCCGCTGATCGCTTTGCCGAGGAAATCTTGGCCGATCGCTTCTTTGAAGTACTCACCCTTGGTGACGAGGCCGATTGCGACAAGCCAGGGTACGTTGATCAAGATGATGATCGCGAGCGCAAACATCGGGCGCATCGAGCTGATCCAGCCCCACCGCCGCTCCCATGCGGAGAGCGCGATCACGGTCAGGCCGACGAAGTAGAGGATCATCGGGCCTTTGACCAAAATGCCGATGCCGATCGCGAGGCCCAACAGAGCCGAGTATCGGACCATGGGTTGGGGCGATCCTTGCCGGGCCGCAATGAAGAAGTGGGCGACTAGGAGCTGCGCCGCGGTCACGCAAGCCACGAGGACAGCGTCGGTCTTGGCGATATGGGCTTCGCCGATCATGAGTAGCGAACAGGCGAACAAGCCCGCCCCTATCATGGCGGTCTCTTCGTCGAAGAGGCGCCGCCCTAGGCCGAGTAAGAATAGGACCGTGAATATTCCGCCGAGGACGGAGGGAATGCGGTACGCCCAAACCGAGTTGTGGGGCTCTACCGTCAACCAGCCGGCCGTGATGGATTGCATCCAATAGATGCCGATGGGCTTTTTGTTGCGGGCGTCCTCTTGGAAGCGGATCTCGATGAAGTCGCCGGTCTCGAGCATTTGCTTCGTCGCTTGGGTGAAGCGAGCCTCGTCGCGGTCGAGCGGGGGGATAGTCGCGATCCCGGGCACGAACAGCAAAAGGCAGAGCACGACCAGGACGGCGCGGGGGTGGGCCAGCGCGAGCGACCAAAGGCTCGACGAATCATAGGAGGCGGCGGAACGACGTGTCGACATGGGCTCGGTTAACCACTGATGAGACGCACGGTGCAATCGCCGAATAGCCGGCGCCTGCGACCAAAGGTACCTGTGTGCGTCATACCTGTCATCATGGGCACTCGTCGAGTGCCAGTCCGGCGAGGGCCTAGCGGTTGGGGCCTAAGCGCTTGTATAAGCCCGGCCACCTTCAGGAGTTCAGGCAGCCTTGATTAACCGGTCCACGATCGTCGATTCGTTTTGGGGGCGTGCGTGAGCGCGGCGGTCGAGCTTTCCGTCGTCGTGCCGGTCATGAACGAGGTCGAGAACGCGGTTCCGCTTCTCAACGAGATCTGCGCTGCCTTGAGGGGGAAGGTCTCTTTCGAAGTTATCTTCGTCGATGATGCCAGCAAGGACGCAACCGTCGCATCGCTCAAAGCGGCGCAAGCCCAGGCGCCGGAACTGCGGGTGCTGAAGCACGTCAAAAACTCCGGGCAAAGCCGCGCGGTCAGGTCGGGGGTGTTGGCCGCACGCGGCACTCTGATCGCGACGCTTGACGGCGACGGGCAGAACGACCCTGCCGACATTCCAAGTCTTCTAACGGCGTGGCGCGCGGCTTCGGCTGGCGACACGCCGCTCGGCCTTGTCGCCGGGCAGCGGCGCAAGCGGCAAGACAACTTCATGAAGCGCATGGCTTCGCGTGTCGGCAACGGCGTCAGGCAGTGGCTTCTGCAAGACAACACGCGCGATACCGGATGTGGGCTCAAACTGTTTTCGCGCGAGGCATTTCTGCGCCTTCCCTACTTCGACCACATCCACCGGTTCATGCCGGCGCTGATGCTGCGCGAGGGGTATCGGATAGCTCATGTCGATGTGAACCATCGGCCGCGTTCGCACGGCGTTTCGAAGTACGGGACGATCGACCGCCTCATCGTGTCGCTTTCGGACCTGCGCGGCGTGCGCTGGCTCCGGCGGCGGTCGCGCAATCCCGAGCGGGTGGAAGAGGTTTGAATGTTCGACTGGTTCACCTGGGAACACGTCTGGCTTCTGATCGGTTTCGCCGGCCAGGCGCTTTTTATGTCACGCTTCATTGTCCAGTGGTGGGCGAGCGAACAGGCTGGGCGCAGCGTGGTTCCGGTGATGTTCTGGTACTTCAGCGTGGGCGGCGGCGTCGTTCTGCTGATCTACGCCATCTACAAGAAGGACCCGGTCTTCATCTCGGGCCAGGCTCTTGGGCTGATTGTCTACGCCCGCAACCTCTACCTCATATTTGCTGAACGCGCGGCGGCGGGCCGCGAAAATGGCGACGAACCTCCCTCCGCCACAAAATAGCCATTTCCGATCCCCAGCTTGGCATGTGCTTCATTGGGCTGTTAAGCTTCCCGCACAAAGCCGGGGGCTTTTAACTGGAGGATCGAGGGTTTCATGGGCAGAGGTTTGTCGGCGTTGAATATCATCCCGTTGTTGGTATTCCCGCTCGTTCTTTACAATTTCGTGGTGCTGACCGGGATCGCCTCGCCGGGCAATGTCAGCGCTTGGTTGTCGGCGCCGATCTTCACGGTCGGCATGTTCTCGGGCGATGCCTGGGGCGTTTCGTTCGCCGACGTGTTCATGGGCTTGAGCCTGCTTCTGCTTTTCGTCGAAATCGTGAAGTCGACCCGCACGGATGCGATGTCGATCATCAATCACGGCTTGTCGATGCTGCTAGCGGTGGTCTGCATCATCCAGTTCATCACGATGCAAGGCTTCTCGAATTCCGTGTTCTTCATGTTGACGTTGATGACGGTCTTGGACGTCATCGCGGGCTTCACGGTTACGATCGTGGCGGCTAAGCGCGACTTCGGCGCGTCGCCGGGCTTGGCCGGAACGCACTAGCACTCCTGCGCGAGCAGACGAGGGGCGCGTCCCAATCGGGGCGCGCCTTTTTGTTTACATGAACAGGAAGAAGACGAACGTCACCATGACGGCCATGTCGAACGTCCTGTTCCACACCCCGTCGCTGACGAGGCGGCGTCGGCGTGCCACGCGCTCACTTTCGAAGATCGTCTGCGCGAACCGAAGTTCGCCAAGAGTGGGAAGCGACATGCCCTCGTGCCCCGGTCACGCCGCTGTCCCCAAATGAGACAAATTCGGCGGCCTTCAGGGGGTTTGTCGCAAGGGGGATGCCGCGGACCGGCTAGCTGCGCCAGCGGAGCGTCGTCTCGGTTACCGGGTTTACGAAGGGGCGTTTCGCGGCCGTGGCTTCAGCCCATTCCTTCTTTAGGCGATGGTACCACATGGCCGGGACGTCGGCGTCCTGGATCAACATGAGGCGGGGGTTGAACTTCAGGCCCTCCTGCTGGAGCGTCACCATGTGCCGGTCTTGGCCCAAGAACACCTTCGCGACGTGCTGAGCGATCGGCTTGAAGGGAGCGATCCAGCCGATGTTCCAGAAGAAAGTCTGCGTGACTTCGGTTTCGTTTTCGCCGAGCGGTGTGCAAGTGGTGAGGCCGACCACCTCGTTGCGCCCTGCCTTGATATGCTCGATCCGGATCCCCGGAAGTTGGAAGGAAATCTCGGTCGTCCGGTCGCCGCCCAAGAGCTTGTAGAGCGTGGAGTTCGAGGACGGCTTGTGGGTCACCATCGTGAAGCCCAAGTGCGAGGGTGCGTATTTCTTCGCCTTCGCATGGATCGACTTCGCCGAGCGCCACCACCAAGCCCGGTGCACAAACGGACCGTGCGCAGGGTCCATGAGCCCGATTACCGCGTGATCGATGGCACAAGGGAAGCTCTGCGCTTCGATCAAAGTCGGCCGTGCGTCCGGCCAAACGGGTACGGTGGGCGCTTCGCTTGCGATGGGGGCGGTCGCGTCCTCCGGGACGTAGATCCAGATGAGGCCGTTCTTTTCGGCGAGCGGGTATTTGCGGACACCGATCTTCGACGGCTCGACCCCCTCTTCGCCGACGAGCGAGGGGATCATTGCGCATTGCCCTGACGGCTTGAACCGCCAGCCGTGGTAGGGGCACTCGATCGTGCCGTCGATCATCTGACCCTTTGAGAGCGGCACGCCGCGATGCGGGCAGAGGTCGCGCAGCGCGAAGGCTTCGCCGTCCGGGGCGCGGCCGAAGACGACGGGCTCGCCCAGGATCGTTTTGTGCACCAGGCGGCCGCGTTTCAGGGCGTGCGAGTGCAACGCGAAATACCAGAGGTTTCGCAGAAACAGGGCCGGTTGCTTGGCGTCTGATTGGCTCATTTGAGGCCGGACAATGCCAAAGCGCCGGTTGGCGTGCAAAGGCGGCAAATCGCGCTAAAGTGAACGCGTCTCGACATTCTTCAGGCTCTTGTCATGAACGCACCCGAACTCGCGCATTTGACCTACGAATTGAAGGGGCACGTCGCTGTGGTGACGCTGAACCGACCGGAGGTTCGCAACGCGCTCAACGGGCGCGCCTATGCGGATTTGGAGGCCGTGTTTCGACATGTGCAGGGCGACGGCGACGTTCGCGCCGTGGTTTTGACCGGAGCAGATCCCGCATTCTGTTCGGGCGAAGACGTCAAACAGATGATGACCGGGCCGCAGCGCGAACAGAGCCAGGCGCGGCTGGCGTCGGTGCGTCCCCGGCTTACGCCCGCCGCCGAGGCCGTGCTCGAGTGCGACCGGCCGATCATCGCCGCGGTCAACGGTACGGCCGTCGGTTGGGGTATGGAACTCGCGTTGTTTGCCGATATCAGAATTGCTTCGGAGCGCGCTCAGTTCGGCGAGATCTTTATCAAGCGCGGGCTTGTGACCGATGTGGGCGGGATGATGATCCTTCCGAGATTGGTCGGACCCGCAAAGGCCGCGGAGTTGCTCTTTACCGGCGATGTCATTCCCGCGCGGGAAGCCGAACGGATCGGGCTTGTGTCCAGTGTTGTTCCACACGGCGAGCTGATGACGGCCGCCCTGTCTCTTGCCGAACGGATCGCAGCGAACGCTCCGCTGGCGCTCCGGTTTTTGAAAGATGGCATGCGCCGTGCCTCAGTGCGGGACGCGCGGGAGTTTGGGAGCTGGGTTTCGGGAACGCTGGGGCGCTTGTTCCAGACTGAAGATCACCGAGAAGGCGTCGCGAGCTTCCTTGAAAAGCGCGCGCCGCAGTTCAAGGGGCGTTGAGCCGTGGCGTTGTTCTTCGACCAAGGGTGGTTCGATGCGCAGCTCAAGCAGTTGGGCGCGACCCAGGACGACGTGGCACGGCTGCTCAAGCTCTCATCCGAGCAGGTCGCCGAACTGTGGAAGGATCAGCGCGAGCTGCGAGCTGCCGACGTTCAGGCGTTGGCGGAATATCTGAAGGTCGCGGCGGCCGAGGTTGCTATGCGGGCCGGGGTGTCTACACCCATTCCGGCAGCGTCGAAGACCATCGAGAAACAGCTGGAAGAGGTCAACGAAAGGTTGACGCGGATCGAGCGCATGATCGGCGAACTCAAGACGCTAATGTTGCCGCTGCCGAAATAAGACAACGCGCCGGTCGCAACTCCTCTACCGATAGGCCGCGCTCCCAAAGCCTGGATCGGGAGGTGGTTGCGACCGGCGCTTTTCGACGCGTTCCGAAAACGCCGTACGCGCCGAATTGAAACAGAATGAGTGGAGGCCCCCTGCTTCAGGCGTGAACGACGCAGCCGGCGTGCCAGGCGCGATGGCAGGAGTGTCTTAATCTTAACAGCGACTTCACGACTTCGCGTGAGTCCAATATGGCCGCGAGTTCCAGCTTTCTTAAGCGTTGTAACCCTACTGTTGGGCGTGCCGCGAGAAGGAGGAGCTTCCGCCGCGGCGACGGCTCGTGTGTGTTGGGGGCAGTGCCGCAGTGTTCAATCGTCGTCAGGCCAATTCCGTCCAAAGACTTGCCGAACTCGGCGAGGAAGAGCGGTTGCGTCTCGCGCTCGCGGCTGCGGGCGACGTCGTCTACGATTGGACGCCGAGCGACGGGCGCATTGCCTGGAGCGGAGATCCGAGCGCGCATTTGGGCGTCGGCGAGCTTTCGCATTTCGAGAGCGATGCGTCGTTTCACCGTTTGATCGATCAGGACGCGGTCGAGGCGCGGCTTCGGCTGGCGTTGACGCCGCCTGGCGACGGCGGGACGTTCCGTCTCGAGTATTTGATGACGTCAAGCTCCACCCCGGTGTGGGTGGAAGATTGCGGCGTATGTCTAATGGGTCCGAATGGGCAGACCGAACGCGTCGTCGGGATCGTGCGCAACGTCACCGAGCGGAAGATGCGCGAGGCTCACCTCGAGTGGGCTGCCAGCTACGATGAAATGACCGGCCACTTGAACCGCATGCGCTTGCGTGAACGGCTGGCTCAGCTTTTGGAACTCAAAGCGGCGTCTGCACGCGAACCGGCGGCTTATTTCGTCGCCGCTATCGACGATCTTGCCATCATCAACGAGACCTACGGCTTCGATGTCGCCGACGAAGTGATCGTTGCGATCGGGCGCAGACTTGCGGAAGCTGCGGGAGCGAAAAGCATCCTGGGCCGCACTGCCGGCAACAAGTTCGGGCTTATTCTCGACCGCTGCACGACGGAAGATATGGCGGAACGCGCAGCCGAATTGCGCGAGGCGGTTTGCGCCCGCGTGGTCCCGACACGCGGCGGCGCAGTCAGCGTCAGTGTCTCGGTTGGCGCCGTTGCTCTGCCGCAAGATGCCGGCAACAGCCAAGAAGCGATGGCTCGCGCCGAAGAGGCGCTCGACCGTGCGAAAGCGCACGGGCGCGACAACTATGCCGCCTACGCGCATTCGCCGCAGCGCGAGTCTCTGCGTAAGCGCACCGTCGCTATCGGCGACCAAATCATCACCGCGCTCTCGGAGAACCGCGTGGTTCTCGCGTATCAATCGATCGTAGATGCGAAGACCAGCGAAGCGGTAGCACACGAATGCTTGGTGCGGATCTCGCGGCCCGAGGGTCAGGTGATCGCGGCGGGCGACTTCGTGCCGGTGGCCGAGCAACTTGGCCTCGTTCGGCGGCTCGACCGGCGCGTGCTCGAGCTTAGCGTTGCCACGCTTAAGAAACATAGGGGTGCGCGGCTGTCATTGAATGTCTCGGGCAATACGGCCAGCGACCGGCCAACCCTTGATGCGTTCGTCGCTTATCTTGAGAATCACACCGATGTCGCGCCGCGGCTGATCGTCGAACTGACTGAAACCGCGGCGTTGCTCGACATCGAGGAGAGCATGCGCTTCGTCAGCCGCATCCGGGCGCTCGGCGCGCAGGTTGCCATCGACGATTTCGGCGCAGGCTATACGTCATTCCGCAACCTGCAAGCGCTCAAAGTCGATATGGTCAAGATCGACGGATCGTTCGTCAAAGGCATGGCGGACAACCGCGACAATCAGATTTTCGTGCGGACGCTGGTCGATCTGGCGAAGAATTTCAATCTGGCCACGGTCGCCGAATGGGTCGCCGACCCACGCGAGGCGGACATTCTGCGCGCGTTTGGCGTCGACTATCTGCAGGGCTTTCTCTTCAGCAAGCCTGAGATTCGCGAGCCCTGGACGAACTGACGCACGTGCAAACGCGCTGCGGCCTGACTAAATCCCGGCGTTCGGCGCCGGGAGTCTTTCGTGACAACATCGTTTCAGCAGCGCTCCGTTTGGGAGGGTCTCAAGCGTGGGCTGTTTGGGCGTTGCCCGCATTGCGGCGAGGGCAAGCTGTTCCGGGCGTACCTCAAGGTGGCGCCGGCGTGTCCGTCGTGCGGGCACCCCCTCTCGCAGTATCGGTCGGACGACGGTCCTGCTTACTTTACGATCCTGATCGTGGGCCACGTCGTGCTCGCACCCTTCTTGATGAGCAGCATTATCCTCACGTGGCCCATCGAATGGCTGCTTGGGCTGTTCGTGCCTGCGATCGTCGGACTGACGCTCGCACTTTTGCCGCGTGTGAAGGGCGCGTTTGTCGGCGTGCAATGGGCCGTGGGAGACCGCAGTGGGGCCTAGCCGGGGTTCACCGGATCGCCGACGGCGATGCGGCCTTCGCGGCTGACCGTGCAGTAGATCGACAGATTTTGCTCCGTCTCGCGCACAAGCGTTCGCATGATCGCGCTGTCGCGCGGAAGTTCTCCTTGTGCACGCGTCGTCATGATGCAGCGCGGGCAGCGCATAACGGCAGCGATGCGGGCATCGCCCAAGCCGACTTCGCGGCCGATCCAGTCGAACTCGACGGGCGCGGCTTGTGCGACCGGATCATCGATTAGGACGTTCGGGCGAAACCGGCGCACGTCGATGACGGAACCGGGTAGCAGGGATTGCATGTAGCGCAGTGACGCTTCGGTCAGCACATTGACGGGGAATGCGTCGAAGTACGTGCCGCGCGGCGAGGCATAGACCATAAGCTCCTGCAAAACGTCCGGCGGGAAGGCACCGAGATTGGGCAGGGGCTCTTGCGGCTCGAGGGCAAAGACCGTGCGCAAGTGAGCTTCGACGTCGGCGGGTTTTGCTGCGCGATAGTGTTCCTCGTTCTCGCGCGGCTGCAGCGGCCAGAGCGTGACGGGGCGGCCGCAGAGTTCGGCGAGCACGGCGTTGATCTTGGTGTCGTCGCTGACGATGCGGCTGCCGTTGGGCAGGGTGATCTCGACCTTCGGGACCGGGTTTGCTTCGGTGTCGAGCAGGTAGCGTGCGGAGCAGTTGAGCAGATTGCCGAACAGCTTTGCGCCGCGGATCGTCTTGTCGGTCTCGTCGCGCACGGCCCAGCCGCGATCGTACGGGATACCGCCTTTACCCAGATGCGTTTCGCCGAGACGCTCGCCGCCCATGGACTTCACGGGGTAGCGCCAGATTTCTTTGATGTTCATCGGCGAAGACTACGACGGTTAGGGCCTTCGCAGAAGGGCCTGCGGGTTTCCGGTTGTCTTTCGGCGCCGACTGCGATTTATCGGGTTCACCACCAACAAAGGGAAGTTCTTCGATGATCGGCTATTTGACGTTGGGCACCAACGATATCGAGCGTGCGCGCAAGTTCTATGATGCCGTTATGGGCGAGATTGGCGCGAAACGCGGCTGGGACAACGACCGGATGACGGGTTGGACGAACGGCAAGGGGCCGCAGGTGATGGTCATCAAGCCGCACGACGGCAAGCCTGCAACGGCGGGGAACGGCACGATGATCGCGCTTGCGGTCGGTTCGCCGGACGACGTGAAGAAGATGCATGCGAAGGCGACGGCCATGGGCGGTAAGGATGAGGGTGCCCCCGGTTTCCGCCCGGCGGAGGCGACGAGCGGCTTTTACGGCGGCTATTTCCGCGACCTCGACGGCAACAAGTTTGTCGCGTTCTGCATGGTGCCGAAGGGTTAGGTCAGTAGGGACACCACGGCCGATCGATGCCGGGCGGCAGGCGCGTATCCGCATTCGCGCAAGCCGTCCGGAGTTGCGAACTCGTTAGGCCTTTTGCCTTCGACAGATCGGTGCCCTGAAGTTGGGCGCCGATAAAATGAGCGTTCGTGAAGTCGGCGCCGTCCAACTTGGCGCCGGCAAGCCAGGCCCAATTGAGCCAGGCGCCTTTGAAGTTTGCGCCGCGAAGGTCGGCGCCTTGCATCTGCGCGCCCGAGAAATTCGTGTAGCGGAACGAGCCCTTCGCGAGGTTTGCGCCGGTGAGCTGCGTGCCGGCCATATTCGCGCCGTCGAAGTTCGCGCCCGACAGGTTTGCTTCAATTAGAATGGCGAGTTGGAAGAACTTGTCTTCGAAGTCGGCGCCCGAAAGGTCGCAACGGATGCATTCGGAGAAGTTCTGCGTGTTGCGCGCGCGCGCGACATCTTTGGGATTGGCGGCAAGGGCCGCCTGGGTGGCGCCCGCGAGCACGAGGGCCGTCAGAGCAAGTGCTTTGGACGCGTTCATGCGTTCTCCAGCGTGAAGTACGGCCAAGGATACGCATGCCCTCGGGGCTACGCGCAAGCTGGCCGGATGGACGTTGCGGAACGCTGCTACTTGCGGTTGGCCAGCTCGTCGATCTGCCGGCGCATGGTCTCAATCTGAGCTTTGAGATCGGCAATTTCCTCGTCGGCCTCATGGCCCTGATGGGCGGTGCCGTTCGAAGGTTCTGCGCCGCGTTCGTCGTCGTCACGCTTCATCAGGGCGCCGAACGGCGTGAACATACGCACCGCGCGCTCGAACATCTGCATGTTCTGGCGGGTGATTTGCTCGAACTCCTTCAGCATGCCCTTGCCGCCGAAGGCCGACGTGAGCTGCTCGCGAATGCGCTCATGGTTTTTGGACAGCGAGTCCATGCTCATGTTCAAGTATCCGGGGACAAGCGCTTGCATGCTGTCGCCGTAGAAGCGGATCAGCTGGCGGAGGAATTGGATCGGCAATAGCTGCTGGCCGCCCTTGCCCTCTTCCTCGAAGATGATCTGGGTCAGGACCGAGCGGGTGATGTCCTCGCCGGTCTTGGCGTCGTACACGTTGAACTCC
Organism: uncultured Flavobacteriaceae bacterium; assembly: GCA_964647355.1. Lineage (GTDB taxonomy): Bacteria > Pseudomonadota > Alphaproteobacteria > Micropepsales > Micropepsaceae > SZUA-430. The sequence continues at coordinate 40,488 of CAZYGK010000010.1, read as the reverse complement.
TGCCCGTGTTTGACCATGTCGGCCAGGTGGTCGAGCGTCACGTAGCTGGAGGTCGCCGTGTTGTAGAGGCGGCGGTTTGCATACTTCTTGATCGTGACGGGTTCGTTGTTTGGGGCAGCTGTCATTCGAAGCCTCGAAATGCGGTTCAATATTGCGCCGCAACCTTGTTTTGTTGCGCAGCATAATACGCCAATCGGCGGGTTATTCCTATCGCGGATGCGTTAAGGCCAAGCTGTCTTGGATCAAATCCGCTTCACAAAAATGGCTGTACGGCTTGGCCCGGACGCCCGGCCCGTGCCAATGTCAATCTTAACAGGCCTCAACTTTTCTGCCCGCTTTCAGGAGACACCTTCAAATGACAGACGTCGCCATTGTTGCAGCTGCACGCACGGCCGTGGGTTCGTTCAACGGTTCCTTCGGTTCCTTGCCGGCCCACGAGCTGGGCAAAGTCGCGATCAAAGAGGTGCTGAAGCGCGCCAAGGTCGAGGGGAAAGAGGTAAGCGAGGTGATCCTCGGTCAAATTCTCTCCGCCGGCCAAGGTCAGAATCCGGCACGGCAAGCTTCGGTCAACGCGGGCATTCCGGTCGAGGTGCCGGCGTGGGGCGTCAATCAACTCTGCGGTTCGGGTTTGCGAGCCGTTGCACTTGGATACCAAGCGGTCGTCAACGGCGACTCTTCGATCGTCGTGGCGGGCGGACAAGAGTCTATGTCGATGGCGCCGCATGCCGCTTACTTGCGTGCGGGGCAGAAGATGGGCGGGCTTGAGTTCGTCGATACGATGATCAAGGACGGGCTGTGGGACGCGTTCAACGGCTACCACATGGGCAACACTGCCGAGAACGTCGCCAAGGAATGGCAGATCACGCGCGAGCAGCAGGACCGGTTCGCGGTCGCTTCGCAGAACAAGGCTGAAGCCGCGCGCAAGGCCGGGCGCTTCAAGGACGAGATCGTGGCCGTCACGATCAAGGAAAAGAAGGGCGAGAAGGTCATCGATACGGACGAATATATCCGTGATGGCGTGACCTATGATGGGATCAAGGACCTGCGCGCGGCCTTCCTGAAGGAGGGCGGAACGGTGACGGCGGCGAATGCCAGCGGCATCAACGACGGCGCGGCGGCGGTGGTGCTGATGTCGCTCAAGGAAGCCGACAAGCGCGGCTTGAAACCACTTGCGGTCATCAAGTCGTGGGCTCAGGCCGGCGTCGATCCGAAGATCATGGGCACGGGGCCGATCCCGGCGTCGCGTGCTGCCTTGAAGAAGGCGGGCTGGTCGGCGTCCGATCTCGATCTGATCGAGGCGAACGAGGCGTTTGCGGCGCAGGCCTGCGCGGTCAACAAGGATATGGGTTGGGATCCGGCGAAGGTGAACGTCAATGGCGGGGCGATCGCGATCGGGCATCCGATTGGGGCTTCGGGCGCGCGTGTGTTCGTGACGCTGTTGCACGAGATGCAGAAGCGGGATGCGAAGAAGGGTCTTGCCACGCTGTGCATCGGCGGCGGTATGGGTATCGCATTGTGCGTTGAACGCTAGATTTCCAAAAGAACAAACGGGAGGAAGACATGTCACGGGTAGCAATCGTTACGGGCGGTACGCGCGGTATCGGCGAGGCGATTTCGGTCGGCCTGAAGAAGGCCGGCTACAAGGTCGCCGCGAACTATGCCGGCAACGACGAGCGCGCGCAGGCGTTCGCGCAGAAGACGGGCATTTCGGTCTTCAAGTGGGATGTGGCGAACTATGACGCTTGCATAAAGGGCGTGGCCGAGGTCGTTTCAAAGCTTGGGCCTGTCGACATCGTCGTCAACAACGCGGGCATCACGCGCGACTCGACGTTGAAGAAGCAGTCGCGGGCGCAGTGGGACGAGGTGCTCGACACTAATCTCGGCGGGTGCTTCAACATGTGCAAGGCCGTTTGGGACTCGATGCTCGACCGCGGCTTCGGGCGGATCGTCAATATCGGCTCGATCAACGGGCAGGCCGGCCAATACGGCCAGGTGAACTACGCGGCGGCGAAGTCGGGCATTCACGGGTTCACAAAAGCGTTGGCGCAGGAAGGCGCGCCCAAGGGCATCACGGTGAACGCGATTGCGCCCGGCTATATCGACACGGACATGGTCGCGGCCGTGCCGCCGAACGTGCTTGAGAAGATCGTGGCGAAAATTCCGGTCGGCCGGCTCGGCAAAGCGGAAGAGATCGCGCGCGGGGTTCTGTTTCTGGTCGCGGACGATGCGGGCTTCGTGACCGGGTCGACGATGTCGATCAACGGCGGGCAGCATATGTACTGAGCGGTCGCGTGGAGCGGCAATTGATGCGGCGTCAGCTATGGCTGGCGCCGTTTTCGTTCATGCCCGAACGCTCGCGGTACGGCGTTGGTGCAAGAATGCCTCACTTTGCGGATGAACAATTCACGGGCGCGAATCGGGCTTTGGCGTGCCGTAACCTGTGATTAACGCAAGGCGCAGTTGCGTTCATCGAACCACATTGTTGCCACGATCACAGGCAATACCAGGTCCGGGACACATGCGGGGAGAGGCTCAGCGGGCGGCCAGTCGGCCGGGCCGTCCCCTCGGCGTTTGTGGAGTGTCGGCGTTGCAGTGGATTGCGCGCGTTCTAATCATCATGACGGCCCTGCTCACAAGCGCAGGCGCGATGATGACGCGCGCGTATGAGCGCGAGCCGCCGCCTGTCGCTCACTACATCTCGGAGTTCGCGCGGATCGGCTTCATTCTCGATCGAACGAGCGAGTTGCCGAAGCTCAAGTTCGATGGGTCAGAAGAGATACTCGTCTTGCGCTGGCAACCTGCAGCGGGCGGCGACCGGCTTCTAGTGCGCGACGACGGAGAAGTGGTGATCCGCATTTCTGGGCTGGGAGGCATGACGCTCTTCACAGCGGAGATGCGTGGCGGCACGCCGGTTGCACCAGATCGCCCAGCGGCACCATTGCTGCCTTCACCACCGGGGATCGCGCTCGTGCGCGACATTGCCGGCCGCATCATGATGCAGCTGCGCGCCGAGACCGGACGCGAGATCGTGTTCGAGGCCAATTGGAACGCGGTGGCGGCCGATCCCGGCGCGCGCGGCATTCTCTTCGATGCTATCCGCAACGCCGGGACGGCGCTGTTCGACCTGGCGCGGTCGGGACCCGGCCGTGCGGCGCTTACGAACTATCTGAAGCGCGTTCGCTTCGTGCACGCGCGCGAGCCTGGGATCGTGCTTCAGGGCGATATGTTGATCGTGAATTTCAGCGTCGGCCGGGGGCTGGCCGGGCGCCCGTCGTCGTTCGCGATCCAGCGTCAGCTCAGGCAGATCTTCCGCTAGGCCGGACTCCAGTCCGGCGGCGCCATGTCGAAGCCGTCGAATGCGAATGCGGGCGCTACCGTGCAGCCGACGAGTGTGTAGCGCCCCAGCGGCCGGGCGCTTTGCCATGCGTGTTTCGGCACAACGATCTGGGGGCGTTCGCCGGCCTTAAGATTGGGGCCCAACGTTTGGGTCTTGGTGACGCCGTTCCCGGCGATGGCCAGTTCGAGCGGATCGCCTGCGTACCAGTGCCAGACTTCGGCCGCATCGACGCGGTGCCAATGCGAGCGCTCGCCCGCCCTCAGGAGATAGTAGATGGCGGTGGACGCGCCGCGCGGTGTGCCTTCGTCGCGGAATGTTTCGCGAAAGTAGCCGCCTTCGGGATGCGGCTTGAGATCGAGGGTCGCGATGATCTCGTCTGCGGTCACTTGAAAACGTCTTTGCGGCGGCGGGTTTCGCCAAAGACGTCGACGACGTCGGCTGTTTCCATCCCCAGCGACTTGCGCAGTTCGGCGCTCATCGGGCGCAGGAACGGGTTCGTTTCGCGTTCAAGGCCGATCGTCGATGGGATCGTCGGGTTGCCTTCGGCGCGCAGGCGTTCGACGTCGGCCATGCGTTTCTTCAGTGCGGCGTTGGCGGGCTCCAGCGTGACGGCAAACTTGCCGTTCGAGAGCGTGTATTCATGACCGCAATAGACGCGGGTGTCGGCCGGCAGCGCCGCGAGCTTCGAGAGGCTCGACCACATTTGCGCGGGCGTGCCTTCGAACAGGCGGCCGCAGCCCATCGCGAACATCGTGTCGCCTGTGAACACGGCTTTGTCGGTTTCGAACCAGAAGGCGATGTGACCCTTCGTGTGGGCGGGGATGTCGAAGATTCTTGCCTTCGCGTTGCCGAGCGACCAGGTGTCGCCTTCGCCGACTTCTTCGTCGATGCCGGGGATGCGTTCGCGGTCGGCGCGCGGGCCTACGACTTTGGCGCCAGTCTTTTCCTTGAGTTCAAGATTGCCGCCGGTGTGATCGAAGTGGTGGTGCGTGTTCAGAATGTGCGTGAGCGTGAGGCTGTGGGCTTTGAGCGCCGCGAAGACCGGGGCTGCTTCCGACGGGTCGACGACTGCGACGTTGTTCGTCGCGGTGTCGTGGACGAGATAGGCGTAGTTGTCCGAGAGACAGGGGACGAGGTGGATGTTCAGCATCGGCGTCAGCTCGAGATGTTGTAGGCGGCCAGCGCGGCCATGTTGACGATGTCGTTCATGGTGGCGCCGAGCGGGGCGATCTGAACCGGCTTTTCCAGGCCGACGAGCAGAGGACCGATGACGGTGGCGCCACCGATGGTTTCCAGCATCGTGGTCGAAATCGAAGCCGAGTGGATTGCCGGCATGATCAGAACGTTCGCCGTGCCTTTGAGGCGGCAGTGCGGGTAGAGCGCCATGCGTTCGGGGTCGAGCGCGATGTCGGCGTTCATTTCGCCGTCGTATTCGAAGTCGACGCTGCGCTTATCGAGCAATTCGACGGCTTCGCGCACGCGCTGCGAGCGTTCGCCCCACGGCTGGCCGAACGTCGAATAGGCGAGGAGCGCTACGCGCGGTTCGTAGCCGAAGCGGCGGGCGACGGCGGCGGCTTGGATCGTGATATCGACAAGGACTTCGGGTTCCGGCATTTCGTGCACGTTCGTGTCGGCGACGAAGACAGTGCGGCCTTGGTCCAAGATGATCGAAACGCCGATCATGCGCTCGCCCGGTTTCGGGTCGAGCACATGGCGGATGTCGGCGAGAGCGACCGAGTAGTGGCGCGTGACGCCTGTGACCATGCCGTCGGCGTGCCCGGCTGCGACGACGGAGGCGCCGTAGATGTTGCGGTCGTAGGTCACTTGACGCACGCAATCGCGATAGAGCGAGCCGCGGCGTTGCCAGCGCTTGTAAAGTGCGTCGGCGTATTCGGTCAGGCGAGGGCTTTTGCGCGGGAACTGAATTTCGAGTTCGCCGAGGCCTTCGAGGCCGGCTTGGGTTGCGGTGCCGCGGATGCGTTCCGGATCGCCGATTAGAATTGCTTTGCCGAGGCCAGCGTTTTGATACGCAAGCGCTGCCCGGATGACGGCTTCTTCCTCGCCCTCCGCAAAGATCATCCGCTTCGGCTGCATGCGCACGCGCGCCGTGACGCGTTGCACGATCGAGGCGACCGGGTCGAGGCGCGAGGCGAGTTGGTTCTTGTAGCCGTCAAGATCGGCAATCGGTTTGCGGGCGACGCCCGAGGCCATCGCGGCCTTGGCCACGGCGACGGGGACGGTTGAGATCAGGCGCGGGTCGAATGGCACCGGGATGATGTAGTCCGGGCCAAACTTCGGTCTTGAGGTGTGGTAGGCGGCGGCCACTTCGTCGGGCACGTCTTGGCGCGCAAGGTCGGCGAGCGAATGGGCCGCCGCGATCTTCATCTCGTCGTTGATCGTGCGCGCGCGGACGTCGAGTGCGCCGCGGAAGATGTAGGGGAAACCCAAGACGTTGTTGACCTGGTTCGCATAGTCGGAGCGGCCGGTCGCCACGATCGCGTCTGGGCGCACGGCCTTGACGTCTTCGGGCGTGATTTCGGGATCCGGGTTCGCGCAGGCGAAGACGATCGGATTCTTCGCCATGGTCTTGACCATGTCTTGCGTGACCGCGTCTTTGACCGAAAGGCCCAGCATCACGTCTGAGCCCACCATCGCTTCGGCGAGGGTGCGGGCTTTTGTGGTGACCGCGTGGGCCGACTTCCACTGGTTCATGCCTTCGGTGCGGCCTTTGTAGATGACGCCCTTGGTGTCGCAGAGGGTCGCGTTCTCGTTCGGCAAGCCCATCGCCTTGATCAGTTCGAGGCAGGCGATGGCGGCGGCGCCGGCGCCATTGACGACGACCTTTGTCGTCTTGATGTCGCGGCCGGTCAGGTGGAGCGCGTTGATGAGACCGGCTGCCGTGATGATCGCGGTGCCGTGCTGGTCGTCATGGAAGACGGGAATCGACATCAGCTCGCGCAGGCGCTGCTCGATGATGAAGCAGTCGGGGGCTTTGATGTCTTCGAGGTTGATGCCGCCGAAGCTTGCGCCCAGATAGCGCACGCAATTCACGAATTCATCAACGTCGCTGGTTTCGACTTCGAGGTCGATCGAGTCCACATCGGCGAAGCGTTTGAAGAGGACGGCCTTGCCTTCCATCACGGGCTTCGAGGCGAGAGGGCCGAGGTCGCCCAAACCTAAGATTGCAGTGCCGTTCGAGATGACGGCGACGAGATTTCCTTTCGCCGTGTAGTCGTAAACTGTGGATGGGTCCTCGGCGATTGCGAGCACAGGCACGGCTACGCCCGGCGAATACGCCAAACTCAAATGGCGCTGCGTTTCCATCGGTTTCGACGGGACGATTTCCAGCTTGCCAGGCTTGGGCTGGCTATGAAACAGAAGGGCTTCTTGATCCGAAAATGGACGTTTTTTCGACATGGACCTGCCGTGGTGTTCGCGCGGGACGAGACTGCCTCACGCGGGGTCGTTCCTCTGATGGTTGAATACAGGTCGTCCACAGGGCGGCACAAGGGGGCTTGCCGGTGACAGCCCAAGCAGCACAAGCGGTTGAGCGCGAGGAAGAGCGTGCGACGCCGATGATGGCGCAGTATCTCGCGATTAAGCGGGATCATGCGGATTATCTGCTGTTTTACCGGATGGGCGATTTCTACGAGCTGTTCTTCGACGATGCGGTAAAGGCGTCGGCGGCGCTCGATATCGCGCTCACCAAACGGGGTAAGCACAACGACGCCGATATCGCGATGTGCGGCGTGCCGGTGCACTCGGCGGAGGGCTATTTGCTGACCTTGATCCGCAAGGGGTTCAAGGTTGCGGTTTGCGAGCAGACCGAGGACCCCGCGGAGGCGAAGAAGCGCGGGTCGAAGTCGGTCGTTGCGCGCGAGGTCATTCGGGTGGTGACGCCGGGCACCTTGACCGAGGATCAGCTGCTGATGGCGCGGCGGCACAATTATCTTGCGGCGTTGGCGCGGGCGGGTGGTGCTTACGCGCTGGCGTGGGCGGATATTTCGGATGGCGCGTTTCATGTGACGGCCGTCGATGCGTCGATGCTGCTGCAGACGCTGGCGCGGGTCGAGCCGGCGGAGTTGCTAGTGCCGGATGCGCTCGCGAGCGAGGCGCAAATTGCGCCTCTCGTGCGCGAGATGGGCGTACGGGCGACGCTGCTGCCGGCGCTCAAGTTCGACTCGGCGGTCGGCGAGCGGTTGTTGAAGTCGCAGTTGAATGTTGCGGCGCTCGATGCGTTCGGGAGCTTTTCGCGGGCGGAGATAGCGGCTGCCGGGGCGTTGCTCGGTTATCTGGAGCTGACGCAGAAGGGCAAGCTTCCCGCTTTGTCGCCACCGCGGCAGCAGGCGCAGACGCATGTCATGGCGATGGATGCGGCGACGCGGCGGAACTTAGAACTTGTGCAGACGCTGTCCGGCGAGTTTCAGGGGAGTTTGCTTGCCACAATCGATCGCACGCTGACGGCGGCGGGCGGTCGCGAGTTGGCCGAGCGCATACTTGCGCCCTTAACGGATGTGGGTACGATCGAGGCCAGGCTCGACGGGGTCGACTACTTCGTGCGCGCGACTCCTGCGCGGGAGGCGACGCGCGGCGTACTTCGGCGGATGCCCGATATGGCGCGGGCGTCGTCGCGGATTAATGTCGATCGCGGCGGTCCGCGCGACCTCGGTGCGGTGCGGGAAGCGCTTTCGCTTGCGCAGGTCCTTTCCGAGGCGGTGGCGCGGAAAGATGCGGCGCTGTCCGGGTTACCGCAGTCGTTGAAGCGGGAGTTGAAGCGACTTCAGGAGACCGGTGCGGCGGTCGCTGCGTTGTCGGCGAAGCTCTCACGGGTGCTTGGGCCCGATTTGCCGTTGCTCGCGCGGGACGGCGGCTTTGTTGCGACCGGGGCGCATGAGCGGCTCGATCAGGCGCGGGGGCTTCGTGACGATGCGCGCCGGGTAGTTGTCGAGCTTGAAGGGCGGCTTAAGGAAGAGACGGGGATCGCTTCGCTGAAAGTCAGGCACAACGGTGTGCTCGGCTATCACATCGAAATTACGGCGGCCAATGCGGAAAAGCTGAAGACGACAGAGGCGGGGCGCTCGTTCATTCATCGGCAAACGACGGCGCAGGCGCAACGGCATACGAATGCGGAACTGTCGGAGCTTGCGTCGAAGATCGCGGATGCAGCGGGCGAGGCACTTGCGATCGAGTTGCAGCTTTTCGACGAGTTGGTCGCCGATGTGAAAGCGGCAACGGCGGCGCTTGGCGAGATTGCAGGGGTTGCGGCGCGGCTCGATGTGCTTTGCGGGTTGGCGGAGCTTGCGGTCGAGGAGGATTTCGTGCGGCCTTCGATCGCGCCGGGGTTGGCGTTCAAAATTTCGCGCGGACGGCATCCGGTTGTCGAGGCGGCGTTGAAGCGCGATGCGCAAGGGTTTGTCGCCAACGATATCGATTTGTCGCCGAATGGGGCCGGGCGGCTTTGGCTCGTCACCGGGCCGAATATGGCCGGTAAGTCTACGTATCTCAGGCAGAACGCGTTGATTGCGATCTTAGCGCAGGCCGGGTCGTTTGTGCCGGCGGCGGCGGCCGAGATCGGGATTGTCGATCGGTTGTTTTCGCGCGTCGGAGCTGCCGATGATCTTGCGCGTGGGCGGTCGACGTTCATGGTCGAAATGGTCGAGACGGCGGCGATCCTCAATCAAGCGACGGAGCGGTCGCTCGTCATTCTCGATGAGATCGGGCGCGGGACGGCGACGTTCGACGGCTTGTCGATCGCTTGGGCGACGGTCGAGCGGCTCAACAGTGTCAATCGTTCGCGCTCGTTGTTCGCGACGCATTATCACGAGCTCACCGGCTTGGCGCAGCGGCTCGACGGTGTCGCGAACGTGACCGTGCGCGTGAAGGAGTGGCAAGGCGGGATCGTGTTCCTGCACGAGGTCGTGCCGGGGGCGGCGGATCGCTCCTACGGTATTCAGGTTGCGAAGCTCGCCGGGTTGCCCGCGGACGTGTTGAAGCGGGCGCAGGATGTGCTGCATGCGCTTGAGCGCGGCGATAGCGGGCGGCGGGCGAAGACTATGGTGGACGAGTTGCCGTTGTTTGCGGCGGCCGCGCCACCTGCGCAATCTCAGCCCCCTGAATCTGTGATTGAGGCGCGCCTTAAAGGCGTCAATGTCGACGAGCTAAGTCCGCGGGCGGCGTTGCAGCTGCTCTACGATCTCAAAGCGCTGACCAAGGAGTGACCGGTGGATAGTGGTTTTCAGATTTCCGATTGGGTCGGCGTGATCTCGGCGGCCGTGTCGGTTTTGGCGGTGGTGTTGAACATTGCGCTGACGTCGCGGCAGACGCGGGTCAGCGTCGAGAACTTCAAGTTCAACAATGACACGCAGGTGATGAGTTGGGCGAACCGCGTCGTCGTCGCGATGGCGGAGGCTTATCATCTGACACCGAAGACGGACTTGCGTGTGCTGGCGACGAATCTGTCGGCGCTGATCGACGAGGGGCGGTGGTTCTTTCCCAATGTCGGCAAGAAGGCGACGGATCCTGAAAAGCATGGGGCCTACCAGGGCACGCGCCAGCCGGTACTCGACTCCATCGTGGCGGTGTACGATGCGGTCATTGCGATGCCCGGGGCGAGCGATCAGGTGCGCCACGAGTTGATGACGAGCATTCACGCAGCGCGGCGTTCGTTCGTATCGGAGATCCAGCACGCGGTCGATCCGCGGCGGCGGGCTTGGGTCATGGACCGGTTCAAGAAGTTCTAAGGCGATGGCGGCAAAGGCGAAGTTTCCGGTCGAAGGCGGGTGTACGTGCCGCTTCGTGCGCTATCGTATGACGACGAAGCCGCTGTTCGTGCATTGTTGCCACTGCACCTGGTGCCAGCGCGAGACAGGGTCTGCCTTCGTTCTGAATGCGATGATTGAAACCGAGCGGCTCAAGATTTTGAGTGGTGCGCCCGAGATGATCGTGACGCCGTCGGCGAGCGGGAAGGGGCAGAAGATCATGCGCTGCCCGAAGTGCCATGTCGCGGTGTGGAGCCATTATTCAGGGGCGGGCCTCAAGGCCGCGTTCGTGCGGGTGGGTACGCTCGATCATCCGGAACTTTGTCCGCCGGACATCCATATTTTCACCTCGACCAAGCAGCCCTGGGTGACGCTCTCGGGGGATGTGCCGATACGGAAGGGCTATTATGAGCGCGAAAAGTTCTGGCCGGCGGACAGTCTGAAGCGGCGGGCGGCGCTTATCGATAAAGCTTGAGTGCTCTTTGAGCGCCCGCTTGCCGGTGCCATAGTGGGGTCATGACGATTTCTCGCGAGATCCTTCTGGCTTCGTTGACCGCGCTGGTGGACGCGCATGGCGCAGACGCCGTCAAGTTGAAGGGCGCTGCGCTTCCCGTTCTGAAGGCTGCGCTGGCCTATGCACGCGAGGCGGCGCGGGCCGGCCTCGACAATGGTGGGTCGGGTCTCAGTACCGCAAAGATGCTTGCGGCCGACATGGATGCACTGGTGCAGGCGCTCTACGATTTTACTTCGGGGCACGTCTTCACCGCGCAGAACCCGACGGACTCCGAGCACATTGCGCTGGTCGCGGTCGGCGGCTATGGGCGCGGAACTCTGGCGCCGGGGTCGGATGTCGATCTCCTGTTCCTGCTGCCGTTCAAGCAGACGGCGTGGGGCGAATGCGTTGTCGAGTTCATCCTTCACCTGCTTTGGGATTTGAAGCTGAAGGTCGGTCACGCAACGCGGACGGCCGAGGATTGCGTGCGCCTGGCCAAGACCGATCACACGATCCGCACGGCCATACTCGAGGCGCGGTTCTTGTGCGGGAAGGAGAGCCTGTTCGACACGTTGAAGGCGCGGTTTGCGCGGGATGTCGTGACCGGTACCGGGCGCGACTTCATCCAGGCGAAGCTCGACGAGCGGGCGCGGCGGCACAAGGGCCACGGCGAGAGCCGCTATTTGGTCGAGCCGAATGTGAAAGACGGTAAAGGCGGCTTGCGCGATTTGAACACGCTGTTTTGGATCGCGAAGTATTTGCACCGCGTTGAAGACACTTCGGAGTTGCTGAAGACGGGGCTCTTCACCGAGGACGAGTTCAAGGCGTTTGGCGACGCCGAGGAGTTTCTCTGGCTCGTACGGTGTCATCTTCACCTTTTGGCGGGGCGTGCGGAGGAGCGTCTGACGTTCGACATGCAGGTCGACATCGCCAAGAGGCTTGGCTTCGAGGACAAGGCGGGCGAGCGCGGCGTCGAGCGTTTCATGCAGCGCTACTTCCTGGTCGCGAAAACCGTCGGGGATCTGACGCGTATTTTCTGCGCGGCGCTGGAGGCGCAAAACCAGAAGCCGTGGCCGGTCTTCGGGCGCATCATGACCGGTGTCGGCCGGCGGCGGGTCGATGCGGAAGGCTTCTACATCGAGCAAGGCCGCGTGAATATCGAGGGGCCGGATGTGCTGCGAAAGAATCCGGTCAACTTCTTGAGCTTGTTCAAGATCGCCGACGATAAAGGCGCGGACGTTCATCCCGATGCGTTGAAGCATGTCACGCGCAACATTGTGCTGGTCGACGATGGGTTGCGTGCGGACCCCGAGGCCAACCGGCTGTTTCTCGAGATTTTGTGTTCGCGGCGCGATCCCGAGCGCGCGCTTCGGATGATGAACGAGGCCGGCGTGTTCGGAGCGTTCGTGCCGGACTTCGGCCGCATCGTCGCGAAGATGCAGTTCAACATGTACCACCACTATACGGTGGACGAGCATTTGATCCGCGCGATCGGGCATCTCGCGAAGATCGAACGGGGCGACTACAAGGAAGAGCATCCGGTCGCGAACGAAGTCATTCACAAGGTGCTGTCGCGCGAAGTGCTTTATGTCGCGATGCTGTTGCACGACATCGCGAAGGGGCGCGAAGGCGATCACTCGGAGGTCGGCGAAGACATTGCGCTCGAGCTTTGTCCGCGGTTGGGGATGAAGCCCGAGGAGACCGAAACGGTCGCGTGGCTTGTGCTCAATCACCTGGTGATGAGCGACGTTGCGCAGAAGCGCGACCTTTCCGACCCCAAGACCATTCGCGATTTCGTCGCCGTCGTGCAGTCGCCGGAGCGGCTTCGGTTACTCTTGTGCTTGACGGTTGCCGATATTCGCGCGGTTGGGCCTGGCGTTTGGAACGGCTGGAAGGGGCAGTTGCTCAGGCAACTCTATTGGGAAGCCGAAGCGCAGATGCTCGGCGGGTTCAGCGCGACGGCGCGGCCGCAAATGGTGGCGCAGGCCAAGGCTGCGCTTGCGAAACGCTTGTCGGATTGGCCGGAGCAGCCGCGCGAGTGGGCACAGGCGCGGCACTACGATCCCTATTGGCTTGCGCTCGACACCGACACGCATGAGGCGCAAGCGCGGCAGATGCGGGCAGCTGACGAGGCGGGGCAGGGCGATAAGACGTTCAGCCTCACCGCGCGGACGGATGAGTTCCGCTCGGTGACCGAGGTTTCGATTTTCACGGGCGATCACCCGGGCTTGTTCTCGCAACTCGCCGGCGCGTTCGCGATGGCTGGTGCGAACATCGTGGATGCGAAGATTTTCACGACGACCGACGGTATGGCGATGGATTTGTTCTCAATCCAGGATGCCGAGGGTAGGCCGCTCGGCGATCCGCGGCGGATCGATCGCCTGCGCGAGACGGCTGTGCGCGTGCTTGGCGGCGAGGTCGTGCCGCGCGCGGTGATCGATGCGAAGCAGGTGAAGCGGCGCGAGGAGGCCTTTACGGTGGAGCCGCGGGTGCTCGTCGACAATAGCGCCTCGGACTCGCATACGGTGATCGAGATCAACGGGCGTGATCGGCCTGGGCTTCTGCACGATCTCACGCGCGGGTTGTATGTCGCCGGGCTTTCGATTCACTCGGCGCAGATTGCAACTTATGGCGAGCGTGCGGTCGACGTCTTCTATGTGAAGGACGGGTACGGGCGCAAAGTCACGCATCCGGCGCGGATCGACTCGATCAAGGCTGCACTGCTGCTCGCGCTCGGCGACGGCGGCGTCAAAGCACAGCGGCAGGCCAAAGGTTAAGGATTTCCAGGCACTTGCGGGGCGCGCGCGCTTCTGCACATATCCGCCCGCTTTGATGGTAGTTTGGTAGCAATGACGACGCGCGCGCACGAGCCTTTGGTGTTTTCGGGGATGCAGCCCACAGGCAATTTGCATCTCGGCAACTATCTGGGTGCGATCCGCAATTGGCTGAAGCTCCAGGAACAATATCGCTGCATCTACTGCATGGTGGATATGCATGCGATAACGGCGGACTTCGATCCGAAGCAGCTCGCGCAGGCGACGCGCGAGGTGATGGCGGCCTATATCGCCAGCGGTGTCGATCCCAAGCGGTCGATCGTGTTTGCGCAGAGTCAGGTGCGCGAGCATGCGGAGCTTGCGTGGGTGTTCAATTGCGTGGCGCGGGTGGGTTGGCTCAACCGGATGACGCAGTTCAAGGACAAGGCCGGCAAGAACGCGGAGAAGATGAGCGTTGGGCTCTACACCTACCCTGTGCTGATGGCCGCCGATATATTGCTTTATCGCGCGACGCACGTGCCGGTCGGCGACGATCAGAAGCAGCATGTCGAACTTGCCCGCGATATTGCCCAGAAATTCAACAACGATTTCGGCGTGCCGGACTTCTTCCCGATTCCGGAGCCGATCATTCAGGGGCCGGCAACGCGCATCATGAGTTTGCGGGACGGCAAGGCGAAGATGTCGAAGTCGGATCCGTCCGATTATTCGCGCATCAATCTGACCGACGATGCCGACGCGATCGCGACGAAGTTCAGGAAAGCGAAGACCGATCCGCTGCCGATGCCGGAGGCCGAAAAGGAGCTCGATGAGCGGCCGGAGGCCGACAACCTTGTTTCCATCTACGCCGCGTTTGCCGACAAAGGTAAGCAGGTGGTTCTCGACGAATTCAAGGGCGGGCAGTTCTCGACGTTCAAAGGGGCGCTGGCGGAGCTTGTTGTCTCCAAGCTTTCGCCGATTGCAGCCGAGATGCGGCGTCTCCTCGCCGACCCGGCCGAGCTCGACCGGTTGATGCTCAAAGGTGCCGACCAGGCGCGCGCGATTGCTGCGCCCGTTATGGCGGATGTGCGGCGCGTCGTGGGATGGGTCACTTGAAGCGGCGGAAATTCCTCGTCCTCGTCGACACCTCGCCCGAGCATAAGAAGGCGCTGCGCTATGCGGCGCGGCGCGCACAGCACACGGGCGGGATCGTGTCGCTTTTGACGGTGGTGACGCTGACCGAATTTCAGCACTGGCGCTCGGTCGAAGATGCAATGCGCGAAGAGGCTATGGAAGATGCCGAGCGGATGCTGCATGAGGCGGCCGGCGAGGTGAACCAGCTGACCGGCCTCATTCCCGAGGTCATCGTGCGCGAGGGCAAGGTGCGCGACGTTTTGATGGGATTGCTCCTGGAAGACAGCGAAATCTCGATCTTGGTCTTGGCCGCATCGACCGGGCGCGAGGGGCCGGGGCCCTTGGTTTCGCTCGTTGCACAGCAGGCACAGCTCGCCTATCCGATCCCCGTCACAATCGTGCCCGGCGGCTTGAGCGACGAGGCGATCGACGCGTTGGCTTGACTTGAGCGCTTAGCAGCCGATTTTGTACTCTAGAGGTTGTCATGTTCATACAAACGGAATCGACGCCAAATCCGGCGACATTGAAGTTTCTGCCGGGGCGTAGCGTGCTCGGCGAAGGCGTTGCGGATTTCCCCACGCGCGAGTCGGCGCAAAAATCGCTCCTGGCGCGGCGCTTGTTCGATATCGACGGCGTCGGCGGCGTGATGTTCGGCAGCGACTTCATCACCGTGACGAAGGGCAAGGGCGACTGGCCGCAGCTTAAGCCGATGATTTTGGGCGCGATCATGGAGCATTTCACGCAAGGGCTTCCCGTGATCGAAGGCGAAGCCACGGTTGCAGCTCCCCGGGAGGAATACGATCCGGCGGACGAGGAGATTGTCGAGCAGATTAAAGAGCTTCTGGAGACGCGCGTCAGGCCGGCGGTCGCGCAAGACGGCGGCGACATCGTGTTTCGCGGGTATGAGGGCAAGTCCGGAACCGTGTTCTTGAATATGCGCGGTGCATGCGCGGGGTGTCCGTCGTCGACGGCGACACTCAAGAACGGCATCGAGAATATGCTGCGTCACTACATTCCCGAAGTGAACGCGGTCGAAGCGGTATCGGCTTAACAGAGGGGGTTTGCTTGCATCACGCCATTTCCGACGAAGCGCTTGACCAGCTTTTCCGTAACGCGCGGACACAGAACAAGTGGCAGGCGAAGCCGGTCTCGCCGACCCTTCTGCATGCGCTTTACGATTTGCTCCGGATGGGGCCGACCAGCGCGAATTGCTCGCCGGCCCGGTTCGTGTTCGTCACGACGGACGCCGGGCGCGAGCGATTGAAGCCGCATCTGCTGCCGAGCAATGTCAGCAAGGTCATGACGGCGCCGGTGACCGTGATTATCGGGCACGATCTCGCATTCTATGAGAAGCTGCCGCACCTTTTTCCGCACACGGACGCGCGGAGCTGGTTTGTGGGCAACGAACAGCTCATTCAAACGACCGCGTTCCGCAACGGGACGTTGCAAGGAGCCTATCTGATTATGGCGGCGCGCTCGCTCGGGCTCGATTGCGGGCCGATGTCCGGCTTCAACAATGCTGGGGTCGATCAGGAGTTCTTCGCGAACACCACGATAAAGGCGAACTTCATCTGCGGGCTCGGTTACGGCGATCCGTCGGGCGTCTTCGCGCGTTCGCCGCGGCTTGCGTTCGACGAGGCCTGCCAGATCGTATGAGCGACCGGTTGATCCTTGCGATCGACACGTCGTTTGGTCCCGTCGGCGCGACGTTGTTGACGATGGGTCGGCGCACCATCGGGCGTATCGAAGCGGACAACCCCGCCGGCGCGCAGGCCGAGACACTGCCGCCGATCGTAGCGAAGCTGTTCGAGGGGCAGGACTTCAAGCGCTTGGTGCGCATCGCGGTGACTGTCGGGCCTGGCGCCTTCACGGGGGTGCGCGTGGGTCTGGCCTTTGCCAAAGGGCTTCGGCTCGCAACCGGTGCCGAGATATTGGGGTTCACGACGCTCGACTGCATGGCGGCGCAGGCAGCGCACGCAAAGGCGTGCGCCAGTGTTGGGGCGGCAATCGACGCGAAGCGGGGCGAGGTTTACGTGCAAGCGTTCTCGCACCTGACTGAGCCGCTGAGCGAGGCGGCATCGATGCCGATTGCGGATGCGTCGGCGATGCTGCAACGGGCGCTAAGGCCCAAGGCCCTTCTTATCGGTTCGGGAGCGGTTCTACTCGACGGGCTCGACGGGGCCGAAGTCCTGATGTTCGATAGGATCGATACGGAATTGCTGGCACGGCGCGCGGTGGATGCGGATCCTGTGGGCTATCCGGCGGCGCCTGCCTATCTGCGCGCGCCTGACGCGAAGTTGCCAACGTGAGTGAAATTGCCCGGATTTGGCAGGGTGAGCGAGGTGACGCCGCATTGCTTGCATCGCTGCATGCACCGGCGTTCGACGATTCCTGGCCCGAGCCGGCCTTCGCATCATTGCTTGAACGCGACGAGGTCGTCGTGTTGATCGGCTCTTTGGCGGAGGGGGCGGCGCAGGGGTTCATCCTGGTGCGCACCGTAGCGGACGAGGGAGAGGTGCTGACGTTTTGCGTGGCGGGAGACGCGCGGCGCAAAGGGCTTGGCGGGGCGCTGCTCGAGGCTGCTTGCCGTGCGGCGCGGGCGCGCGGTGCGGCGCACTTGTTCCTTGAGGTTGGTGCGCGCAACGCAGCTGCGATTGACCTCTACCGGCGTGCGGGTTTTGTGGAGGTGGGACGCCGGGCGGCCTATTATCATCATGGTGACGGCGCGACCGATGCGCTGGTGATGCGGCGTATCCTTAACTAAGTCCGAGCCGCTTTCGGCGGGCGGCGGAATGGACTACAAGAACCGAAGACAGGTGACGCATGGATCGGATCGAGAAACTCTGCATCGACAAGGGCTTGCGAATGACGGGGCAGCGCCGCGTGATTGCGCGCGTCCTGTCGGAGTCGCAAGATCATCCCGATGCCGAAGAACTGCATCGCCGAGCGGCCGCGATCGATCCGCATATCTCGATCGCAACCGTTTACCGGACCGTGCGGTTGCTCGAGGAATCGGGAATTCTGGAGCGGCACGATTTCCGCGACGGGCGCTCGCGGTACGAGGAAACGCAGGAGACGCATCACGATCACCTGATCGACGTGCAGTCCGGTCGCGTCATCGAGTTTCAGAACGACCAGATTGAGGAGTTGCAGCGCCAGGTCGCCGAGAAGCTCGGCTTCAAGCTCGTCGATCACCGGCTTGAGCTTTACGGCGTGCCGATCGATCCGGCAAAGGGCAAGGCGAAGAAGTGAACAAGGTCATCGCAACGCTCCGCGGCGTCGGCGTCGCGATCGGCTTTTTGAGCGTGACGGCTGTGTTCCTGCCGGTGCAGTGGCTTGCAGTGCGTTTCGATTGGCCACTGCGCGACCGATTTCCGGCGCAGTATGCGCGCTGGCTTTGCACCGTGATGGGCATCCGGGTGGAGACGTTCGGACGGCCGTGCCGCGAACCGGGCGTGTTGCTTGCCGTCAATCATATGTCCTATCTCGACATGCCGGTTTTGGCCGGCATCATTCCGGTGTCGTTTGTCGCAAAGGCCGAGGTCGGGAAGTGGCCGTTCTTCGGCATGATGTCGAAGCTCGTGCGCACGGTGTTCGTCGAACGCGAGAAACGCAGCCGGGCGGGCAAACAACGCGACGCGATACGCGAGCGGCTTGAGGAAGGCGGTACGGTCGTCCTGTTCCCGGAGGGAACGTCGAGCGACGGCAACCGCGTGCTTCCTTTCAAGAGTTCGCTACTCGGTTCGGCCGATGCGATGCTGCTCGGCAGCGACGGCAAGAACCGGCGGGTGTTGGTGCAGCCTGTGTCGCTTGCCTATACGCGCCTTCACGGCATGCCGCTCGGGCGCGAGTTCCGGCCGTTTGTCGCCTGGTACGGCGATATGGATCTGGCGCCTCACCTTTGGGATTTTTTCTGTTTAGGGCCCGTCGACGTGATGGTGCACTATCACCCGCCGATGACGGTCGATCAGTTCAAGGGGCGCAAAGAGCTGTCGGCGGAATGCGAGCGGCTGGTCCGGGAAGGTGTTAGCCATGCGCTGGCCGGGCGGCCTGGGGCTTTTGGGCCTGCCTATGAGGACGAACCCATCGAACTTCCGCCGCCGCAAAACGGTTTGCGCGACGAGGCGACGGCTTGAGTTCGGGCTGGCACTTGCCCATAAGACCGGCCCCAATTTTGCGCTAGACTGGCCGACGTGACCCGCAAGCTCTTCATCAAGACCTATGGCTGTCAGATGAACGCCTACGATTCCGCCCGCATGGCGGACGTTATGGCGCCGCACGGCTATGCGCTCACCGATACGCCGGAAAGCGCGGACATGGTCGTGCTCAACACGTGCCACATCCGCGAGAAGGCGGCGGAAAAAGTCTACTCAGAGCTCGGCCGGTTGCGCGTGATGAAGCGCGAACGCGAGGCCGAAGGCAGGTCCTTGATCGTTGCCGTCGCCGGTTGCGTCGCGCAGGCGGAGGGCGAAGAGATGATCCGCCGCGCGGATGCGGTCGACATTGTCGTGGGGCCGCAGGTCTATCACCGGCTGCCGGAAATGGTGGCCAAACTCGGGCGCGGGGCGAAGGCGCTCGATACCGAGTTTCCGGCGGTTGATAAGTTCGACGCATTGCCCGCGACGAAATCAGTCGATGGGCCAACCGCGTTTCTCACTGTGCAGGAAGGCTGCGACAAGTTCTGTACGTTCTGCGTCGTTCCCTACACGCGCGGGGCTGAGTATTCGCGCGCTGTCGTGCAGATCGAAGCCGAGGCGCGCGGGCTCGTCGCTCTCGGCGTGCGCGAGTTCACGCTCTTGGGCCAGAACGTCAACGCGTTTCACGGGGTTGGTCCGGATGGCGAGACATGGAGCTTGGCGCAGCTCATTCGCCATCTGGCTCGGATCGAGGGCGTTGCGCGCCTTCGTTACACGACAAGCCACCCGCGTGACATGGACGATGCGTTGATCGCCGCGCATGCGGCCGAGCCGAAGTTGATGCCGTATCTGCACCTGCCGGTCCAGTCGGCGTCGGACACTGTACTTGAGGCGATGAACCGTGGGCATACGGCCGACGACTATCGCAGGCTCGTTGAGCGCATTCGCGCCGCGCGCCCCGACATAGCATTGTCTTCGGATTTTATCGTCGGCTTTCCCGGAGAGAGCGATGGCGACTTCGAGGCGACGATGGACCTGATCGCCGAGATCGGGTTTGCGCAATCGTTTTCATTCAAGTATTCCGCGCGACCGGGTACACCTGCGGCGGCCGCGCGCAAGCAGATACCCGAAGACGTGAAGGCGGCGCGCCTTGAGCGCTTGCAGTCGCTTTTGACGGCGCAGGAGAGCGCGTTCTTGCGGCACTGCGTCGGTCAGGAATTGGACGTGCTGTTCGAGAAGCCTGGGCGCTATAGCGGGCAGCTGATCGGACGTAGCCCCTATCTGCAGCCGGTTCACGTCGCCGCGCATGGGCACAGAATCGGCGATATTGCTCGGGTTCGTGTCGTGCAGGCGATGGCCCATAGCTTGACCGGAGAGCTCGTTGCCGGTGCCGTACGAGCGGCGGAGGCGGTCGCTTGAGTACTCGACCAAAGAAACCGCGCGACGACAGCCAGGGCACGGTGCTTGAGTTTCGCGACAACGCGACGCTCGCGCGTGTCGTGGGTGCGCACAACCGGCATATGGCCGAGATCGAGCGCAAGCTCGAGGTCGAGATATCGCATCGGGGCAATCGATTCACGATCCACGGCGCGCCGACCGCGCGTGCGCATGCGGCACAGGTTCTAAGCGATCTCTATGCGCATGCCGACGAGGGGCACGATGTGTCGGCGACCGATGTCGACCGGGCTATACGTTTGGGCCTTGCGGGAGAGTCCGTCGTGCCAAGCACCGGCAGCGTCTCGACGCCAAAGCGCGTGATCCGTGCGCGCACGCCGGGGCAGGCGAAGTATCTCGATGCGTTGTTGAAGCATGATCTCGTTGTGGGTCTCGGGCCCGCAGGTACCGGCAAGACCTATCTTGCGGTCGCGGTCGGCGTGAGCATGCTCGCGCGCGGGGAAGTCGACCGCTTAATTTTGTCGCGTCCTGCGGTCGAGGCGGGCGAGCGGCTCGGTTTCTTGCCGGGCGACATGAAGGAGAAGGTCGATCCTTATCTGCGGCCGCTTTACGACGCGCTGCACGACATGCTGCCGGCCGAACAGATCGAACGGCGGATCGCCGAAGGCGTAATCGAAGTGGCGCCGCTTGCATTCATGCGCGGGCGCACGCTTGCGCATTGTTATTGTATTCTGGACGAAGCGCAGAACTGCACGCCGCAGCAGATGAAGATGTTCCTGACGCGTCTTGGCGACGGTGCGCGCATGGCGGTGACGGGCGACCCGACGCAGACCGACTTGCCGCCGGGACAAATGTCGGGCCTTGCGGAGGCGCAGCACGTCTTGGCCGGTGTCGACGGCGTTGCCATGACCGAGTTCACGGAAGCCGACGTCGTGCGCCATCCGCTGGTGCAGCGGATCGTGAGGGCCTATGCGGCCTATGACGCGCGCCGGGGCAATGGCCCCAAGCGACCGGGCTGATGGCGCTCGCCGTCGAGGTTCGCATTCAGACGTCTGCCTGGCGCAAGGCTTGGCCGAAGGCCACGTCCGAGGCGAGGAGGGTTATCGCGGTTGCCGCCGCATGGCCGGTGCTCAAGGGGCGGGTCTTAGGTGACGTCGCTGTCGTATTCGCCGACGATACGACCCTACAGGAGTTGAACGCGCGCTTTCGGGGCAAGGATAAGCCGACCAATGTTCTTTCGTTCCCGGATGGCGAAAGCCCGCCCGGCGGCGGAATTGCGCTGTCTTTCGAGACGATTGCGGCGGAAGCCAAGCGCCAAGGCAAACCGTTTGTTAACCATGCTAAGCATATGATTTTGCATGGGTTCTTGCATTTGCTCGGATACGACCACGATAGAACACAGGCTGCTCGCTTGATGGAGGAGCTCGAAATCGCCATGTTGGGCCGCATGGGCATCCCCAATCCCTTTTTGATCGAGAAGACGCGTGCCTGACCCTGACGCGGGCGCGCCATCGGCTGAGCACAGCCCGGAATCTCCAAAGCCGTCGTCCTGGCCGCAGGCGTTCGTGAACGCGATGCGCAAGCTTGTCGGCGTCAGGGAAGACGCCACGAAGCTTCGCGAGAGCTTAGAGGAAGTCATCGAGGAGAGCGAAGCCGCCAACCGGCCGCTCGCGCGCGAAGAGCGCTCGATGATGCTGAACATCTTGAATTTCGGCGAGCTCAAGGTCGCCGACATCATGGTGCCACGAGCGGACATTATCGCCGTTGCGGAAGACACGCCGATCGAAGAACTGGTGAAGATCTTTCGCGACGCGCAGCATTCGCGGCTGCCGATCTATCGCGACACGCTCGATAATCCGGTGGGCATGGTCCACATCAAGGACCTGATCGGGCTTGCCATCCCGGAAGGCGAAGGCTCGCCCCATCCGAAAAAGATTCAGGACATCGTGCGCGCGGTGCTGTTCGTGCCGCCGTCGATGCCGGTCGTGAACTTGCTCGTCAAGATGCAGTCGACACGCGTGCATCTGGCGCTTGTGATCGACGAATATGGCGGCACCGACGGATTGGTTTCGATCGAGGACCTGGTCGAGCAGATCGTCGGTGACATCGAAGACGAGCACGACACCGACGAGACGAAGCTCATCTTGCCCCGGGCGCAGGGCGAATTCGACGCCAGCGCGCGCGCCGATCTCGAAGAGGTCGAAAAGGTCGTGGGCTTCCCGCTCGTCGACGAGGAAGAGGCCGAGGAGATCGACACGCTGGCCGGTCTCGTCTTCTCGCTGGTCGGGCGCGTGCCGCAGCGCGGGGAGATCGTGAAGCATCCAGCGGGCGTCGAGTTCGAAGTGCTCGAAGCCGATCCGCGCCGGCTGAAACGGTTGCGCGTGCGCGTGACCAAGCCGAAGGATGAGGCCTTGGCCGACCGCGCGAGCGACGGCGCGACCACCGCCAAGCCGATGGCCGCGGTGAATGGCTGACTCGATCTCGGATCGCATCACAAAACTCGATTTGATTGGGCGCGTTGAAGGCGTTGCGACTTGGTTTCGCTCGTGCGTTGGGCGAGGGCGGTTGTTCGTTGCGGCCGGCCTTGGCGGGCTTTCGGCGCTTGCGTACGCGCCGTTTTACGCTTGGCCGCTTTTGCTGCTGACGTTTCCCCTGCTGGTTTGGCTGATCGATGGCGCCGCTTATGCGCGGCGTCCATGGCTGACCGCTGCGTTCATCGGTTGGGCCTTCGGGTTCGGGTTCTTTCTCGTGGGATTGCATTGGATCGGGTTCGCGTTCGTTGTCGACTCCGACAGGCATGCGTGGCTTTTGCCGTTTGTTGCGGTGCTGTTCCCAGGCGGGCTCGCGCTCTTCTTCGGGCTCGCCGCGGGCGTTGCACAGTTGCGGTGGGCGGGGTGGGCGCGCGTGTTGGTTCTGGCTTCGGCGCTTGCCTCGGTCGAATGGTTGCGTGGTCATATCCTGACCGGCTTCCCGTGGAATCTGCCGGGCTATGTCTGGTCCGGCACGGACGCGATGTTTCAGCTGGCGTCGGTCGTCGGGATCTATGGGCTTAGTTTGATCACCTTGCTTGCGTTCCTCGCGCCGGCGGCTGTCGTCGATCAGAACGGGCGGCGCCTCGATGTGCGGTGGGCTCTTGGCGCTCCGCCGCTGATGCTCGTAGCGCTGTTCGTTTTCGGGTGGTTGCGCCTGCCGCCGATGCCAGTGGCGACCTTCGATACGATTGCAGTCCGCATCGTGCAGCCGAATGTTCCGCAGACGGAGAAGTGGAAGCCCGAGCATTTCCAGCGGAACTGGCGCGTGCTTGTCGATCTCACGCAGCAGCCCGGACTTGAGAGCCGCACCGTCGTCGTTTGGCCGGAAGCCGCGCCGCCGCTCGCCCTGCTGGAGACACCGGATGCACTTCAGGTGGCCGGCATGATCCTGCCCGATCGCACGACGCTGTTGACCGGGACCATACGGATCGAGCGGGGCGAGAAGCGTAGGTTTTTCAACAGCATGGCTGCGGTGTCCGGCACCGGGCAGGTGCTGGCGACGTACGACAAGGCGCACCTTGTGCCGTTTGGGGAGTACCTGCCGCTCTATTGGCTGCTGGAACCGTTGGGCGTCTCTCAGATTACAGGCGGCGGTCAGGGGTACACGGAGGGCTTGGGGATTCGCACACTGAAGGTCGCCGGGCTTCCCTCGTTTAGCCCGCTGATCTGCTACGAACTCATTTTCCCCGGCGAGGTCGCCGTGGCAGGGCAACGGCCCGAATGGTTGATGACGATGACGGACGATTCTTGGTTCGGGCCGTGGACAGGTCCCTACCAGCATCTCGGCATCGCGAAAGTTCGCGCGGCGGAAGAAGGATTGGCGGTGGTTCGCGCAGCCAATACGGGTGTCTCCGCCGTCATCGACCCTTACGGGCGAATCACGACCTCGCTCGGGCTCGATAGGACCGGAGTCCTGGACGCGAATCTTCCGCGCCCGCTGCAGCAAACACTTTATTCCATATGGGGCGATCTAATTTTTTTGCTGATGTTGCTCGCAACAACGGCCGTGGGAATCATTTTTTCCAAGGGCTAGCCCATAAAGACAGTTGACCATTACAACCATGTAGCGTTTAGTGAGAATCATTGAAGTCTAGGTTGGCTACTGGGGGCCGCCTGATGACGGATTTGCAAAGCGCGAGGGGTCGTGCTGCGTCCGTTGGGTCCCCGACAAGTTGCCGTCCTAGGCCTCAAGCAAATTAGACGTGCTTGCATTGCGTGATTGCCCTCGGGGGGCAAGGCCAACAAAAAAAGTTGGCCACAGACAAAGACGTTTCGTGGGGCTTGGTTGCAGACGTCGTGCTGCGGTCAGGCTGTCTTGTCAGTCGTAAAGGAGTTCCCCCTTGGCCAAGAAGCAACCCTCTTCAGTTGATGCACACGTTGGTAGCCGCGTCCGCCTCCGCCGGATGTTGATCGGTATGAGTCAGGAAAAGCTCGGCGAATTGCTGGGTCTGACCTTCCAACAAGTTCAAAAGTACGAAAAAGGTGCGAATCGTATCGGCGCGAGCCGACTGTTCGACATCTCGACGATCCTCGGCGTTCCAGTGTCGTATTTCTTCGACGACCTGCCGAGCACCGATGCCGCAGTACGCAAGACCCCCGGTGTTGCGGCGGCGACGGACGTCGATGCAGGCCCGTACATGATGGAATTCGTGTCGAGCGCCGAAGGCTTCCAACTCGTTCGCGCGTTCACGAAGATCACCGATCCGCGCGTGCGTAAGCGCATGCTGGAGCTGGTGAAGTCGTTGACCGGTGAAGAAGAAGTCTACCCCGATTTCCGGGTCGTGGAGCTGCGGGAAGCGCAACGCGCTTAAACGCACTTCCGTCCTCGGACGGTGCACCGCGCTTTTCGCGATGAGCGAAAGGCGCGGTTCTTTTTTTAGTGCGGCGTTCAGCGGCATCTTTGCGGGTCGAAGATGCTGCCAGGAGGCGGCAGGGGTCGTGTGCGGAATCCTCGCCATCCTTGGGCTTATCGCTGGCATCGGTGCGGCGTTAGGTTCCGGCTCTTTGTCCCGCCAGCGAACTGTTGGTTTCGCAGCGAAATCGGCGGCGGGCGGCTTGGGTGCCAGACCTGCGTGCTTGACGTAACCCCCCATCCCTGACAGAAAGCCGCGCTTTTCGCGAACCGCGGAAGCGCGGCTCTTTTATTTGGCGAGCTTGGAAGATCGATGTCCCGCAAAAATTATCTCTTCACCAGCGAATCCGTTTCCGAAGGTCATCCGGACAAGGTCTGCGACCGCATCTCGGATTCGATCGTGGACCTGATGTTGGGGCATATGCCCGAGTCGCGCATTGCGCTTGAGACGCTCGCCACGACGAACCGCGTCGTGCTGGCGGGTGAGATTCGCGGGCCCGAGGCCGTCGGCCACGATCAGATGATCGAAGCCGCGCGTCAGTCGATCAAGGCGATCGGCTACGAACAAGAAGGTTTCGACTGGCGCAAGGCTCGCATCGAGTGCTTGGTCCATGCGCAATCGGAAGACATTGCGGTCGGCGTTGATGCGGCCGGCAACAAGGACGAAGGTGCGGGCGATCAGGGCATCATGTTCGGCTACGCTTGCCGCGAGACCGAAGAGCTGATGCCGGCCCCGATCCTGCTTTCACACAAAATTCTGAAATTGATGGCGGACGCGCGCCACTCCGGCAAGGAAAAGGGGCTGCTGCCCGACGCGAAGAGCCAAGTCACGCTGCAATACGAAAACGGCAAGCCAGTGCGCGCGACGAAGATCGTCGTGTCGACGCAGCATGCCGATGGCCTCGATCAGCGCGATATCCGCGCGATCGTGAAGCCTTATATTCAAGCGGCGGTTCCGGCCGGCTGGATGTGTCCGGACGACGGCTTGTACGTGAATCCCACCGGGCGCTTTGTGATCGGCGGTCCGGACGGCGACACGGGCCTGACCGGCCGCAAGATCATCGTGGACACGTACGGCGGTGCGGCGCCACACGGCGGCGGCGCGTTCTCGGGTAAAGACCCGACGAAGGTCGACCGGTCGGCGGCTTATGTCGCGCGCTATCTTGCGAAGAACGTCGTGGCGGCGGGCCTCGCCGAGCGCTGCACGATCCAGATCTCCTATGCGATCGGCGTTGCCGATCCGATGTCGTTCTACGTCGACTTGCACGGCACGGGCCGCGTCGACGAAGCGAAGCTTGAGAAGGTTCTGCCTGAATTGGTGAGCCTGAAGCCGCGCGGCATTCGCGAGCATCTGAAGCTGAACCGGCCGATCTATGCGCGCACCGCGGCCTATGGCCATTTCGGCCGCGCGCCGGAAGCCGACGGAGGGTTCTCGTGGGAACGCACGGACCTCGTCTCGCAGCTCAAGAGCCACTTCGGCTGAGCGAAGCCGGCAAGCGGCGTAGCGAACTGTACGGCCGCCGACTCGGGCGGCCGTTGAGCGGCCATCAGCAGAATCTCGTCGAGACATTGTTGCCCGCGATCGGCGTGCCGAAAGGCCCGCTCGATCTTGAGGCGCTGTTTCCGGGTGCGAAGACGTTTGCGTTCGAGGTCGGATTCGGTGGCGGCGAGCATCTCGCCGCGCAAGCTGAGGCGCATCCGGACATTGGCTACATCGGCTGCGAGCCGTTTCTCAACGGCGTCGCGAAGCTTCTCACGCAGATCGATCAGGCGAAACTCAAGAATGTGCGCGTCCATCCAGACGACGCGCGCGACATTCTCCCATGCTTGCCGTCGCAGTCGTTGAGCGCGGTTTACGCGCTGTTTCCCGACCCGTGGCCGAAGCTTCGCCATCACAAGCGGCGGTTCATTCAGAAGCAGACGCTCGATGAATTGATCCGGGTGTTGAAGCGCGGCGGCGAGTTGCGCGTTGCGACCGATCACAGCGACTATGCGCGTTGGGCCCTGCAGCACTTGATGGCAGACCAGCGGTTCCGGTGGGCTGCCGAATGCGCGGCGGATTGGCGCGTGCGCCCGGCCGATTGGCCTCAGACGCGGTACGAGCAGAAGGCGGTCAAGGCCGGTCGGCCTTGCGTTTACCTGCGGTTTCTTCGCCTCTAGAGGGCGATTTGGCCTTGGCGCCCTCAGCGCGTGGGGCTATATATCGGCCATTCTCGGACAAGAAAGACTGCTTGTTCGCTGGTTGGGTTTACTCAACCGGGCGCGAGAGGTGTTTGTGAATTCACGTGTGAGCGAGCTTGGCCAACTGATCGAACCGATTGCGGAAGCGCTCGGCTACGAACTGGTGCGCGTGCGCGTGACCGGCGCGCAGCGGCCGACCGTGCAGGTGATGGCCGAGAAGCCGGACGGGACGATGGACGTCGACGATTGCGCGCGGCTGTCGCACGCGATCTCGACGGCGTTCGAGGCCGACGATCCGATCGAGGGTGAGTACGTGCTCGAGGTTTCGTCGCCGGGCATCGACCGGCCGCTGACGCGGCGGCGCGACTTCGAGACCTATGCGGGACACGAGGCGAAGCTCGATCTCAAGTTCCCGCTCGAGGGGCGCAAGCGCGTGCGCGGGATGCTGAAGGGTTTGCGGGGCGAGGATGTCGTCGTGGAGACGGATCTTTGGCCCGGCACGAGGCGCGGCGAACTGGCCGTCCCCTATACGTCGATCGGCGAGGCGAAGTTGGTTTTGACCGACGAGCTTATCGCCCATGATTTGAAACGCAGGAAAGACGCCGGCAAACGCGCGGCGCAATCGGAGTGAAGACCAATGGCCGTCAGTGCAAATAGGCTCGAACTGCTGCAGATCGCCGACGCGGTTGCGCGCGAGAAGTCGATCGACAAGCAGGTCGTGATCTCGGCGATGGAAGAGGCGGTGCAGAAGGCCGCGAAGTCGCGCTACGGCCAGGACAACGAAATCAAGGCCGAGATCGATCCGAAGACGGGCGAGACGCGGCTGCACCGCTTGCGTCTTGTCGTTGATAAGATCGAGAACGAGGCGACCGAGATTACGCTCGACGAAGCGCAGATCCGCAATCCGGCAGCCCAGACCGGCGACTTGATCGCCGAGCCGCTGCCGCCGATCGACTTCGGCCGGATCGCGGCGCAGGCAGCCAAGCAGGTCATCTTCCAAAAGGTGCGCGATGCCGAGCGCGAGAAGCAGTACGACGAGTACAAGGATCGCGTCGGCGAGATCGTGCACGGCACGGTGAAGCGCGTCGAATACGGCAACGTGGTTGTAGATCTGGGCCGTGGCGAAGCGTTCGTCCGTCGCGACGAGTTGTTGCCGCGCGAGACGTTCCGTACAGGCGACCGCGTTCGCGCCTATATCTACGACGTGCGCCGCGAAGCGCGCGGACCGCAGATCTTCCTGTCGCGCACGCATCCGCAGTTCATGGCGAAGCTGTTCGCGCAGGAAGTGCCGGAAATCTATGACGGCATTATCGAGATCAAGTCGGTGGCACGCGATCCTGGATCGCGCGCAAAGATTGCGGTCATTTCGAAGGACTCGTCGATCGATCCGGTCGGTGCTTGCGTTGGTATGCGCGGCAGCCGCGTGCAGGCGGTCGTGCAGGAGCTGCAAGGCGAGAAGATCGACATCATTCCGTGGTCGATCGATGCGGCGAACTTCGTCGTCAACGCTCTGGCGCCGGCGGAAGTTGCGAAGGTCGTGCTTGACGACGATGCACGCCGCATCGAGGTCGTGGTCGGCGAAGATCAACTGTCGCTCGCGATCGGGCGTCGCGGGCAGAACGTGCGGCTCGCTTCGCAGTTGACGGGCTGGCAGATCGACATTCTGACGGAAGCGGAAGAGTCCGAGCGCCGTCAGGAGCAGTTCCGCAAGCGCACCGAGCTCTTTATGAACGCGCTCGACGTGGACGAGACGCTGGCGCAGTTGCTCGCCTCCGAGAACTTCAGCCAAGTCGAGGATTTGGCTTACGTCGTCACTGAAGAGCTTGCGGAGATCCAGGGGATTGGCGAGGAAACAGCGGGCGAGCTGCAACGCCGCGCACAAGAATATCTCGAAAGGCAGAATGCGATCTTCGACGAGAAGCGGCGCGAGCTTGGGGTTGAGGACGACCTGATGTCGGTCGAGGGCGTCACCCCCGCGATGTCGGTCGCGCTCGGCGAGAACGGCGTGAAGTCGCTTGAGGACTTGGCTGGCTGTGCCACGGACGATCTGATCGGTTGGACCGAGACAGTGAACGGCGAGCGCAAGCGTCAGGCAGGGTACCTCGAGAGTTTCGGTCTGAATGCCGAGGACGCGAACGCGATCATTATGGCGGCGCGCGTCGCAGCCGGTTGGATCGAGGCGCCCAAGGAAGAAGAGGCCAAAGAGGAGGAGCCGGCCGAGTGACGCGAGGCCGAGCCCATAAGTCCGACGATGACGGCGCCGAGGGTCCCCTTCGGCGCTGTATCGTTTCCGGCGAGGCGTTCAGCCCGGAGTTGATGGTGCGCTTCGTCGCGGGGCCGGACGACGTCGTCGTGCCGGATGTGGCGCACAAGCTGCCGGGGCGCGGGTGCTGGGTGACGGCCGATCGGGCTGCCATTTCGAAGGCCTGCGAAAAGGGGTTGTTCGCCAAGTCGTTCAAGGCGCCGGTCAAATGCCGGGGTGACCTTGCAACGCAAGTCGAGGGCCTTCTCGTCAAGCGGTGCATCGAGCACTTGGGGCTCGCGCGGCGGGCTGGTGCCGCCATTATCGGTTATGCCCAGGTGGAAGAGGCGTTTCGCGCGCGTGACGGACGTATAGCCGCACTCGTAGAGGCGTCCGACTCCGGACCTGCCGACCGCGAAAAGCTCGTGAAATACGCGCGAAATCAGGGCGCGATTCCGGTGGTCGGATGCCTGGAATCCAAGGAAATCGGCTTGGCATTCGGGCGTGAAAGTGTGGTACATGCTGCCCTCGCGTCAGGCGCGCTCGCGGCCCGGTTTTTGGTTGAGGCCGGACGGCTTGGCGGTTTCCGCGTTTTGTGTCCGCCGGAATGGGGCGCGGCTTGATGACCGCGACGGACCGGCGCTTGTTTGATTGAGAAGTTTCGAAGGATCGAAAGGTACGCATGACTGACGGCAAGACCCCGGACGGCGAGAAGACGCTGCATGCCGCCGGCGGTGGAAGAACTTTGAGCGTGAAGCGTCCGGAAACGGGCGTCGTGCGCCAGGCATTCAGCCATGGCCGCTCGAAGGCTGTCGTCGTTGAGAAGAAGCGGCCGACGATCGTGCGTCCGGGAACGAAGGACGCAAAGGCAGAACCGGTGAAGCCGGAGCCCGCGGCGGCTGCACCCGCAGCGACGCCCGCCGCGCCGACGAAGCCCGGGAAGGCGCCGCCAGTACAGCCGAAGTCCGGCGGGATGGTGCTTAGGACGCTGACCGAGAGCGAAAAGGAAGCCCGCTCGCGCGCGCTGTCCGATGCGCGGGTCGCGGAAGAAGAAGAACGCCGCCGTGCGCAGGAAGAAGCCAAGCGCCGCGCGGAAGAGGAAGAGCGTCTCGCGAAGGAACGCGAAGCCGCCGCGAAACGTAAGCTTGAGGAAGATGCGCGGCGTATCCTCGAAGACGACACACGGCGCCGCTCGGACGACGACACGCGCCGCCGCAGCGATGCGCCTGAAGAACTTGCGATGACTGTGGCGCCCCGCCCCGCGGGTGGAGCAGGGCGTCCCGCTGGCGGGCCCAGTGCTCGCCCGGGTGGGCCTGGCGCTCGCCCAGGCGGCGCAGGTGCACGTCCCGGCGGTCCGGGTGCTCGACCGGGTGCAGGCGGCGCAGGTGCGCCTGCGGCTCGCGGTCCAGGCGGCGGTCCGGGGCGGCCTCCGCTTGGCGGGGCAGGCCCGGGCGCGGGTGCGCCTGGTCGGCGCGGTGGCGACGAAGACGATGGGCGTGCACGCCGGCGTACCGGTCCCGGTGGGCCCGGTCCCGGTGCAAAGCAGCCGACGCAGCCGCGCAAGGTTGCGGACGACGGAAGGCGCGCGAAGCTGAGTGTCGTGACGGCCCTCGACGAGAACGAACGCGTTCGCTCGATCGCGTCCTACAAGCGACATGTGCAGCGTGCACAGCGCGCGCAAATGGGCGTCAAGGACGAGGCGCCGCAAAAAATCGTGCGCGATGTCGTCATTCCCGAATCGATTACGGTTCAGGAACTCGCGAACCGCATGGCGACGCGTAGCGTCGACATCATCAAGAACCTGATGAAGCAGGGGCAGATGGTGACGATCAACACGTCGCTCGATGCCGATACGGCGCAGTTGATCGCGGAAGAGTTCGGTCACACGGTCAAGCGCGTCGCCGAAACGGACGTGCTCGAAGGTCTGTCGGGCGAAGTCGATGCGGACGAGGCCATGCTGCCGCGCGCACCGGTCGTGACGATTATGGGTCACGTCGACCACGGCAAGACATCGCTGCTCGACGCGTTGCGTTCGACGGACGTCGCCGCGGGCGAGGCGGGCGGCATCACGCAGCACATCGGCGCCTATCAGGTGAAGCTGCCGTCGGGGCAAAGGATCACGTTCCTCGATACGCCGGGCCATGCCGCCTTCACGGCGATGCGTGCGCGCGGTGCGAAGGTGACGGATATCGTCGTACTGGTCGTGGCCGCCGACGACGGCGTCATGCCGCAGACGATCGAGGCGATCAATCACGCCAAGGCCGCGAAGGTTCCGCTGATCGTTGCGATCAACAAGATCGACAAGCCGGACGCGACGCCCGACCGGGTGAAGACCGAGCTTCTGACGCATGAAATCGTCGTCGAATCCATGGGCGGCGATACGCAGGCCGTCGAAGTGTCGGCGACGAAGAAGATGAACCTCGAGAAACTCGAGGAAGCGATCTTGCTGCAGGCGGAAGTGTTGGACCTGAAAGCCAACCCAAACCGCGCGGCGTCAGGCGCGATCGTCGAGGCGAAGCTCGACAAGGGCAGGGGCCCGGTTGCGACCGTTCTTGTGCAGCGCGGCACCGTGAAGGTTGGCGACATCGTCGTCGCTGGTGCCGAGTGGGGTCGCGTGCGCGCGCTCGTGAACGAGCGCGGCGAACAGGTGCCGAGCGCCGGACCGTCGGAGCCGGTGGAGATTTTGGGTCTCTCCGCACCGCCGGATGCGGGCGACGAGTTTTCGGTCGTCGAGAACGATGCGCGTGCGCGCGAGGTCGCGGACTTCCGTGCCCGCAAGAAGCGCGAGGCCCGCACACGTGCGGGCGGCCGCGCGTCGCTCGATCAGGTGTTGGCTGCCAAGGGTGCGGGCGAGGCGAAGATTCTGCCGCTCGTCGTGAAGTCGGACGTGCAGGGGTCGGTCGAGGCGATCTCGTCGGCGCTTGCGGGGTTGTCGACGAACGAAGTGAAGGCGCAGGTGCTGCATGCCGGCGTCGGCGGCGTCACGCAAAGCGACATCATTCTGGCCCGCGCGTCGGGCGCGCCGATCATCGCGTTCAACGTGCGCGCCAGCGCCGAGGCACGTGAGCTTGCCAAGCGCGACGGCGTCGAGATCCGCTATTACTCGATCATCTACAACATCATCGACGACATCAAAGCGGCCCTTTCGGGCATGCTGTCGCCGACGTTGCGCGAGAATTTCTTGGGCTACGCCGAGATCCTCGAGGTGTTCAACATCACGAAGATCGGCAAGGTTGCGGGCTGCCGCATCACCGAAGGCAAGGTCTTGCGCGGGAACAAGGTTCGCTTGCTGCGCGACAACGTGGTCATCCACGAAGGCACGCTCTCGACGTTGAAACGCTTCAAGGACGAGGTGAAGGAAGTCGTGGTCGGCCAAGAATGCGGCATGGCATTCGAGAACTACCAAGACATCCAAAAGGGCGACCAGATCGAGTGCTTCGAAGTCGAGACGATCAAGCGGACGCTTTGATGGCGACTTGGTGTTGAGTCAGCCTTACACCAAGCCACGAAGACTCAAAGGTCGCATGAAGAAGAAAGTTAGGGCGCGCGCTTTGCGCGCCTTTTTTTCGTTGCGTTGTGAGCCTTCGTAGCTTTGTGGCTTGGTGTAAGGCAGACTCTGCGCTGCTCTCACGCGGCCTGCACGGGCCAGGGGCCTACGTAGCGTGATTGGGGGCGGATCAGACGCCCGCCTTGTTCCTGTTCGCGGATGTGGGCGATCCAGCCGGCGGTGCGGGCGAGGGCGAAGACGGGCGTGAAGGCTTCGCGTGGGATCGCGAGCGCTTCCAGAAGCAGCGCCGTATAGAACTCGACGTTCGTGTCGAGGCGACGCTCGGATTTGAAGTCCTTAAGGGCGCGTAGGGCTGCCGCTTCGATGGCTTCGGCGAAGGCGATGCGGTTGGCGCGGCCCTTGAGCTTGGCGACGGCTGCTTTCAGGACGCTCGCGCGCGGATCGCGCACGCGATAGACCCGGTGACCGAAGCCCATCAGGCGTTCGCCGCGCTTTAAAGCGGTCGCGATCCAGGCATCTGCGTTGGCGGGCGTTGCGATCGCGTCGAACATGTCCAGTACCGGGCCTGGTGCGCCGCCATGCAGGGGGCCTTTGAGTGCGCAGAGGGCGGCGACGATCGCAGACGGGAGGCCAGCTGCGGTCGATGCGACGACGCGGGCGGCGAACGTCGAGGCGTTCAGGCCATGGTCGATGACGGTGACGAGGTAGGTCTCGAAAGCCTGGACTTCGTCGGCGTCACCGGGGGCGCCGCGGAGCATGCGCAAAACGTCGGCGGCGTGTGAGAGATCGGGATCGGGACCTAAGACCGTATGGCCGGTGGTGAGGCGTGCGGCCATCGCTGCGGCGACGCCCGCGGCGGCGAGTGCGTCGACGGGTTCCTTGTTGCGGTCGTCGTCGGGGAGGCTTGCGAGCAATAGACGCATCGCTTCGGCGGCGGTGAGGCGGCTTGCCTGCTCGGCGAGCGGCTTGAAACGTTCAAATGCGCGGGTGCGGGCCGCTCCCAGTTCCGTGCGCAGATTTGCCGTTGGCGCGAAGCCGTCCCAAAGCAGCGCGGTTGCGACTTCGTACGTCGTGTTGCCCGCCAGATCCTCGAGATCGTGACCGCGGATGATAAGGCGGCCCGCCTCGCCGTCGACGTGGCTCAATACGGTTTCGGCGGCGATGACATTGTCGAGGCCGGGACGCATGGGACAACTCCTTCACTTGCAATCTCACTGAAAAGGTGGATGCTCGGGCTGTAGCGGTCAATCTTGAATCAACATATCAATATGAACGCGAGTTCCGGCAAAAGAGTGATCCCGAAACGGCCCGATGCGTTAATCGACGCAGCGACGGCGACGAAAACCCTGGGCGTCAGCCGCAACACGCTCTACGCCTATGTCAGCCGCGGCCTCATCAGATCGACCGAGCATCCGTCGCAGCCGAAGGCGAGCCTCTATGTGGCGGCCGACGTGCAGGCGCTCGTCGCGCGCAAGACGAAGATGCGCCGGCCGCGCGCTGCAGCAGCGACAGCCCTCGATTTCGGGCTGCCGGTCTTGAAGACGAAGCTCACGCATTTCGAGGACGACCGGCTGTTCTATCGGTCGGAAGACACGATCGCGTTCTCCAGGCGGGCGACGCTTGAGGATGCGGCCCGCCTGTTGTGGCAGACGGGCGAAGCCGATCCGTTTCAGGGCGTCGTGTTCGATCCGGCGAAGATTCCCGGCTGGCCGGAGGTCGCGTCGCGCTATGCGCCGCAACGCGCGACGGATCGGGCGAGCATGCTGTTGCCGCTGCTCACCGCAAGCGAGGCGCCCAGTGTGGGAAAGGCCGGTTCGCAAGCGTTCGGTGCGGCCGCGCGATTGGTGCTTGCGATTGCGGCTGCCGCGGGCGGCATCAAGGGCACGGTCGCAAGCCCCATCCATCGGGCGATTGCAGCCGCGTGGGGGAAGCCGAAAGCGTCCGAGGCGATCCGCAGGGCGCTGGTGTTGATCGCCGATCACGAACTCAACGCATCCACCTTTGCGGTTCGCGTCGTTGCGTCGACCGGCGCGCGGCATACGCATTGCGTGCTGGCCGGGATTGCGGCCTTGAGCGGGCCGCTGCACGGCGCGGCAACCGAGCGCACGCGAGCGTTTTTCAACAGCATCACGCGAGTGAACGACGCGGAAAACGCGGTCGCGACGAAGCTGCAGCACGGCGAGCTTCTGCCGGGGTTCGGACATTTTCTCTATCGCGACGGCGATCCGCGCGCGGCGGAGTTGCTTGAGCAGATCAAGCTCGATCCTGTTGCGGCGGCTGTGCGTGACGCGGGGCAAGCCATGGGCGGCGTGGAGCCGAATGTCGACTTCGCGCTTGTGGCGCTTGAGCGGAGTTTCGACTTGCCGCAAGGGGCGGCGTTGGCGCTGTTCGCGATCGGGCGGGCGGTCGGCTGGCTGGCGCATGTCTTCGAGCAACGGGCGAGCGGGCGGCTGATACGGCCGCGGGCCGAATTTGTGATGGAGTGATCTTGCGCCGGACTTGGCGTTCGCACAGTTTGCCGTCATGAATCAGACCGTTCTTGCGCAGATGTTGCAGCGCGCCTCGGCTGCCCTCCAGCGGCGTGCCTTCGGCGATGCCGTGCAGGCGTGCCAACAGATTCTTGCGCGTTTTGGCGAAGAGGCGAATGCGCTTATGCTGCTCGGCGCAGTGCGCGCCGAGCAAGGCGACTACGCGGGTGCGGTTCCGTTTTACGAACGTGCGCGGCGGTCGATGCCCACACACATTCACGTATTGGCGAATCTTGGAGCGGCGTACCGCGCGATCGGCCAGCTCGCGGATGCGCGGTCTGTATTGGAAGAGGCGCTGCGGGTCGATCGCCACTTTGCCATTGCACACAACAACCTTGGAAACGTTCTGCTGGACCTTGGCGATCGCGCGGGAGCGAAGCTTGCCTATGAGCGCGCCGTTGCGGCGCAAGCCAACTATGCGGAACCGTTTGCAGGGCTCGCACGGATCGCCGAGGAAGAGCATCGCTTGGACGATGCCGCGCGGCTGAGCTCACGTGCGTTGAGTTTGGCGCCGGGGAATATGTCCGCGGCGCTGACGTCCGCCAAGGTAACGCTGCGGCAAGGCGCCAGCTCCGAAGCGGTGGCGGTGTTGGAAGCGCTGCTGCGTGGGGATGGGCTCACCACAACGAACCGCGTCATCGCCGAGGGGCATCTGGGCGATGCCTACGACAAGATGGGAGGTTACGATGCCGCGTTCGCGGCGTTTACGCGCGCCAATGCTATGCAGTTGGAACGACATGCCAGGATGGCGGGCGATCAAAGTAACATGGCGCCGCGTGCGGTTGCCAGGCTCAGAGCCTTCCTGGATCAGGCCGCGCCTTTGCAATGGCGCGCGGGGCCGGTCGCTGCGCGCGTGCCCGTTTTCCTCGTCGGGTTCCCACGTTCGGGAACAACGCTGCTCGATCAGGTGCTGGCATCGCATCCGGAGGTGACGACGCTTGAAGAGTGCGACACCATGAGCGACATGGCTTCCGCCTACCTGGGCGGCGCGCAGGATCTTTCGGGGTTGCCAGGTCTCGCGGATGCGGAGATTGAGAACTTTAGGGCGCTCTATTGGCGGCAGGTCGATACGGGTTTGCCCGGAGGCAGCAAGACGCGGGTCTTTGTTGACAAGTTGCCACTCAACGCGGTGCTGCTGCCGCTGATATACCGGCTCTTCCCGACGGCGAAGATCGTCCTTGCGCTTCGCGATCCGCGCGACTGCGTGTTGAGTTGCTATCAGCAACGCTTTGGCATGAATGCTGCAATGTATCAGCTGCTACGGCTCGACACGGCGGCTTCCTATTACAATAATGTGATGGATCTCGTTCGGGCTAGCCGGGCGGCGCTACCGCTCGCCGTGCATGAGATCAAATATGAAGACGTCGTTGGCCATTTCGACAGTGCGATTGGGTCTTTGCTGGAGTTCTTGGATTTGCCGTGGGACGACGCGGTGCGTAGCTACGCGGACACGGCGCGGCGGCGCACGATCGCGACGCCCAGTGCTTCGCAAGTGGTGAAGCCGCTCTACACAACGGCGACTGGAAAGTGGCGGAATTACCGGCGATTCATGGAGCCGGTGCTGCCGACGCTCGAGCCGTGGGTTGCGGCGTTTGGGTATGAGGCGTCGTAAGGGCTTGGACTTCGGCCCCGAGGGCTTTAGAAGCCCGACGCCATGAAGCGCCGATCCACGAAACCCGAGCACGGACCGAGCCAGCGGCAGCTGCGCGTCGCGGAGGAGATACGCCATATCTTGGCGCGGCTGCTTATGCGCGGCGATCTGCATGAACCGACGCTTGCCGGCGTGTCGGTTACGGTGTCGGAAGTGCGCATCAGTCCGGATCTTAAGAACGCAACCGTCTTTGCGATGCCGCTCAGCGGTAAGGGTGTCGAAGAGGTTTTGAAGGGGCTCAATCGTTCGGCACCCTATTTGCGGAGCCAAGTGGCGCAGGAGATTCAGTTGCGCTATGCGCCGGCGCTGAAGTTCGTCCCGGACAAGTCGTTCGACGAGGCGCATCATATCGAAGAGATTTTGCGGTCCGAACGTGTGCGGCGCGATTTGAAGTCGGACGATGGCGAAGCGTAAGGGCGATCCGGTTCACGGCTGGTTGGTGCTCGACAAGCCTCTGGGCATGACCTCGACCAAGGCGTTGGCGATTGCGCGGCGCTTGCTCAATGCGTCGAAGGCGGGGCATGCGGGGACGCTCGATCCGCTGGCGAGCGGGGTGTTGCCGCTCGCGTTCGGCGAGGCGACGAAGACTGTTCCGTATCTTGTCGATGCCAAGAAGGCTTATCGCTTCACGGTGAAATGGGGCGCGGAAACCTCGACAGACGACAGCGAGGGGCCCGTCACACGCTCAAGCGATGCCAGGCCGACAGACGAGCAAATTGTCCGAGCGCTCCCGCAATTCGTGGGCGAGATCATGCAGGTGCCGCCGGCGTTTTCGGCCGTCAAAGTGGACGGCGAGCGCGCCTACGACCTGGCGCGGGACGGCGAGGTCGTAGAGCTCAAGCCCCGCCTGACGCACATCTACCGGCTTGAGCTGGTCGAGGCTGGCCTCGAAAGCGCCGTGTTCGAGATGGGCTGCGGCAAAGGGACGTATGTCCGGGCTTTTGCTCGGGATTTGGGGCGCGCCTTGGGGTGCCTCGGGCACGTGATCGCCTTAACGCGGCTTTCGGTCGGGCCGTTTGCCCTTGGGCACGCGATTTCGCTGGAAACCCTAGAGAAATCTGGTACAGACCACGCCGCCAAGCGCTTGCTCATGCCGCTTGCGACCGCCCTGGACGACATCCCGGGGCTGGCCGTGACGGATCAGGAAGCCGCCCAACTCCGGTTGGGTCAGGCGATTCTCGCGCGAGGCCGAGTCTCTCTCCGTGCAGAGGCTGTTGCGGACGGTGATGCCCCGATGGGTGTCCCCGTTTATTGCCGCAGTCGCAGTGGCGATCCGGTTGCTATCGGAACGTTCGAACGGGGGGAAATCAGGCCTACGCGGGTGTTCAACTTCTCACATTGAAAGGAACCCCGATGTCGCTGAATGCAGAACGCAAGTTGGAAATCGTCAAGCAGAACGCTACGAAGCCCGGCGATACCGGTTCGCCGGAAGTGCAGATCGCCATCCTCTCGGAGCGCATCAACACGCTGACGGACCACTTCAAGGCGCACGTGAAGGACAACCATTCGCGCCGCGGCTTGCTGAAGATGGTGTCGACGCGCCGCCGGCTGCTCGACTACCTCAAGGACAAGGACAAGAAGCGTTACGACGCTATCATTTCGAAGCTCGGCCTGCGCCGGTAACGGCCGCATGAGGCTGAGCCTCACCCATCTAAATGCAAGCACATGCGGGACCGCGCGCCACACCGGCGTGCGGCCGCTTGCGCCTGCTTCGATTCAACAAGTTTCCCTGCAAGAAGCAGCGAATGGCCTTCCGCAATCCGGCGGCGGGCAAACGAAGGACGTATGAGAAATGTTTGATATTCAACGCGAGATCATCGATTGGGGTGGGCGCCAGCTTACGCTCGAAACCGGGCGCATGGCGCGCCAAGCCGACGGCGCGGTACTCGCGACGCTCGGCGAGACAACGGTGATCGCGACGGTCGTTGCGGCGGACGCCCCACGAGCGGGCGTCGATTTTCTTCCGCTGACGGTCGACTACCAAGAAAAGACTTTTGCCGCGGGACGCATTCCCGGTGGTTATTTTAAGCGCGAAGGCCGACCCACGGAACGCGAGACGCTGATTTCGCGCCTGATCGACCGTCCGGTGCGCCCACTCTTCGTCGAAGGCTACCGGTGCGAAACGCAAGTCATCGCGACCGTGCTGAGCCACGACCTCGAGAACGATCCTGACATCGTGGCGATGGTTGCCGCATCGGCGGCGCTGACGCTTTCGGGCGTGCCGTTCCAAGGGCCGATCGGCGCTGCGCGTGTCGGCTACATCAACGGCGAGTATGTGCTGAACACGCCGATCGACAAGATGCCGGAGTCGGCACTCGACCTCGTCGTCGCGGGTACTGACGACGCCGTGATGATGGTCGAGTCGGAAGCGAAGGAGCTTTCGGAAGACGTCATGCTGGGCGCGGTGATGTTCGGTCACCGGTCCATGCAACCGGTCATCCAAGCGATCATCCGCTTGGCCCAGAAGGCCGCGAAGGAGCCGCGCGATCACGTGGTGCCGGACAACGAGGCGCTGCTCTCGAAGATCAAGGGCTTTGCTGAGGCCGATCTCCGCGCGGCCTATCGCGAGCGCATCAAGCAAGCGCGTCACGGCAAGATCGATGAGGTCAAGAAGCGCGTGATGGCGGAGTTCACTGGGGAGGGTAAGTCCGACGCGCTGCTCGTTTCGGGGCTCTTTAAGGAACTTGAAGCTCAGATCGTTCGCAACGACATCCTGGACACCGGCAAGCGCATCGACGGGCGCGACACGAAGACGGTTCGCCCGATCGTGAGCGAGGTCAGCGTTCTGCCGCGGACGCACGGCTCGGCGCTATTTACGCGCGGTGAAACCCAAGCCTTGGTCGTGACCACGCTCGGTACCGGCGAAGACGAGCAGTACGTGGACTCGCTCGAGGGCACGTACAAACAGCACTTCATGCTGCACTATAACTTCCCGCCGTTCTCGGTCGGCGAGACGGGCCGCGTCGGCGCGCCGAAGCGCCGCGACATCGGCCACGGCAAGCTTGCTTGGCGGGCGATTCACCCGTTGATGCCGGAAAAGGACAAGTTCCCTTACACGATCCGCATCGTGTCGGAGATTCTGGAGTCGAACGGCTCGTCGTCGATGGCGACGGTGTGCGGTTCGTCGCTGTCGATGATGGATGCGGGCGTGCCGTTGAAGAGCCCATGCGCCGGTATCGCGATGGGGCTGATCAAGGAGGGCAGCCGGTTCGCCGTTCTCTCGGACATCTTGGGCGATGAAGATCACCTTGGCGACATGGACTTCAAGGTGGCCGGCTCTTCGTCGGGCATTACCGCGCTGCAGATGGACATCAAGATCGCGGGCATCACCGAAGAGATCATGAAGGTGGCGCTCAGCCAGGCCAAGGATGGGCGCTTGCACATCCTCGGCGAAATGGCGAAGGCGATCTCGGGTGCACGTTCGGAGCTTGGCGAACATGCGCCGCGCATCGAGGTGATCAACATTCCAACCGACAAGATCCGCGAAGTGA
>CAZYGK010000009.1:27574-58018 GCA_964647355.1 uncultured Flavobacteriaceae bacterium | reverse complement strand
GGCGGGTCGGTCACCGTGCACAGGATTGATGGGTGACCATGAGACTTGACAGCCCACAGCAACCGGCTTGGTGGCTAAACCCTGTCGTTGAGCCCAGCCTGTTTGAGGATGGCGTTGGCGAGTATGCGGGAAGTGATGGTCACGGCGACAGGAAAGGATTTTCCGTTGATGGGGCTGTGCCAGATTTCGTGACTGCCCTTTCCCTGGCGTCTGAACTCGCAGCCGTGGCGCAACAGGATTTCCCGCAGTGGGGCGTAGAAGCCGCCTCCCACAGATCATCCGACGAGCAAGTCGCGCTCCGGGCCGGTCGTGGCGTGAATGAAATCGACCCGCGCCGTCGCCACATCGAACGCCACGCCGTTTTCTGCTGCTACTTCGGGGGCAATCTCCCAGAAGCGTTCCGTCAGCGCGTCATACGTGGGCGCTTCCGTGGCGACGCTCAAGGCATCGCAAGCCGCCACCCACATGCCGCTTTCCGGATCATGAACGACCTCGGCCACGTAAGTGGCGCCGAGCTTTCGTGTCGTGAGGGGTCGGACGTTCATGCGCGCCAGCATACCCCACTTGACAACCCGCTTGCAACGGGATACCGTCCCTGCGCCTCGGAAAAAAACGGGGCCGGGTTTTGCAGCCTGAATGAACGTGGCGAAAGCCACAGCGATTGCCGAGTGGCTTTTTTTGCGCCCTGGTGCGTCCGGTTTCGGGCGACTGGGCGGGGAGCCGCAAGGCTCGCCGGTTCTCCGCGTTCCCGGTCTGCAAACCCGTTCAGTCGCCCCCCTCGTTTTGCAGCGGGGGGGGCGGTTCAAATACTGAACCGGAGAACCACCATGACCACGTCTCAATGCGCGCTCGCGCCTGTCGTTTTTAACTTCACCACCCAAACCCTGCGCGTCGTCATGATCGACGGCAACCCGTGGTTCGTCGCCGCTGACGTTTGCGCGTCCCTCAACATCAAGAACAACCGTGATGCCGTTGAAAAACTGGACGACGATGAAAAGGGTGTCGCTTTAACCGACACCCTTGGCGGCCAACAAGAAATGCTGGTTGTCAATGAGTCCGGACTGAACGCTATCATCCTGCGCTGCCGCGATGCGATGACTCCCGGAACCGTCGCTCATCGCTACCGGAAGTGGGTCACCTCCGAAGTCCTCCCCTCGATCCGCAAGACCGGCGCCTACATCGCCCGTGAAGCGATGCGCCCGGCTCTGACCCTCGAGCAGCAGCGCGAACTCTCCGCCGCCGTGCTCAGGGCGACGACCGGCTGGATTTTCGGCAAAGGCTCGCAGCAGTGGGTCTACAACCATCTGCGCATCGCCTTCCAGGTCGCCCGCTGGCAGGACATCCCGACCGAGCAGCACGCCGCCGCCCTGGCCCTCGTCGAGAGCAAGGCCGCTTCCTCGGAGCAGTTCCTTGCCTTCATCAGCGAGGCGCGCGCCTATTTCGACAAGGAGGTGCTGGGCGGAAATCTGCCGTGGACGCCGTCTATCCATCGGAAGCTGTCGCAGGAGATGGGCCGCCGCGTGATCCTGCCGCCAAAAGTCGATTGGCTGGCGCTGGCAGAGAAGCAGAATGGAACCTCTGCCACAGGAGGACCGCTCTGAAATGACCCGCAGAGCCTGGACCGACTACACCAGCGTGCGGCACATCCAGCCGCCGCTGATCGCGCCAGAGCCACTGGCAGAGGCGCAACCGAAACGTCGTCGTCCGGGCTCTGTGCGGAAAATCGATCCGCGTGAAGTGGATATTCAAAAGATCATATTTGATGCACTTGTACTACATCCGTCGGTCGGCCGAATCGAGCGCTGCAACACCGGTGCCGGACGGTTGATGCGCAAGGACGGGACGACAGGGCGCTTCGTTCGTTTCGGCTCGAAAGGCCAGGGCGACTTGGAGGGATGGTTGAATGACGGTCGAAAGTTGTTGATCGAGGTCAAGCGTCCGTCGACACGGAATCACGTGTCTGGCGACCAGCAGGACCGGATTGATTGCGTGCGGTCCTGTGGCGGAGTGGCAGGCGTGGCGACCTCTGTGGAAGAGGCGTTTGCGATTGTGGAAGGACGGTGATGTCTGAGTCATGGGTGCGCCTCTGGTCAGGAATGACGACCGATCCGAAGTGGCAAACCATCGCGCGCAAGTCCGGGCAGCCAAGGTGCCTTGTGATAGCTCTGTTCGCTCACCTGATGACCATCGCCAATGAATCCGAAAATCGCGGCGACATCTCAAGCCTGAGTATCGAGGATACGGCCAGCGCTATGGATTGCGACGAGGAACAGGTCGAGGCCATCATCAACGCTATGCAAGACCGTGTAATCGCTGACGGCAGGCTATCTGGGTGGGAAGAAAGACAACCCGTTCGAGAGGACGCAATCACCGATGGAGCAAAACCTGTCGCGCAGCGTGTCAGAGAGTTTCGACAGCGCAAATTAGAGCAAAAACAGACTGATGTAACGCGTTGTAACGCATGTAACGCAGATGTAACGCAAAGAAACGCACCAGAAGCAGAAGCAGAAACAGATCTAAAACCATCAGGATCCCCAGCGGCAACAGCAAACCTCGCGCGCGAGGATGCCGCCGCCGCTCCGCCACGAAATTTTCTTCAGGAACGGGCCGTCGAGCTGACCGTGATGCTCCGAGAGCAGGGAGCATCGCTGCAGGCATCCGATCCCCGAGTGCGAAAGTGGGCCAGCAGCGACGTGACCGATGCCCAGGTCATCGCCGCTCTCGCCGAAGCCAAGCGAAGAAGGGACGACCAGGGCAGCAAGCAGCCGGTCAATGCCGGTCTGATCG
The DNA here is from genome assembly GCA_964647355.1 of uncultured Flavobacteriaceae bacterium. Taxonomy (GTDB): domain Bacteria; phylum Pseudomonadota; class Alphaproteobacteria; order Micropepsales; family Micropepsaceae; genus SZUA-430. The sequence goes on along the minus strand of CAZYGK010000009.1, from coordinate 55,231 downwards.
ACGCGATCATGTCCGATGGGCCTGTCCGAATCCGGGCTGGACCGCGCCGATCGATCCACGATGAGCGCAAGGAAACCCTCGACATCCTCACCGGACGACACCGACATGGAACCGAAAAAACTGAGTCTCGCGACATCACAGGCGAAGCCGTCCGCATTGCCTGAGCCGTGGATCGAGCGGCTGTTCTCGAAGTTCGAGGCGATCTACGGCGCCCGTTTTGCCGACGCCTGGAAGGGTTGCAACCTGGCAAACGTCAAGGTGGTCTGGGCCGAAGTCCTTGGCGGTTACAGCCGCGAGGAGCTTGCCGCAGGGGTGGCCAAATGTCTGTCGAGAGACTGGCCTCCGACGCTGCCCGAGTTCCTCAAGCTCTGTCGGCCGCCAATCGATCACCATGCCGCGCTCATCGAGGCGGTTGAGCAGATGGCTCTCCGAGAATCGGATCGCGATCAGTGGAGCCATCCGGCGATCTACTGGGCGGCTGTCAAGATCGGGGCCTACGATCTGAGTCGGAAGACGCTCAAGGATCTGGAGCCGGAGTGGCGCAAGGCGTTTGGTGATCAGCTTGCGCTTGGCCAGTGGCCGGAGATTCCTTGGCGGTTGCCGGCACTGCCAGAGCCTGGGCAGACGCATTCACGCGACGTTGGCCGCGAGACGATCAAGGCCATGCTGGAGCGCCTCAAGGGCCAGGCGGAAGCGCATTGCAGGCATGATCCCGCTGAACGACGATCTTGACCCGCTGGGGTGGGCGAAGCGTCCTAAGTCGGCCTATGCGCTGCATGCGGTGATCGAGACGGCGAAGGTCGGAGATCCTCGGTTCATGGCGATCCTGGAGAAGCTGGTTGCCGATGGCGTTTGCACCGAGGCCGGAAAGCTCCTCCTGCGCTGGGACGGCATGCAGTGGATGTGGGTATCAGCAGACGATCGGTATCGGGAGGCAGCATGAATCACGGGACCTGCAAGCACTTCAACGGCATTCAAAACAAGATGTGCCGGCGAGGCGTCTCGTACCAAGTAAACTTTCCAAAACAGCCCATTCCGTGCATCCGACTGTTGCACAAATCGGCGCGCGGCGGGACGTATCTCAGGCCCGGAGAGCTTCCCGCCGAGACGATCGAGATGCCGTCCGCGAAACCATGCTCTTTTTACGAGGATCCGACCAGCGAAGAGGTTCAGTCCGACCGAGAGAATATGGAGCGACACCTTCGTAACACGGATCTGGCCTTGGTCTTTGCAAGCGCGTGGCGAGTTAAGCCCAAGCCCATAACAGATCGGCATGAGGTTGTCGATTGCCCCGTATGCAATGGCCGGCTGCACCTTTTCCAGTCGTCGTACAACGGGCACGTTCACGGCAAGTGCGAGACAGAGGCGTGCGTGTCTTGGATGGAGTGAGCGATGTGCGGACCTTCACCATGCGATTCCGATCGCTGCACCTGGTATGAGCGTCACCGGTCGGCATGTTAGGCGATGACGGTTATGCGATGGTCGAGAGAGTATCGCAAGAGCTACTACGCGATGGCGGCGTGAGCGATCAGGCTTATGGCTCCGGTAGTGGTCAATTTCGTGATGGAACGAAGATGATGGATGGCGTTTTGAATGGCATGACGCACCAAATGAACCCAGTTCATTCGCCATTTACCGTGGCGATACAGCGTTCGATAGCGCATTGCAAAGGTTTTGTTAATGGGTTCTCTGACCTGCGCTATGGGTGTTCAGGCTGCTTGGATCGTGTGCTTAAAGATGACTACTGACTCATCGGAACAGACTGTTCAATTCCGCTACTCGTCAGGAGAGGATGATCGACGGATCTGCGCCGAGTGCCTGAATCTGCGCAACGGCGTGTGCTCTGTTGCGCGACCTGGTGGAGTGGTCTCAGCGGTGAGAGGCTATCGGCCGGCGGAGAGTGTGTTGGTCAGGTGCAATGGGTTTGCGTGATCAATTGAGGAAGTTGAAGAGATGATCGAGAAAATTCACGCGTGTCTTTCCGCATGGGGGAAATGGACCGTCAAGCAGGAATCGCGGGAGATTGGGTACCCGTCCACCTGCCCGATGTTCAGAAATCTTATATCGGGACGAGGAGAGGGACATACGACTCCGCCGATCAACTCTTTCACCGGATATGGCGCGATGGAGGAGTTGAGCCGGATTGTCTCCAGCCTGACGATAGACATGCGCAAGCTGTGTGTGGAGTACTACGTGGCCTCCGGGAAGCACAGAGCGATCGCAAACAGAATGAGGATCCATCCGGACACGCTGTATCAGCGGCTGCACAGGCTGCATGAGTCGGTTGCTAACCGCATGTGTGAGGACAACAGGCAATGTCGCGTCTAGATCGAAGCATCTGGAGAGACAATAGTCATTGACTATAATCAGTGCTTCTGATATAAAACGCGCAACATCAAATTTTTGCGAGCCGCCCACCAGAGGCGGCTTTTTTGCGTCTGGAACTCGATATGGCAGCACCTAGAGTCATCGATTGGGAGAGAGTCGAGCCGGGCTGGCGCGAGGGGATTAAAAGCGTACAAGTGCTCGCTGATGAGTACGAGGCCGATACGGGAAGAAGAATTTCTAAATCGGCGATCAACAAGCACTTCAAGGAGCTTGGTGTTCCGCGCGACCTCTCGGCGAAGATCCGGGCGAAAGCTGACTCGATAGTGTCCGCGTCGATAGTGTCCGGGATGGTGTCTGTTGAGACCACGGACACCGACGCGAAAATCATCAACGGCGGCGCTGTGGCAATGGCGACGGTCCAGTTGTCGCACAGACGAGACATCGCAAAGCTCCGCGACCGAGCGGTCGAGTACGAACAGGAGCTTGGAGAGTGCGGCGGGGATCTGGCAAAGCGCGCAAACATCCTCAAAAGCTTGGCCGAGACGCAGTGCCGGCTGATTGCCGCTGAGCGCGAGGCTTATGGGATGGACAAGGATCGCATCCAGCCCGACACAGGACTATCCGGAGAATCGATAGCGACGCTGCGCCGGCTCAAGGCGCAGATCGAGGCGGGCGCATGATCTCCGACAAGTCAACCGCAAACCTGTTAGCGCAGATCGATCGCGAGTTGGCGCGCCGGAGGCTGGAGGCGTATCAGCCATACCAGCGCCAGGAGGATTTTCACGCCGCAGGAGCGACGCACCGCGAGCGTCTGTTCTGCGCCGGAAATCAGCTCGGCAAGACGATGGCTGGTGCCGCCGAGATGGCGATGCATCTGACCGGCCGCTATCCAGAATACTGGCGCGGTAGGCGTTTCCAGCGATCTATCGTCGCTTGGGCATCCGGCGTGACTGGCGAGTCCGTACGCGACACGACACAACGGCTGTTGGTAGGACGACCTGGAGAGTACGGGACGGGGATGATTCCGGCGGACGCCATCGTCGGCGAGCCGAAGCGGGCGCTTGGCGTCGCGGATTTGCTTGACAGCGTTGCCGTGCGGCACGTGTCTGGAGGCGTGAGCCGGTTGTACTTCAAGCGCTACGAGCAGGGTCGTGAAAAATGGCAGGGCGAGACGCTGGATGTAGTCTGGTTTGACGAGGAGCCGGACGCCGACATCTACACCGAGGGGCTGACACGTACCAACGCCACTGGTGGGATGGTATTCATGACATTCACCCCGCTGCAAGGCATGAGTGACGTGGTCATGAGGTTTATGAGCGAGCAGAGCCATGATCGCCATGTGACGTACATGACGATCGATGATGCGGAGCACTACACGCCAGAGCAGCGCGCATCGATCGTCGCGTCGTATCCAGCACATGAACGAGAGGCGCGGTCCAGAGGCATTCCGACGCTCGGCAGCGGTAGGATTTTTCCTATCGAGGAGTCGTCCATCATTGTGGACCCGTTCCGGATTCCTGCCTACTGGCCGCGCATCAACGGCCTGGATTTTGGGTGGGACCATCCGTCGGCAGCCGTCCAGATCGCCTGGGACAGAGACTCGGACTGCATCCATGTCGTGCAGGCGCATCGCCAAAGCGAGGCGACACCAATCCTTTTCGCTGCGGCCATCAAGGCGTGGGGTCCATGGGTCCCCACGGCCTGGCCGCAGGACGGACTGCAGCACGACAAGGGGAGCGGCCTGCAACTGGCGCAGCAGTACGCAAGTGCTGGCGTCAAGATGCTCAAGGACCACGCGACGCACGCGCCGCAACCTGGGAAACCGGAGGGTTCCGGTGGCAACGGGGTCGAGGCTGGACTGATGGATATGCTGGACCGGATGCAGACCGGTCGGCTCAAGGTATTCTCCAACCTGCAGGACTGGTTCGCGGAGTTCAGGATCTACCATCGGAAAGAGGGTCGCGTCGTCAAGGAGCGAGATGATCTGATGAGCGCGACACGTTATGCGGTGATGATGCGCCGCAAGGCGGTCGTTAAGCCTGCGCCGGTCGTGCGCCATGATCAATCTTGGCAAGCTCTGGATGCCGAGGTCGGGTACTGATAATGGTGCTGCAAGACGAACAAGACCTTCCAGAGCCAGGGCGTAGCGCGTTCCTCATCAGCCTGTTGGCGAAGCGCAAGGAAGCCATCAGAGGACGCATTGACAGCGGCATCGAAGAGGAGTGGCTGGAGGACGAAGAACACTATCAGGGGATCGATGATGCCAATCGCGCCTACCTGGCCACGGCGGGAGTCCAGGCTAAGCGCTGGGCCACCGGTGATTCAGGAAAAGACAAGAATCAGAATCGCAGCGTGGTGTTTCTCAACATCACAGCTCCGTACGTCGATTCAGCCAGTGCTGCGGTAAGCGACAAGTTGTTGCCGACCGATGACCGTTCCTGGATGATCAAGCCGACGCCAATTACCACGCAAATGCGTCTGGCACTAATGACTCAGGGCACCGACCCGGTAGAGATCGACCGAATGATCGATCAGGCCAAGGCTTCGGCCGCCGCCATGCAGGATGAAATCGACGATTGCCTAGTCGAAAGCAATTGGCACGGCGAGGTTCGCCAGATCATCGAGGACGCGGCCAGAATCGGCAGTGGCGTCCTCAAGGGACCGTACCCGCACAAGACGACGGCTCGGATGTGGCAGACCGATCCAGAGGGGCTGCGCTCGCTCGTCACGGTGTCCGAGATCAGGCCAGCAACGCGACGCATCGACCCTTGGCTGTTCTGGCCGGACCCGTCCTGCGGAGAGTCGGTGCAGCATGGCAGTTATACCTGGGAACTAGAGTATCTATCGGCACGTCAGGTGCGAGACCTACTGGATTTGCCTGGATACGACGCACAAGCCATTCGGTCTGCGCTGCGCGAAGGACCGAATAGATCTCAGCAAAGGCAGTCCGGAGATGGACATTACGTCAAATCGGACGAGCAGTTCGAGCTGTGGATCTTCCACGGCACGGTGGACTCGGATGATCTGACGCAAGCTGGCGTGGAGATCGAGGACGAAACGCCGAAGGCTTCAGCCATGGCTCTGGTCCTCAACGATCGGTTGATCAAGGTAGCGCTGAATGTTCTGGACAGCGGAGATTTCCCGTATGACGTGCTGGCTTGGCAACGCCGGCCTGGCATGCCTTGGGGGACCGGTGTTGGACGCAAGATTCGCACAGTACAACGCATTCTCGTCGGCGGTGTACGGGCGATGATGGACAACGCCGGGCTGTCGGCTGGGGTCCAGTTGGTGATCGGAAACGGGATCACTCCATCTGACGGCCAGTGGTCGATCAGCGGGCGAAAGTTGTGGCGCGCCGAGACAGATGTTGAAGATGTTCGGAAGTCGTTTTTCGCCTTCGTTCCGCCATCGGTGCAGGGGCAGTTGATGCAGATCGTGCAATGGGCGATGCGCGTTGCCGAGGATACGACGGGGATGCCGGCGATGCTGCAGGGTCTGCGCGGCGATGCTCCGGAAACTCTCGGCGGCATGCAGATGGCACAGAACAATTCCAGTTCTGTTCTGAGGCGCATTGCCAAACGCATGGACGACTACGTCACTGAGCCGCATATCACCCGGTACTATGACTGGATGATGCAACACAGCGACCGCGAGGACATCAAGGGCGATTTCCAGGTCGACGTGCGTGCTTCGTCGGCTCTGGTCGAACGAGATGCGCAGCAACAGTTCCTGATGGGTCTGTTGCAACTATCCGTCAACCCTGAGTACAACATCTCTCCGAAGCGATTGATGGCTGAGTTGATCAAGGGTCAGCGCATGGATCCGAAGCGTGTGCAGTACAGCGCAGAGGAGTCGGCCGCGTTGCAGCAGAGTCACAACAATCCAATTGAAGATGCCAAGGCGGAGCTGCTCCATGCGCAGGCGCTCAAGACTGAGGCCGAGCGAGCCACAAAGAACGTCGAGGGGATGTTCAGTGCAACCTCATCCGCCAACCTGATCGCCCAGAATCCGGAGATTGCGCCGGTTGCCGATCAAATATGGGCCTCCGCTGGCGGGAGCGATGCCAACGCGCCGCCGGCGATTCCTAGTGTGCCGCCAGGTGTTCCGTCGGTTCAGTTGCCGCACAATACGTCTCCAGCCTTCCCTCCGAATCCGGATGTCGGAATGGACAAAGGCATCGAGACCGGATCGACGCAGGATGGCGATGAAGCCTGAGATTGAACGAGGTAGCGCCACATGGGCAGCAGTCCTGGCGCGCGCAGAACAGCGCTTGCATACCTATCGATGCCGCAACGACGGAAAACTGGATTCCGAGGCAACGGCGTTCTTGCGCGGACGCATCGCGGAATTGAAAGATTTTCTGGCGCTGGACCATCCAGCCCCGGAGCAGGTAGCGGATGAGCCCTAGGGTCCCTTCGCCAAGTGAGAGATGAGACGCCAATCTAGGCGTCTTTTTTTTGGACGTACTGATGAGCACAGACACCGAGATCGACCAGCAACAGATCGACGACGCCTTCCATGCCGGATTCCATTCGGTCTTGCCCTCCGACGACTACACGCCGCCCGATGGGACCAAGGACGATGAACCGGCGAAGGAGGCAGATGCGGCTGCGGATGTCGATGAGGGGGGCGGCGAGGCGCAAGAACAGCCTGTCTTCGCCGGCCTGACGGAAGCTCAACTCAAGGCCATTCTCGAGCGCGCGACGCGCGTCGATTCGATCGAGGATCAACTGAGCAAGGCCCACGGCAAGATCGGGGAACTGAACAGGACGCTCAAGGAACTGCAGCAGGCCAAGACACAGCCGACGCCACAGGCGCCCGCTGTGACGATGGATGACGAGCAGTTATCCGAGTTCGAGAGCACTTTCCCGGAGTTTGCCCCGGCCGTCGAGGCGCGCGCCAGGCGCATCGCCAACGAGGTACTGCAGCAGGCTCAGTCGGGAACATCCCAGCCGATCGATCCTGAGCAGGTCAGCCGGACGGCGAACCTCGCGGTCATGGACTCGATGCATCGCGGCTGGCGAGAGACCGTCAGTTCCGACGATTTCAAGTTGTGGATGGCGACGCAGCCGGAACCTGTGCAGCAGACGTACCAGACTACCTGGAGTGCCGCCGAGCTTGGACTGATCGTTTCCGAATTCGGCAAGCATCAGCAGGAGTCGACGCTCCAGAAAAGCAGCAAGAGCAAACAGAGGCTTGAGGCGGCACTGATCCCGGATGCGCGAGCGTCCAAGGCACAGCACGGCCTCAGCGACGAAGACGCCTTCAGGGCAGGGTTCGAGACCGTTCGTAACCCGAGATACAGTTAAGAGGTCACTACCATGGGTGCATTCACCTATTCCAGCCCTGCGGGGCGCATCAACAAACTCAAGGGCGAAATCCTTGCCCATAGCATGCCGGTCGAAGTGCTGGGCATCACCGGCATGCAGCGGCAGATGCCGAAAAATAACGGTAAGACGGTTGTCTATCGGCGCTATCGTCCGTATGGTGCTCTGGCGACCAATGAATCGACCAAGAACCGCTGGTCCGTGGACCCGTTGCAGCACATCCTGTCAGAAGGCGTGACGCCAACGTCGGATACGCTGTCCCCGGACGACATCACGGTGACGCTCAACCAATACGGTTGCCTGTATCAGTTGAGCGATCAGGTGTATGACACCTACGAGGATGACGTGCCCAGCGAAATGAAGAAGCAGTGCGGGGAGCGTGTCGCGCTGATTCGGGAAATGGTCCGCTACGGAATAATCAAGGCCATCGGCAATGTGTTTTATCCGGGTGGCGTGGCCTCTCGAGCAACGGTGGCCAACAAGATCAGCCTGGGCGTGCTGCAGAAAGTCTCGCGCAACCTGCAGGCCAACCATAGCAAGCGCGTCACCGGCATCCTGTCTCCCTCTCCGAACATTGGCACCAAGCCGATCGAGGCGTCGTATCTGGTGTTCTGTCACACCGACTGCGAATCCGATCTGCGCGCCCTGACGAACTGGAAGAACCTCGCCGAATACGGAAGCCGCAAACCGATCCACGAGCAGGAAATCGGCAGCGTCGAGAACTTTCGGTTCATCACCTCTCCGGAATTGGCTCCCTATCTCAATGCCGGCGCCGCGGTAGGTGCGACCGGCCTGGTGGCCACCTCAACCAACGTGGACGTCTACCCGTTCATCGTCTGCGGCGAGGATGCCTGGGGGCAGGTGGCACTGCGCGGCGCAGACTCGCTCGATCCGACCTGGATTCCTCCCGGCGAGAAGACCAAGAGCGATCCGCTGGGACAACGTGGGTTTGTCGGAGCCAAGTTCTACTTCAACTGCACGGCGCTCAATGAGGGCTGGATGGCCGTCATCGAGGCGGGCGTGACCAACCTCGTAACCTAATCAACCATGGCCGGCACGGAATCTGTGCCGGCCGTCATTACAAGAGGCAAAGGATATGGCTGACAACAGTGCAGGACAAACCAGGACGACCGGGACAGACCAAGCGACCGGTCAGTTTGCCAGTGGCAAGATCGTGTATGACGCTACGGCAATCACGGCGACGGATTACACGCGGGTGCAGTGCGGCTTTCAGCCGCGCTACATCGAGTGGGAGAACCTGACCGACCGCATCAAGATCGAGTGGCAAGAGGGTTTCGGATCCGCCGAATGCCTGAAAACGGTCGCCGCTGGAACGCGAACGCTGGATACCACAGCGGCAGCTGTAGCTGTCGATACACTGGGGTTCCGAATTCTGCAGAACGCCACGCTGGCCGCAGTACTGGCTAGCAAGACCTGTTATTGGCGGGCCTACGGCTGATCTGAAAGGATTCTCGTTTGATCAACCAGGGCGCGAAAGCGCCCTTTTCATTTTCAGGGGTAGGACATGGCAGCAGTAAGCCGCAAGGTAGAAGCATCGGAAGAATACCTCGGAGCAGAGCAGAGCTTCGACATTGGGGAGATCGGGGACCGTCGCGAGATTGAGGTCGTCGATAGAGTCATCAAGACGGACGCCATCGACATGGAAGCCTTCATGAACGAGAAGTTGACGGTTATGGTGCATGACTCGACCGATCCGAATGACGATGACCTTGTGCATATCGCGGTCAATGGCGTACGCCAGTTTTTCAGACGCGGTTATCCGCAGGTGGTTCGTCGCTGCTACGTCGAGCGTCTGTCACGAATGAAGCGCACCTCGTTCTCGCAGAATCTGGACGAGCGGCAGGGCGAGGAGGTTTTTAACCGTATTCGTCCGCATCATGCGCTGCGCTACCCATTCTCGGTCATCGAGGACGCCAATCCGCGCGGTGCCGCATGGCTGCGTAATCTGCTGGCAGAGCGCCAGTAATGACCCTGGGCGATCTGATCGGCGCCTTCAGGGACGAGGCGGGAGACAAGGTCAACAATCCGTATTTCTGGCCTACCAAGCAACTGACGAAGTGGGCCAACGAGGGCGAAACAGAAGCGTGCCGACGCGCGCAGTTGCTGATCGACTCGACTTCTCCGTCCTGCTCGGTCCCCGTCGTTGCCGGAACGCCAGTCGTCGGTCTTGATCCGGTGGTCCTCTGTGTCATGCGGGCGCGGATGGATGCCAATCCACTGCCGATGGCATTCCAGACCCTGCGCGACATGGATGCGTGCGCCTTGGGATGGGAATCGGTCACCGGAAAGCCAGTCGTCTGCGTCACCGACTACCAGTCAGGCGCCATTCGGCTGTACCCATCGCCGAGCGAAGACGGCACGTTGCTGCTGACGATATCCAGGCTTCCGTCGTACCAGATGGAAAGCGATACCGACGAGCCGGAGATTCGCCCTGAACACCATCCTGCGCTCGTCCAGTGGATGCTCTACCGGGCCTATGCCAAGCAGGACGCGGACACGTTCGATCCCAGGAAGTCCGCTTCTGCACTAGCCGAGTTCGAACGCGAGTTTGGCAGCAAGGCGAGTGCGCGCAATGAACTGTGGTCTCGCGGACGCCCTGACATCGTCTTTCAGCCAATCGCATAGGGTAACAAATGTTCCAGAGCCATTATCAAGGCGGCGTTCAGTCGGTGGGTAAGCAGTGGCCGCAGACGCTCACCAGCATGGGAATCGCCTTGCTGCCCATCCGAGACAGACTGCACCTGCACCGGAGAAGGGCAGCATGAATCTTCCACGTCTACGTCTGCATTCCAGGTTGGGCGATACCACGGAGATTCCGGTCCGTGTGGAGTCGGACGCCTGGAGCTTCGCGCTCATCACGGCCATGAGCAAGACTGCGCCGTTGCGCGTTACCGCGGAGGCGCATGGTATCCCGGACGGTTGGCGCGCGGCGATCGTCGACGCTGGCGGCATGACCGAACTCAATACCGCCTGGGATGAACTGACCGATTCCGATCTGCGCCGGGTCACCGTGATCGATGCGAATACCGTGGCCATTGACGGAGTATGCGGCATCGGGTTCCGCAACTACACAACCGGGGGCGCGCTGGCCTTTCGCACGCCACGCGATCTGTCGGGATATACCGCCGCCAAGATGGATTTGAAGAAGCAGGTGGGCGGAGGAATCGAACTCAGCCTGACGAACGACAACGGTCGGCTACAGATCGACGAGGCCAACCACGCCGTCTGGATACGGCTTTCCGATACGGATAAAGCGGCGCTGACGGCGCGGGCATATGTGTTCGACATCGAGTTGACTCGAACAGACGGGATCGATGCGCTGTGCAGTCCAGATTCCACGATCGACTTCGTTCCGGAAGTCACGACAACCCCCTAACGAGAGGCCGAATATGCAGGAGCAATCACCAGACTTGATTTCGGGAAGCGGTCATCTGCGCATGACACTCGAAATTACGCGCGCACAAACCGGGATCACAGAAACGGTGGAACTGGTCGCCACACCGCAGGAAGTTACGACCGAACACACGATTGATACAGGAGTGCAGCAATGAGCGTGACTCACCCCACCGCAGTACGCGACACCGTCACCGACTTGATTGTCGACAGTCTGGATGTCGGCGGACCAGGAAAACTCAAGTTCAGACTGTCAGGAACAGCCAACTCGCCGGGAACGGCGGCGGCGACGCTGACACTATCAGCCACGGCGTTCGGAAGTTCAAGCAGCGGAACGGCCACCGCAAACGCGATCACCTCGGATACCAACGCCACGGGAAACGCCTCGGCAGTCGCTGCAGCGACGCTCGAAACCGCCGGTGGCACCGTGAAGGTACACTGCGCTGTGGCCGCATCTGGCAGTGATATTAACCTCAGCAACGGGTTGACTATTAACGCCGGAGATACCGTGTCGTGCTCATCGCTGACTTATACCGCGATGCCGTGATTCTTTCCAACCGTGTTGGCCTGAACACATGCGCCAAGTCTGATTCCTAACTGTTCCAGATCATATTGATCGACGCGAACACCAACCAGATCGACAACCAACCATGTCCCCTACCGACTATGCTTCTCTGTGGGCCGCGATCAAGGCCAATCTGGATTGCGCGCCCCACATCCAGACCAACGAGATGCCGAAGATTTCCAGCAGCGAAGCGGCGGCGAAAGATACAGCCATCGCCGAGATTCTCAAGGCGAGCGGATTCGGCGCCACTTCGCGCCCAGTGCCCGCCTGGCAGGCCAAGAAGCTGCTGATCAAGCGCGGCAAGTGGCGGGCGATCGTGCAGGCGGCGGCCAACGACGCCCATCCGGCGGTGACTGCCGCCTATTCGGCGGTAGCGCTGGCCGAGGATGCGCGCATTGACGCCGATTTCCTCGACCCATCCGCCGGCGTACTGCTTGGCGCGCTGGTCTCCTCCGGCCTGCTCTCGGCGGATGACCGGAAGGCTATCGAGCAGTTGAGCGTTGTCCCCGCCTCAATCACATCCGCCGATGTCTCCCGCGCCATTCGCGGACCTTGGGAGTAAACCACCATGATGAAACGACTTTTCCTCGCCCTCTGCCTGTGCTTGTTATCGGTATTCGCCTGGGCCGCCGGGCCGCTGACCAGTGCGCAACTGCAGACCCTGAAAACCCTGGTTGCCGGTGACCCCACGGCCACGGAGCTGGCCAATGCCGCCGACGATGTCGGTCTGGCGGCCTGGCTCAACACGCCGGAAGCGACCTACACCGTCTGGCGCACCGATCTGACGATCGACGAGTGCAACGCGGTGATCGTGTGGACCGAAGTGGATGGCCTGACGACCGGCAAGGCGCGCATCTGGGAATGGATGAAAACCCTGCCGGTGCTCAATGCCGCGCGGGCCAACATCCGTCAGGGCATCCAGGACGCGTTTGCCTCGGCGGCGAGCACCCGCAACGCCTTGACCGCACTGGCCAAGCGCCAGGCGACACGCGCCGAAAAGGCGCTCGCCAGTGGCACCGGCACCAATGCCAGCCCGGCAACGCTCGGCTGGGAGGGGTTGATCACCTACGCCGACGCCTCGCTGATCAGGAGCTAAGCATGGCCTCCTCGCGCAATAGCACGCAGATCACCTGGTCGGCGGCGAATTCGGTTACCGTCTCGTCGGCGACGGTGGTCTGGTCGGATCTGTTTACGTTCAACGCCGAAGACTGGCAAGCTGAAGTCCAAGTCAACGCTGACAACGCAGGTACCCCGGCGTCCGGCGATGTCTGCAACGTTTACATTGCCTACTCCACCGGGGATATCCTGGGCGATTCCGGGGACGACGTCGCCTCCGTAGAACACGCCGAACTGCTTTTCCAGCTCGACACGTATGGCGCCAACACACCTGGCGAAGACCCGGCGAATCGTTCGGCGCCCGTGCGCTGTGGTGCCAAATCGTTCAAGCTTGGGGTCTCCTGCCCACAGGCGGCGACGCGCAATGTGGTCGTGCGGGCCATGCTGTGCACGCACCGAGGGCAGTAAGCCGTGATTCTTCTTGACAATGGTGGACTGCGCACCAGGCAGCCCTCTGGCGCACTTGTCCCGAGCGCTAAATGGCTCGCCAGAGGGCTGCAGCTCGTCTTTTTCGGCAATAAAATCGTCTGGTCCGCCTTGGGAAAGACGCACGCGCTCACACCCAACGGGGGACCAAAATCGACTGCGGGTAAATGGGGGGTTGCAGCAGGATTCGGCAGCACTTACGGATCAGGAACAACTGACCGCCTCGATGGCGGTATCCTGCCGCGCCCGCGTACCGGATGGCGCTCCATCGTCGCCCACTACTACGCCAACAGCACCGGCGGCGGCGGCATCGCGCGCATTTTTCAGGATGTCAGCGGCACCGGCCTGCAGACCGGCGAAGAAATCCAGATCAACGCTGGCCCGTACATGCTCTATGGGCTGTATGCCAGTGGCACCTACGGCGCATGGTACGCCAATCAATTCATGGCCACCGGGCGCTGGCAATCCTTTGGCGTCACGCACAATCAAAGCACGATCAATCAGACACCGGTGCTCTATCTGGATGGAATTTCAATTTCAGTCGTCGTCGGGCAAAGCGCTTCCGGCAGCTACCAGAGCACGCCCTGTGATTTGTGCTGGGGCAACCGCGCCAGCGACAATGCCCGCTGCTGGGATGGGATCATCGGCCCGGTGCTGATCTTTGACGGCGCCTTGACGGCCGCGGAGCATGCCGAGCTGGACCGCAATCCATGGCAAGTTATCTGCGACGACGAGTGCGCGATCTGGGGTCCCTTCGACGCTATTGGTGGTGGAAACCTGGCCGCAGGGGCACTTGCGGCAGACCAGGCGACGGTTTCCGGGACGGCTGCACGCACACACGTTTTCTCCGCGACAGGCGTCCTCACCGATTCGTCAGCGGCTGTCGCAGCAGCGGCCGCCAGGACATTGGCGCATGCCGCGACCGGATCGCCCGCTGCCGAATCGGCAACGGTTTCCGGAACTTCGGCAAAAACGCATGTCTTCGCCGCAGCGGGCGATCCAGCAGCTTCCGCGTCATCGCTGGCTGGTGTCGCAGCACGGTCCGGGGCAGTTGTTTCGCACGCGGCCTCTGGATCACCCTCCTGCACTGCGGCGAGCGTTTCCGGGACGGCCACAAGGACTCGTGAGCACGTCTCGACCGGAAGCCTGCCCAGCACTGCAGCTGCGGTATCCGGGTCGGCGGCAAGATCGCGCGTCCGAACAGCAAACGGTGCGGCGATCGCTGCCGGTGCTGTGGTTGCAGGCAGCGCCAGCCGCATAGCTACGCCGGTCACGCATGCAGCCTCCGGATCGCTGGTGTCTGTTGCCTGCGCCGTGTCTGGGTCAGGAGTGCATTCCGGGCAGGCTCAGATTGTCGAAGGGCTGGCCCGCTCGGTCTTCGCCCGCGTGCAGCGGCAGGAGGTCTTCGCCAGACCGAGAACTCCGCGAGTCTTCGCCAAGCTGAGATAACGCATGGCCTCGCGTGCGCTACTCAACTGCTGGATCGTGGCCATGTGGTTCTGGGGCCGCTCATGGGCCGCCTATCCGGTGGCCATTCGCCGTAGTCATGCGATCTGGTTCATTCCGCATTTCATCGCCACGTTGCCGGGCTCCTGGCGGCATTTTTTCGCGGTTGAATTCGTCCCCCCGCGACGTTCCCGTTGGACGACGCGGGATTTCGTCCTGCTGTTCCGCGGGCACTATCGTGTGACTGAATACCGGGTGGTGACCGTTCAGCGGTTTGATACGGTCGCGCAGGTACTGGCGTATCAACAATGGCGCACGGCCAAAACCGTGCATTCTTCACGTTAGGAGTTCACCGTGGCCGTAATAAGTTTCTCTCGCGCAATGTCGACAGTGATTGTGAATGCCATCATGGCGGCGATTGACGCAGGTGCCAGCGGCGGCACCCTCAAGCTGTATACCGGTACCAAGCCGGTGTCGCCGGAAACCGGCATCACCACGCAGCTGCTGCTCGGTACCTGCACCTTTGCGCACGCACCCTTGGGCACTGAATCAGGGGGCACGCTGACCGCCGCGGCCATCACCCCTGACAACCTTGCCGACAACAATGGGGTGGCCACCTGGGCGCGTATCGCCACCAGTGCCGGGGTCGCGGTCATGGACCTCGACGTGACGGCGACCGGCGGCGGTGGCGCGATTCAGATGGTGAGCACCACGATCGCGGTCAACGGGCCGATCGCCTTTACTTCCTTCACGATGACGATGCCCTGATCATGGCGGACTTCGGGCCGTGGGTGGGGGACCTTCAGGCAGGGTACACCTCCTTTAGTGTCACCCCCGGAGCGACTGCGAACACCAAGGGCAGTTGGGTGAACGACAATGCTTTCACCGGGCGCGGTGATGGACTGCTGATCTACCCCTCGTGGTTTCAGGGTTACACCTCCATCCGCACGATTGCGCTGGACGTTGGCATGAATGCCGGTTCGGACATTCTGATCAACAACTTGATGTTCTGCCCGTCTTCCGTGAACAACGCCAGCCGGGTGCATCAGGTTCCGGTCTATTTCCCGATTCAGGTGCCTGCTCAACAACTGGTTGTGCGTGCGCAGAGCAATATTGCCAGCCATGGCATTGGCTATCTGAGAATTGACCGCAAGATCTCCGGATTGCCGATCGTCGGATCAGTCGTCGATACCTACGGCGCTGTCGTCGACGCCTCACACACCCAGGGGACGACGATCACGGCGCCCAACACTGATTTCGGAGCCAGCCCTTGGGTGGAACTGACCCCGTCGTGCAAACGGGTCAAGGCATTGATTATCGCCGTGGGACACGGGCAGGCCGACTGGGGTTCGCTCTCCGATCAGGCGTATTGGATCTCGATCGGAGTAGGAGCAGCTGGATCAGAGCGAAGCATCGTGGATTGCTGGGAGGCTGGCGCCACCAGCTTAGGCAGCAAGATTCCATCGTCTCCATTCCTCGGTCCACACTACGTCGACATCCCGGAAGGGTCGCGTATTTCTGCGCAGATTGGTAAACAGTTCGCTACTTCTGCCCAGCGCACGCTCGACCTCACCGTCTATGGAATCCGCTAAATGAACATCGTCAGCAACGGGTCGCAAACCGCCAACACCGCCAGTGGCGGCACCAAGCACCAGCTCTACACGACAACCCTGGCTGGCACCTACGCACTGCTGGTCGATACCCAGAACCAGGCGCTGGGCGACACGCTGGAACTGTACGTCGATGTCGGTTGCGCCTCCGGAGACTCGCACCAGCAGGCCTTGTACGTGGTTTATGCGCACAACCAGGCGGACCCCGTCAAGACCTCCATTCCGGTGATCGCGCCGTATGGTGCGACATTCAGTCTGAAACAAAGTACCGGCACAGGCAGGGCATTCAAGTGGGCCGTGGTCGCCCTGTAAACCCCAGCTACCGCTACGCGGCGGAGGCGCTCACTGCTGGCAATTTCAGCAACCTGAGTGTCATTCCGGTTGTTTCCGCGGTAGCGAACCACCAGGTCGCTGCGGCGGCGCTGGTGCCGTTACCACTGTTGTCGGTACTCGACGGGCCGGACAACTGCACCGGCGCGATCGTCGTCTCGCCAGTCCTCTCCGCGGCGGTTGCTGCGCCCTGGACGTGCCAATCGGCGCTGGTTCTCCGACCGACCCTTTCCGCGGTTGCCATCGAGGGCGTCAACGCTGCCGCGGCGCTATCGTTTTCCCCTGTGGTGTCGGCAGCGGCAGCCTATCACTACCTGGCCGAGGGGGCGGTCACCGTCACCCCAGTGGTGCGCGGAGACGAATATCAACCGGGGTACGCTCTGGTCGCGCAGGTGCCGGTCATTCCGAGCCTGTCGGGGACAGCATCTCCAGGGCGCGCGGCCACGGGCGCTGTGCAGGTCGTTCCGATTGTGGCAGGGGCGCTTTTTCGGGAGTTCCGTTCCGCCGCTGACTTCACGATTCTTCCCGTAGTTTCCGCGAATGCTTCTGCGAGCAATGCTCCCCCGGCGGCATGGTGCGCTGGAAGGGTTCACGTACGTCCGATGCTGACTGGAGTTGCGCATGGCTAAACCCAAGAACGTCTCTTTGGGACCCTGGCCCAAGGGGATCAACAACACCGCGAGGGATTACCAGATCCCCAAGGGGGCGTTGCTCGACGCGCTGAATGTCGATCTGACTGAAGGCGGTAGCGCGATTCGCCGCAGAGGGTTCTCCCAGACAGTGCCTATCGACAACGGCCACTCGCTGGCCACCCTGGGCGGAAAAACACTTATCGGAATGGGGACGACCCTCGGGGTGATCACTGCCGTCAATCCGCTGGTCACGACGACGCTACGTACCGGCCTGCAGCTGCTGCCCATCGCCTATGCCGAGCTAGCGGGCGAGGTGTGGTGGTCGAATGGCGTCGATTCCGGACGCTGCAACGCCGATAACACCGATCACCCGTGGGCACCTCCGACGCCAGCCAATCCGCTGGACGTCTTCGCTGGGATCGGCACGCTGCGCGCGGGCACTTACCGCCTGTTCCTGACGCACGCCATGAACGACGGCGAAGAGGGCGGGTCCAGCGACATCAGCACGTTCACGCTGGCTTCTCCAGGTTCCATCGTCGTCACGCTGCCTGCCGCTGCCGCAGGCGCGGACAAGTTCTGTCTGTACTGCACGAGCGCGGATGGCGAGGTGTTTCAGCATTGCGCCACGGTCTCGTCCGCAACAGCGACCATCACCGTTACCGAGAAGCCGTCCGGGCGCGTGTCGGCGGGACGTGAGTTTCTACGCCCGCTGCCCGCAGGGACGGCGCTCTGCTTCCACGGCACGCGCCTTTTATCCCTCTGCGGGGAATTTATCTACTACAGCGATCACCATAACTACGGGCTCTACAATCCGGACGAGGATTATCTCGTGCTCGGGTCGGAGGGGAGCATCCTGGCGTCCGTCGAATCTGGCTTCTTTGTCGCTGCGGACCGGACCTGGTGGTATGCCGGAGAGGATATTCGAGGCGCGGTGCCATACGAGAAACTGGCGTTTGGCGCGGCCAGCGGAACGGAATTCGCGCACCCCATCTCGACCTCGCCGGTGGTCGGCTGGTATTCGGACGAAGGCATCGTGCTCGGCGCCGGTGATGGATCGGTGGTGCTGCCGCAGCGGGACGCCGGATTCGTGGCCCCGGTGGCCGAACGAGGCGCCACGTGGGTACGCCAACGCAACGGGCGCACGCACATCATCGTCAGCCTGGATGGCGCGGCTTCCTACAACCATCAGGTGGCGGACGATTTCACACAGGCGAGATTGCGCTACGACGACGACAGCACGACGGTATGCATGGCGCTTGGCGGCAAAAACCCAACGTCACGCTACGCCGGCTGGTATTTCACCGGCTATGCCACCATCGAAGGCCGGGAGTACGGTATCTCGAATACCGGGCTGCTCCTACTCGAAGGCGACGATGATGCTGGACAGGGAATCGTTGCGGTGCTGGACTGCGGTGTACTCGGCCACGGATCGACCAATATCAAGGCCCCGGAGTGCGTCTACGTCGTCGGCAGATCGTCCTCTCCGCTGGTCGTGGATATTGCGCTGCCTGATGGGTCGATCTACTCCTACCCAGCGCGCAGCTACAGCGAGACCCGCGTGGCCAACCATCGGCACGACGGTATGAAGGGCTTGATGAACGCCAGGCAGTCGATGTTCTCTACCGTGATCCGGAACGACGACGGCGGCCAGATGGAACTGGCGGCCTGCGAAGTGCTCATCAACGAGTCGCAGAGGCGCATCTGATGAGCGGGATGCCTGAGGATCCCTGCCCGCTCTGCGGCTCACATTCCGCGATCGAGCAATCGGAGCAGATCGACGTGACCGACTATGGATTGCTGACGCTGTGCTATCCGGTGTGCGAGGAGTGCGGTGCTGAACTTCGACCGAACGATGCTGACTTGTTCATGATCGAGCTGGGACATGTCCCCACTGCATGACGCCATCCGGCCGCTGCTGAACGTGGCTCCGACGGGCCTGCATCTGTTCGACCGGGAACGGACCGGTGAGGTGCTGGTCATCCGGAACAAGATGGTCTGGCTGTCCTTGTTCCCCATCGATACGATGCAGCGGCGCGAGGAATACCGGGTGCTGGAGTGGGGACCAGAGCATCTGAACGATCTGCGCGAAGTGCGCTATTTCTCGTCACGCTGGGAGTTGTTGACCTGGCTGACGGCCTTGTTCTCTGAACTGGAGGCGTCACGTGTCCTGGCCTGACGACGACTTTCCGCTGCCGATCCGTGATGCCGACGTGGGCATGGCGCAGGAGCGTGCCATGCGCGACGTGGCGCAAGGGTATGGCGGCATCCGGACGGTCGAATGGCAGGACAGCGACGGGGCGTGGACACGGCTCAGGACGCGCGGAGGGAATCCGGTGTTCGAGCAGGAAGAGCGGCGGCCCACAGCGGCAGACTCGCTCAGCGTGCAACTGCGCGGGTTCGTGGCCAGCGTGCCGGGCGGGAGTTCCGTCCTGTTCAACCCCTACACCCTGGCCGTTCTGAAAAGCCCGTACACGCTTGCCGAGAAGCTGTATGCCGTCGAGGACTTCGCAACGACATGGAACGTGCCGACCGGAGATGTCACGCACTGGTACGACGTGGTGCTGTTCGACGGCAGCACGATCCGGATCAACGCGCAGGCGATGCCGGCGCTCGGGATTACGCCGTCGATTTCCTACCCGGCGATCCCCTACCTTATCAACCGGGTCGATGCATCCGATCAGTACGGCAATGCCGAGCTGAACACGACGCAGAAGCGGGTGTTCGCCGTCGGCCGGTATCAGGTTCAATCTTGGGGCGGTGGCGGAACGACGCAGACCTTGACCCCCACTCAGCCGCGCAGCGATAGCAAGGCACTGACGATCGGGCAGCGCGTCGAACGCGCGACGCACAAGGCGTGGCTGGGGCAGTTGTATTACACCGGCGACACCTGGGATGCCCTGTCCGGCAGTTGGGCGTTTTCCTCGGCCGAAGTGACGATGCTGCTGACGGCGTCGTACTTGAGCAAGATTGCGAGCAGCGCGACCGTGGACCTGCCGGTGGTGGCGCTCACCGATGCCGGGGCGTCGAGCGGAAGCCTGGTCACGGATACCTTGCTTCCCGACGGCGCTGAGCTGGCGTTGAAAGGCGACCAGCCGGTATTGACTACAAACGTCGCCTATTTCAACAACGGCACGACATGGGGCAAGGGGATACGGCGCATCCGCTGGCCGTGGACAGGCGTGGTGCATGGCGCCTTGCAGGGCGAAACGAGAGCAACCTATACCCGATCGACGTTCTCCGGTAGCGTCACGGATATGCAGACACAGGCAGGGGTAGAGTTGACCTATCTGGCCAGCAACGGGAAACAGTGGGACCTGCGCAATGAGTACCAGGCGGAGAAGGCCTACAGCCATTACTACGCCGACATTCCCACGGGAGAAACCAACGGTTCCGACATGGGGGCGGATGGCAGCACGCTATGGTGGGGCGATGACGCGCCCAGCGGCTGGGACCCGAGCCAGATGAACGCTTCCCGGGGGCGGGTATTCACGTTCATCGGGGGGGAGGTGGGGCAGAGTATTTCCGGGTCGTACATCACCAGCCGGGCTTATGAGGAGCAAACCGGCGTGTTCCAGGTTCTGGCGGGCGCCGATCCCTTCGTCTCGGTCCTCTTCTCCAAGAATCGGTCTTCCGGACCCAAGGCAATCTTGGCACCCATAACCGGATATTACGACAACTATTTCCTGCCCGGACCGGGGTACGACGCAGGATGGGTGACAATCTACTCGTACGCTGGATCGGGGATTGGTGGCGCTCGCGGGGTCGATCTCGACATCTATTCTGATCCGGCAAACGATGATATTACCCCGGTGGCCACATACTATCGTTGCCACGGTCTGGGGTTCACGCATCAGGACCCCGAAGCGGCAGATGACATCAACGGCAAGTTTGACGCCGCAGTGGCTGCGTTTTTCGAGCAAACCTACTACGATAACGAGAACTCCAACGGGGATTACTCCCGTGAGCACTATTACGTCTCGTCGATCCAGCCCTCGGTGACGCTGGGGGGAAGTTCGCTGGCGTGGAGCACGCGCGATTACCTGCTCTACGATGCAGTCAACAGTGTCTATGTCAGCATTGACGGCTCCTTTTCTGGGTCGCAAGTGTTTGGTGCCACCGCGACGGCCACGTTGACCGTCACCCTGCGTGTGCAGACCCGCCACCACACCGTCACGCAGATGCTGGTGAGCGAGATGTATGCCTACAGCGAACTGTTGCCAGAATCGGAAAATGTGGCGCCGGGCAAAGACGCGATTCCCTCACCGCAAATCCGCGCCATCTTCGCGCCGCTGTATCAGGAGCAGGGAAGCTTTAAGGGTGCGCATTACGTGACCCTCGCCGAGGAGGGGAATGGTGCAACCCCGTTCCACGGCTTCAACTTTCTGCTGCGCCTGCGCATGTACGGCAATCTCGCGACCGTCAATGAGGACAATGCCGGGCGCGACGTGTTCTTCGTGCCGTGCAACTTGCTCGAGATGCTCTACTGCTTCGTGTTCTCGCAGGAGTATGGGGTCGCGGAAAGTGGCGATCGCTATCCGGTGTCTTTCCCGTCCAGGTTCAGCGCGCTGAACGATTCGCTCTTCTCCACGCCCTTCCGCGTGGCCGTCCGGAACGGAACGGCCGGCGCATGGACGGATGCGCTGGGAGCTGACTTTGCCTCCATTTCCAATGCCACGCTGTGGCGTACCTGATCAAGGCGTTTTCTCATGACCGACATCGTTTACCCCGTAGTAGACCTTCCACTTCCGACCATCCCGGTCGATACCGGCGGACTCTTCACGCCAGCGGCGGCGTTCGCGCTGGAGATGAACCGGAACATCATCAATGCTACCTGGGGGCTCGCGGCAGAGAAATCGGCAGCGGTCGATACCGCCATCGATGACTTGACGAACGCGGTAACGGGATGGCTGGCGACACATGCGGCCAGCGATGTCACGGCGGGAGACATCAGCATTACCGCCCCGGTGGAGCCGAGCATCACGCCGGCTGCGGTCAGCACGGCGCTGGTGTTCAACAACTACACGACGCAGGCCGGGGCGATCATCACGGCCTTGACGAGCAAGTTCTCGACGTTCATGAGCGAGTGGTTCCCGGACGATCAGGCGGCCTACGACGCGGCGCAAAGTTGGATCACGGCGGCCATCGGCAACACGACGACGGGAGCCATTCCAGACGACATCAAGGACGCGATGTTGGAGGACTCGCGGGCGCAGATCCTCGCGGAAGAGGAACGTGCGGTCGCCGACCTGTACAACTCGCCGATGGCCCGGCGCAGCCGTTTCCCGCCGGGAGCGCAGGCGGGCATGGCCAGGCGCATCGCGCAAGCGTCGCTCGCTGCGGTGGCCGCCTCTTCGCGGGCGATCCTGATCAAGGATTTCGAGACGACGCACGCAGACATACTGGAGGCCGTCCGGCTTGCAATCTCGGCACGAGCGGCCGCGCTGTCTGCCGCGCAGGCGTATGTGCAGTCCGTCGTCGCCGGATACGGGCAGGGGGCGACGCTGACCAGCACGGCGCACGAAGCGGAAACACGGATGATCGGCTCGGCGGCCGGGTACTTCGGGGCGCGCATTAACGCCGGCGAATTGGCGCTGAAGACGGTGAGTGAGGACAAGCGTTTGGAGTTTGAAGCGGCCAGGGCCAACCAGGCCAGGCAGATCGACGAGATTGGCCGATATGTGCAGGCGTTCGAGTCGCGCATTCGGCTCTTGGCGACCGAAGTGGTCTCGATGCTCAACAATGTGCGCGCCGGCGGATCAATCGGTTACAGTGCATCGGCTTGATGGAGCAAGGCAATGAAGAAGAGAAACTGCATGAAGAATGGCGGAACGGTCGGTTCCAGGACGATAGCCGAGCAATTGACGGCGATCCGAGGCCAGGTGCGGCCCGGATATGCCGTGGGTGGCGTCCCGCAACTGGGCACCGATGACCCGCCGCAGGATGGCGGAATGGCCGGACAGGTCGGGACCTTCTTGGGTGGTGTGCGCTCTTTCGGCGCCGGGGTAGGCGCGACATCCCCGGCGTCTGCCGCTGCGCAGACGGGAATTCAGCCCGTTCCGACTTCCGGAACAACGCCGGGTGTTGCCTCGCGAACCCCATCCTCTCCGCTCGCCGCGATCGACCAGCAGATCGCCATGGGCAAGGCCATGGGCGGGCTGTCGATGGTCGAACAGCAGGCGCTGACGAATCCCGGAAACCAACCGTATCGGGCGGATGGCAGTCCGGTTCGCGGCGGCGGCACGATGGTCAATCCAGGATCAGCGGCCGCGGCATCGATGAACGACGCGCGCCTCAGTGCGCTGTCCTCGTTGCGTGACAAACTGGCAGCGCAACAACCAGCCGCGTCGTATGCCGACGGCGGCATGGTCGATCTGGCCGAGGAAGCATTGAGGCGCTCGCAACAGAAGTATGGGTCTCAGCCGACCGTTTCCACCTCGCCAGCCCCCCAGCCGACGGCAACCCCATCACCTGTTCAACCGACTCCTGCACCGGCCAGCACCGGGCTTGCGGATACTCTCCGGAAGCGTCAGGAAGAACTGAACAGGATCACCCGCTACGCCGATGGCGGACTGGTACGCTTCGCCGGCAAAGGTGGTCCGCGAGAAGACCGGATCCCGGTCAAGGTCGCCGGCCAGAACATCAACGTCAGCGACGGCGAGGAGGCGGTGATCCTGCCGGCAAAGACCGCCAGCAGCCCGCAAGCGCTGGCCAGTATCGCCAGCATCATCCAGGCCACCAACGACGGGCGGGCGCCGAAGATGGGCGTGCAGGACGGAGCGGGTTACAAGGTCGGCGAGATCCCTGGAGAATCGGAGACTGATAAGAACAAGTACCCATACACCGGGCAGCCAGCTCAGGACATCTACGCCAGGGCTGGCGAAGGTCTTGGCGGCGCACTGAAGAACGTCGCCTTTCCGAACACATATCAAGCCATCAAGACCTATGGCGATGCGGCGCAACAGGCCGCCGATGCCGGCAATGTCGGCGGAGCGATCGGCCAGACCGTTCGCGGGGGTATGGCCGGGGTCGCCGGTCTCGGCAACGATGTCCTGCGCAGTGCTGCCTACGTGCTGGACCCGGCCGCCAATGCGCTCAAGACGATCGTCACCGGCGACAGCACGCCGGCTCGAGTTGCTCCTGCCGGACTGGCGTCGAGCGCAACGCAAAGCGACGTGCTCAAGATCGACAACGCCATGCCGGCAAACGCTCCGGTTCCCGTATCCGCTCCGGCCAACCCGAACGTCGGAAACGTCGGCGATGCGGTGTTCAACCCCACCACTGGCCGACTGTCCTTCACGCAGCCCGGATTCGATCCTACCAAGCAGCGCGTTTCCGACGGCACGGGCATGATCTCGCGTGCCAATGGACAGACGCAGGTGCTCACCGACCTGTCGCCGAACCAGTATGTCGCGGCGGACGGCACGCCGAACGCGCGCTGGGAGCAGACGCAAGCCTATGCCGACGCGCAGCAGCGCGCGCAGGCCGATCGTGACGCGCTGGTCCGCCTGCGCGCCGAGAATGCCATGGCGAACGTGAACTCGCCCAACGAAGGTCTGCGGGCGCAAGGGGCACGGCAGTTGCAATCCCTCGCAGCCATGCAGGGAATCGACGCGCAGTCGCTGGCGCAGGCCGGCCAGCGGCAGGCCGTGGCCGCCAATTCCCCGGCCTCGGCGCAGCAGTTGGCGCAGCAGCAAATCGGCACGGGACAGATTGCCCTGCAGAACGCGAAGGATTTGAACGCCCTGTACGCCGCGCATGCTGCGGCGACCACCCAGGAAGAGAAGGATGCCATTGCCGAGAACATTCGCGCGCGCACCGGCAAGGACCGGGCAGAGGAGTATGTGGTGCACGACGGTCCGTCGAGTGTCGATCCGGCGACCGGGCTGGTCGTCAAGGGAGCGCCGGTGGCCATCAGCAAGCGCACCGGTCTGCCTCCTCCGCAGCAGGCGGCGCTGCGCCCAGGGTCACCGAGAAACTTCGAGGAGTGGGCGCAGGCGGTGCGCAATCTTCCCGCCAACAAGGGGATGAAGGTGGAGGATGCGCAACTTCGTAAGGACTACGAGGCGAAATATGGGGCGGTACGATAATGGCTGGCTACATTGACCCGTTCGATCGGCCGGCGGCTGCGGAAACGCTCGGATACGTGGACCCGTTCGACCCTGCGCCAGAGAAGAAAAGCTCCGGCGTGCTGCGCCAACTGGCCGACATCCCCGTCGGACTGGTCAGTGGCGTCGCCGGACTGACGAACGCCGCCGTTGGACTCGGAGATATCGCCACCGGCGGCAAGGTGGGCGGCGTGATCAACACGGTCGGAAGTGTGGCGGACCAGGTGGGCGTTCCCACCTATCTGCGCCCAACGCAATGGCGAGATCAGATTCAGAGCCTGTATTCTCCGGAGATGCAGTCCTCGAAGGAAGCCGCGCACCAGGCGTCCGTCGATGCGGAAGAGCAGGCGAAGCGCGAGGGCGCAGGCCCATGGGAGCAAATCGGCGCGGGCGCTCTTGGCGCGCTCAAGGGCATCATCCAGAACCCGCGATCAGGCATGGCTTTCGTCACCGAGAACTATGGCGGCATGAAGGCCATTGCCAAGGGGACAGAGAAGGTGCTGGCGCGCTACCTGCCAGAGATAGACGCGGCGGTGAAGTCCGGGGCGATGACGCAGGCGCAGGCCGATGCGCAGATCGCGAAGATCGCCGGCTACGCCAGCCCTGCCGGAGAGGGTGTGCTGACGATGGGACAGAACGCCGAGCAGCTTCGCGCCGAGAAGCCGGATGCGACCGCCGGCGACTATCTGCTGCAGGTGCCGGCCGGGATGATCACCGGCGCCATCGCGCATGGCGTCGGACGCATTCCCGGACTGGAGAACGCCGAAACGACGATGGCACTGAATGCGATGGGCAGGAAGTCTGGATTCACCGGCGGCATGGCGAGCCGGGTCGGCAAGGGCGTGCTCTCGGAAGGCGTGCTGCAGGAAGTGCCGCAGAGCGCGCAGGAGCAGGTGTGGCAGAATCTGGCCGAGGGTAAGCCGTGGCAGGAAGGCATCGGCGAACAGGCCGTGCAGGGACTCGTTGCCGGCGGCGCCATGGGCGGCGGGGCGGCGGGAATGTCGGCACTGGCCAGGCCGGCGTCGAGCGCGGCGCAAGGATCGACTCCGGAGACCGCCACACGGCCGGCTGGGCCGCTGCAAGGCGCGGTGGCCAGCGGCATAGCTTCGGGAGCCATCGCGCCGGTGCCGACTCCTGGCGCTCCGGAAACGGCCATCCCGGCATCTCTTCCAGCCCCTGCGGACGTGCCACGCCTGGGCTACTCGCCGGAGGTTTCGGAAACTCGGCAAGCGCCGATCATTGTCGACGCGCAGGGCAACGCCATCCATGATTTTGGATCGCAGACCGGCCGCCTGATCGTCGATGCGGACGGCACGATCCGCCCACAGAGTGAGGCCGACGCGCGCTTGATCGACGCCCGAGCGCAACAACTCTCGGACTTCGGATTGACCTCTGACGTGATTCGCGCGCAAATCATGCGCGAGAGTCTGCCACAGAACACGTTCGCTGCGCCGGAGCTTCCGGTTGCTCCTGCCGCATCTCCCCTCGACCAACAGGCAGAGTCAGCGGGCGTTCCATCCCCCACCGTCACTCGAACGCAAGGAGTTCCAGAACATGGCCACGAAACCCAAATCACCGAGCCGGCAGCGCCGGGACGAGAAGCGCAACCCGCCACGGTGGCCGATGCAGGGGTAAGCGCCCCGCCGGTATCGGCGCGTGTCGCCACGCTCGTTGCAAAGTCCAGCGATGACCAACTGACGAAACTGGCGAGCAGCTCGAACACAGCCATCCGTGGAGCGGCGCTGGAAGAGGTCGGACGACGGGCGGCTGGTGTGTCGCCAGAGACCGTGGCGCAGCCCGTGGTCGAGACAGAGCCGGAGCCGACGGCAGACAGTCCGACGCCGCAGGAACAGAAACCGGAAGCCGGGAATGCGCTCCGCGCCAAAGCAGCGCAACTCCGCGAGGCGGCCGTGCTGGCCGTCGGCCGGCAGAAGGACCGGCTCACCACATTGGCCGACCGCCTAGAGTCGTCCGCCGCGAAGATTCGCGACGCCACCGTTGCCGAGGCTGCTGCCGCCGAAAGAGCCAACTTCATTCGGACCGTCAACCGCAAGGAGTCGACGGGCTGGAGGGGAATCAACTACTCGAATGGCGATGGGATGCTGCTCGTCAGCGCAGATGGCAAGAAGGCCGTCGAATTTCGTTCGAGGAATCTGCAGAGCGGAGCTGATGCCCTGAGAGCGCAGGCGGCAGCGCAGGCCTTCGCCATCGATAATCCCTACCTGGCCGGAGAATCTGCGCCACCCATGGAGTTGCGCGGTCAAACGCCGGCCGAGATTGCCGCGTCCGAAGCGAAGTCCAAGGCGGCGGCAGAGGCCGATGCGAAAGCCGCGCAGGCCGAAGAAAAGGCGAGGAAGG
>CAZYGK010000009.1:4247-27474 GCA_964647355.1 uncultured Flavobacteriaceae bacterium | reverse complement strand
GCGGCGGCAGAGGCCGATGCGAAAGCCGCGCAGGCCGAAGAAAAGGCGAGGAAGGACGCCGCTGAAAGGGAGGAAATCAAAAAGCACTCCGAGGCTGCTGCTGCAGAATTCCAGCTTGGGCAGGATGCGTTGGACAACCTCAGCGGGCAGAAGAGTTTGCTTGATTCTTCTCCTGCCGCAGAACGTGTCCAGAGATCAAGTGAAAAATGGGCCAATGAAGGAAAATCAGATGCCGACTTAGCAGAGGAAAAAGCTTCGCTGATTGGTGAAGAATTGGGTGGACAATTTATCGAAGCTGCGCTTGGCGGAGATGACTTCGTTCTGTCCGATCTTCCGATAGCAGTAAAGCAGTGGGCAGAAGATTCCAACGTTCCGTCCGATACGCTTCGCCAATCAGTCTTGAAAAAGGTCGAATCTTCGGACCTTTCAGCGTCAAAAAAGCGTGCGATACGTAATGCGCTTGATCCAACAAAATCCGATACTAAAACCAATCCGCAACCAGAAAGCAAGATCGAAGACTTCGGCGAGAAGATCGGCGGCGCGCGCAAGGACCTGTGGACCTCTTTCGCCGATCGCCTGCGTGACGCAGGACAGCTCGATGTCGCATCCGAGCCGCTCTCGAAATACTGGCCGGCACCAGACTATCAGGCGTTGATCGACGGCGGCGCCGATGCCTCCGCCGTTGCGCTCTTGCGCGCGATGCGTGACGCGATTCCGAGCAAGCCGCGCCTGTCGAACAAGCTCAAGCGCTGGGCCGATCTGGCGCATCGTCTGCGCGGCACCGCGACGGGGATGCTGTCCGGCGAGCTTCCCGTCAATCGGGCGCGGGCGGTGATTTCGACGCTGGCCGAGCGTTCGCGCGCGTTGCGCGGAATTCTCGATCAGGCCGAGCTGTATGCGCTGGTTGGTCACGCCAAGTCGCTCGATGGGGTGCGCATTTCCTCCGGCGAGTACAGCGTCTTCAATGGCGAGCGCTTCAACCCGGCGCGCGTCATCTGGGCGGTGGAAAAGGATGCGGCGGCGACGGCGTTCTCGAACTGGCCGCGGATGCTGGCCACCGGAGACACGCGCGCGAAAGCCCTCGCCAACTTCCAGGCCAAGTACGCCGAGATGGAAATCCAGAAACCGGCGGCGCGGGAAGTGACGTTCGAGGTTTACTCCCGTGACGGACAGTTCTATGTCGGCAAGCGGATAGGCAGCAACGTGGCCCAGTTGTCCGATCTGTTCGGCTCCGTCAAGGAGGCGCGTGCCTATCGCGAGTCCCACCAGGAAGCGATGGTCGACAAGCTGGCGAAGTTCAAGGAAATTCCAAACGAGCGGCGCGACACGAATGCGCCACGGGTTGGCGAGGACCGGCGAGGGGGGAAAGATGTCACGCCGGAGATGTTCGGCGATTCATTCGGCTTCCGTGGCGTCGAATTCGGCAATTGGGTCGAACAGGGCAAGCGCCAGGCCGACCTGAACGACGCTTACGATGCGTTGATGGACCTGGCGGCGATCATCGGCATTCCGCCACGTGCGCTGTCGCTGAACGGCCAGCTTGGCCTGGCCTTCGGGGCACGTGGATCGGGTGGCGTGCATCCGGCATCGGCGCACTACGAGCCGGACAAGGTGGTCATCAATCTGACCAAGAAGAGCGGTGCTGGAAGTCTCGGGCACGAGTGGTGGCACGCGGTCGACAACTACTTCTCGCGGATGCGCAAGAAGCCGGCGGCCTTCATGACCGAAGCGCCCGAGGTGTCTCTGGCCGGACAGAATGCGCCGTTCGAGAGTCATGGCGCGGTACGCCGAGAAATGATCGAAGCGTTCGGGTCCGTGCTGCGCGCGATCCGTTCGACCGCCATCAAGGCGCGCGCCAGCAAGCTCGACGCCAAGCGGACGAAGGCTTACTGGACGATCGCGCCGGAGATGTCGGCGCGCGCTTTCGAGTCGTATCTGATCTCGAAACTGCAGGACGCCAACGCGAGCAACGATTACCTGGCGAACATCGTCGATGAGGCGACCTGGAAGGCCGCGGAAGCGCTGGGGTTCGAGCTGGAAGGCAGTTATCCCTATCCGACCGCCGGCGAAGTGCCGGCGATTCGCGAAGCCTTCGACCGCTTCTTCCAGACGGTGCAGACGAAGGATGGCGAGGCGGGGAATGTGATGCTGTTCAATCAGTCCGCTGTCTCAAAAGCCACCCCCGCCGACCGTGCCGTCTACGCCATGGCCCAGGAAGGAAAGACCGCGGCTGAAATCCTGTCGTTCATCCGGTCCGCCTCGCGCAGCAAGTTCAACCGCGTGCTGGCCGGGCATCTGGCGCGCATCGGCGTCAATCCGACGATCACCCTCGACAGTCAGGGCGGCTGGCAGTTCGGTAACACTTCGCGGGCGCCGAAGTACGCCGCCGCCTACAACCCAAAGACCGATACGGTTTCACTCTTCACGCCGCGCAGTGCGGAAAGGCATGCGCTTCATGAATTCGTCCATGCCGCGACGCTGAAGGCGCTGGCGAAAGGCGGCCCAGCGGCGCTGCAAATGCGCGCGCTGTTCGCACGCCTGCAGCGCAAGAGAGTACTGGAAGGGCAGTACGGCGGCACCAGCATCGATGAGTTCGTCGCCGAGGCGTTCACCAATCCGGGTTTTCAGCGTCTGCTGATGGACACGCCAGCTCCTGCAACGTCGAATTTGCGCAGCGCGTGGGACTGGTTCGTGCGCGCCGTGTCGCGGCTGCTGGGACTGCATCCGGAGCAGGACACGGCACTGTCGAAGGCGTTGGACCTTGGTCAGGCGTTGATGCGGGAGAATGTCGGCGAAGCGCGTGGCGGGCCGGCGTATGCCTTGGCTTGGCATGGCACGCCACATGTGTGGGAATCCGAGCCTGGATTCCCACATGGACGGCCGCGGCTGGACAAGATGGGGACAGGTGAGGGGGCGCAAGCGTATGGGTGGGGGTGGTATTCGGCCGATGCGGAACAAGTCGGAAAATCGTATAGAAACGCAGGAAGAAGTGACCTGGACTTGTATGAGCCAACACCAGAAGCTACGGCTGAGTTCAACAGATTGTACCCTTCCGGGAGCGCTGTTTTTGGTAGGTTGCACGGTGTTAACTCGGCTTCTCTAGCGACATGGCTGAAAAGCAAGACAGGTCTTGCAGACGAGATACGCGCATCAGTACCAAAACACCTTATTGAGCTTTATGCAAAAAGCAAGGAGAAGGGAGCGCTTTACCACCTCGACATCCCCGACGCAGTGATGCCCCACCTGCTGGACTGGGACAAGCCGCTGAGCGAACAGTCGCCGGCCGTGCGCAAGGCGCTTGCAGGACAATCTGAAAAAGTCACGGCGGACGAAATTTATCGATCGCTTGTGAAGGATGGCGACCCAAACCAAAAGATGCTCGACGGATCTACGCTCGGAGAATGGGCGCGTGAGTATGCAAATCGTGAAGCATATACAAAGAAAGGGGCGCATTTCTATGCAGAACTTTCTGGGTCACTGGGGGGAGATAGAAAAGCGTCTGAACACCTCGCCAGTCTCGGCATCGTCGGCACGCGCTATATGGACGAACACAGCAGGAACAGGACCCCTCTGGTTGTTTCTCCCGTCAAGACATTCGATGGAAAGACCCTATGGACGGTCAAAGGACTGCCTATGCCATCGGAGTTCAAATCAAGAGATGCGGCGCAAAAATTTGCGGACCAGCAGGCTGCGGGAATTCCTCAGCCAACGCACAACTACGTGATTTGGGACCAGCCGACGCTCGACAAGATTTCCCTGCTGGAGCGCAACGGCGAGAAGTTGGACGCGATTCGCGAGGCGGATGAAGCGGTTCGGTATTCGCAAGCGGGCCTTCCTGACACCATCACGGTTGATGGGGTGGACCGTCCAACGACAAATAGCGAAGGCCTGCCGATTCACTATACTGAGGAAGGAATCAGGAACTTTTGGAGGTGGATCGATGGAATTCAACGAGCAGGAGTGGATAGCCAAGGTGCAGCAAGCTCCAGACGGGGAAACGCTCAGGGAGCTTCTGAAACAGCTTCCCGATACCTCTTCGACGAACAAGGACGACCGCGGGTCTTCTACCACGGAACCTCCGACGACGTTAAAGCCTTCAACCTGACGCACAGGAACAGAAAGGACCATGGCTGGCTTGGCCGGGGGGTGTATCTCACCGATGACCATCTTCTTGCCGAGACGTATGCAAACCTCAAGGGGGGCTATCAGGATCAAACCGTCATGCCGCTGTACGCAGCGCTACGCAATCCGTACGTTTATAGCCTGGAGGAGAAAAGGAAGCTGAGTCGAGCATCGGAAAGCGTAATCTCTGCGTTCACTGACAGGGCGATTGCACTTGGCTACGATGGCGGTGTGCTGGAGTTTGGCAACGGTTCAATTGAGGTGGTGGTATTTAATCCGGAAGCGGTGAAATCCGCCATCGGCAACACCGGCGCGTTCTCGCCGATGAACCAGGACATCCGCTACAACCTCGCCTCCGACTGGATCGACCACAGCGCCGTGCGCAGCATCGCCGCCAACGCCATGCACAGCGACAAGGCCACATCCTGGCTCACCCCGTTCAACACGCAGTACCACAAGGCCGAGAAGTGGGCGCAGGAGGGGAAAACCGGGTTCAAGCGCGTGTTCGACATGGGCCAGAAATTCCTGTCCGACGTTTCCCGGTTCGCCATCACGGCGCAGAACGAGGCGCCGACGCTGTTCCACGAAATCCGATCCCTCGCGGACGCCAGGGAATCTCTGAAGAACCTCCGTTCGATCGGAGCGCTGACCGGGCGCGAGCGCAAGGCGGACATCGAGGCCATCGCCAACCCACTCTACGAGGGCACGCTGTACGGCGGCGGATCACCGACGAGCGGCGTGATTTTCTCCGACGCCAAGCTGCGCGCCGACTACCACCTGACCAACCGGCAGATCAAGCTCTACCGAGAGGCGCTGGCTGCGGTGAATGCAAGCCTCGATGAGATGGCGAAGTCGGTCATCGCGAAGCACGCCAAGGCGAACCAGGTGGAGTTCAACGCCGACTGGTCGATCGACGACATGTCCGATGGCGTCATCGAAGGACTCAAGGACCGCAAGGCCGACCTCGAGTATTCTGTCGGCAGGGAAGAGCAGGAGCGCATCGAGGCGAACATCGCCGACCTGCAGGAAATGGACAAGCCGGAAGAGGCGGAAAGCCTGCGTCGCCAGTTCGAGAAGACAAGGTCCGACGCCGTGAAGGCGCTGGACCGGCTCGACAAGACCATCGCCGACGTGCGCGGTATCGTCGCCAAAAACCAGGCGCTGCAGGATCACGGGTATTTCCCGCTGATGCGCTTCGGCAAGCACACGGTCACGGCGAAGGACAAAGATGGGAAACTCCAGTTCTTCGGGATGTACGAAGGCCATCCGCTGATTCCGCGCTCCGGGCAGGTGCAGTCCAATCAGGTGGCCGCTGCGATCCGCGCCGAGCATCCCGACTGGACGGTGACGACCGGCATCAAGAACAGCGAGGAGTACAAGCTGTACGACGGCCTGAACCTGGAGGCGCTGCAGCTTTTCGCGGACCATATGGACGCTGAGTCGCTGGAGCCGTATCAGGAGTTTTTCCGGCAGGCGACGAACGACCGCAGCGTAATGAAGCGGCTCATCCATCGTCAGGGAACGCCCGGCTTCGATCGTGACGTGCGCCGCACGCTCTCGCAGTTCATCCTCAGCAACGCCCGCCACACCTCGAGCAACTATCACATGAGCGATATGCTCAAGGCGGCCCGTGATGCCGGCCAGGATGGCGGTGACATCGGCGCGGAGGC
Source organism: uncultured Flavobacteriaceae bacterium (assembly GCA_964647355.1). Classification (GTDB taxonomy): domain Bacteria; phylum Pseudomonadota; class Alphaproteobacteria; order Micropepsales; family Micropepsaceae; genus SZUA-430. The sequence continues at coordinate 21,682 of CAZYGK010000009.1, read as the reverse complement.
CGTCCGGCTGCAGCAGTACATCGCCCAGCCGCAGGAAGAGGCGCACGCACTGCGCGGCTTCCTGTTCTTCAACTTCCTGGGCGGCAGCATCGCTTCGGCCATGGTCAACCTGTCGCAGGTGCCGATGATGACTTTCCCGTACCTGACGCGCTACGAAGGAGCGGCTGCGCTGGGCAAGCGACTGTTGGTGGCCGCGAGGATGGCGGTCGGCGATGTGTCGGATGTGGGCGGCGCGCTGGGCAAGGCGCTGCAGCGGGCCGAGGCGGATGGCGTGACCGCGCCGCAGGAGGTCCATCAGATGACGGCCACGGCGGCGAACCAGATCTTCTCCGGGAGTCGCGGCGTCGGCCTGCTGCTGCGCGCCTGGGGGGCGCCGTTCGCGCTGGCAGAGAGTTTCAACCGCCGGACGACGTTCATCGCCGCGTTCCAGATCGCCGAAGGGATGACCGACGCGCAACTGGCCGCAGCGGGCGTAAAGGATGCCTTCGGGTTCGCCGAGAAGTCGGTCACGGACACACAGGGCATCTACAACAAGGGCAACCGGCCGAACGCTGGCCGAGGCGCGGTCGGTGCGACGATCATGACGTTCAAGCAGTTCTCGATCATGTACCTCGAATTGCTCCGCAGGATGCCGGTCCGGCAGCAACTGCTCATGCTCGGCGTGCTGGCGCTGGCCGCTGGAGCCGGCGGGCTGCCGTTCGTCGAGGACGCGGAGGACCTCATCGACACCTTCGGGCAGTGGCTTGGATACGGCACCAACAGCAAGAAGTGGGTCCGCAACCGGATGACCGACGCCTTCGGAACGGGCGGGGCCGACGTGCTGATGAACGGAGTCCTGAGCCAGATGGGAATCGACCTGCATAGCCGTTTTGGGATGCAGAATCTCCTTCCCGGATCGGGCGCGCTCAAACAGTCGAGCGTCGACAAGGGGCGCGATGCGGCGGAGTTCTTCGGGCCGGCGGCCAGCGTGCTGCAGAATGCCGCCACCGCCTTGCAGGAGCTGGCCACCGGGCACGCCGACCGGGCGGCGCTGGCCCTCGCACCGAATGCGGCGCAGAACGCCGTGAAGGGCCTGAAAATGGCCGGCACCGGGTATGCCGAAGATGCCAAGGGGCGGAGAACGGTCCCGGTCAACGTCGGGGAGGCGTTCGCCAAGGGGGTTGGCTTCAATCCCAAGTCCGTGGCCGACTTCGGAGAAATCAAGCGCGGCCTGGCGCAGGATCAACGTATGCTGCAGGTCAAGCGCGAGGAATTCACCAGCGCCATGGCCGACGCTATCCTGAGCGGAGATACCGAGGCGAGGCAGAAGGCCATGGCTGAGGTGCGCCAGTGGAACCAGGACAATCCGGAGATGCGCGTGGCCATCAACCCGGCGACCGTCGCGCAGCGCGTTCGGGCCGCCCGGCAGCAGGGCGCCGAGCGGTTCCTGAAGACGGTGTCCAGGCCGATGCGCGAGGCGGCACGGAAGGAACTGCTACCGCAATGACCCGCTTCACACAGGAGGATTCACCGCATGATGGATAGGACGACGCAGTGAACGATTTTATTTTGGCCATCTGGCCGTGGGCGACCGCGTTGATCGGCGTGCTGGCGGTCTGGATTCTCAAGCGGATCGAGCGGGACAACGACAAGCTGGTCGCGCAGTTGAACGAGATCTCGGAGCAGATGCGCAAGAACCGCGAGGAACTGGACCATCAGATCTCGACCATCGTCCGCAAGTTCGGCGAGCGCCTGGCGGTGGTCGAGACCCGTTGCGCCTATGTGCATGGGGCGTCAGCCGATCGGCGCACGCCGATCATGACGCAGAGCCCAGTGCATTGGTCGGAGGATAGCGACGTGAAAGGGATGCCGTGATGGAGAATGCCATGAAATACCTCGCTGGAGGATTGTTGTTCGGCGCCTGGGGCGCGCTGGTCGCCTTCGACATGGCGCCTGCTGCTGATCTGGTGACTGCGCTGCGTGATGCGCTGATCGCACTCGGGGTGTTTCAGGCGACGGTCACGGTGCCACCGAAGGGGTGAGGAACAACAGATTACCAGCAGTCCATTCCGCCGTTGACCGTGGGTTTGCAGCGCATCGATCGAGGCCCTGTATCGATTGGAGGACGGCGATCTCCTTGAACAATCGTACGGTTGTCGACATTGATCGTATCCGGTTCGCGCATGCCGCATGCCGAGTACATCCGGCGCTTGGCTGCACCGATCTATGCTGCATCCTTACGAATCGAGCTGGCTTCCACGTCATAGCTCCATTGCGCATCCTTGCATTCCTTGCTGTTCCTGGATTCCGCCCGAAGATCTGCATCGGTCCTGCCGGTCACCGGCCGCCCAAGCTGCTGCTCATATTCGGCGATCATTCTCCAGTGTTCCGTCGTGAGCGCCAACGACTTGGCTCTTGGCAGGTTTCCCGTACCGAGAGCTTCCGCCACCTTGGCGTCCAGCATGCGAGCGTCGCTGTTCTGCGCCGGGGTCTGGACGCCGTACTGGGGTTGAGGATAGGAAGGTGGCCCCGAAACCGCCGACTCCTGACGCGTTCCTGCCGAGCATGGTGCGTCCGAGAAAACGGTTCCTCCCGAAGGAGTCTTGCACTTGTAATAGGTCTGCCCGATCGCCGCCAATGGCGCGGCGGCGATCATCAGTGACAGCAGCGTGACGACTCTCACTTCATTCTCCTTCCGATGGATGACCGATTCAGTGTAGGCGAAATCTCTTTGATTCCGCTCCGGCGCTCAGACTGTCGCACACTTAAGGCGCTCGGTCAATCTCGTCGTGATCAGCGACGCGTCGGAGAGTGGCGCAGCCGCTGGAGATTTCCATCGTCACCTTGTAATTTCCGGTGACGTGCAAGCTGTAGATTTCTGGTGCGGAATAGCCTTTGAGCTTTTCGAACTCCAGGCCTGACGGGCGCGTAGCCCTGGTCAGGTCTTGAAGTTTTGCGTCGACGCGATCGCGCAGATCGATGGTCAGCTTTTCGTAGTCGCGGTGAAAGCGCTTCGACTTTCTCCAAACGGTGATCGTGACCCCACCAGATCCGGTGACAGTCATCGTTCGTGCAGGCTGGCGATCAAATCCTCGACGCAGGAGAACGTCTCGATAGTTCCCCTGGGCTCTGCCTTGAGGTCATGAGAAATGATTGCAGAGCGAGTAATTTCCAGCGTCTCGATCAGCCCAGCAACCTCCCCGGCGGCGCTCTCATAGGCATCGTGAAGCGCTTCACAGTGGTGGCCATTCAGGCGGTCGTCTTCGTCAATAGTCCTGCGCCGTAACACGAGCTGCGTCAGGAAAGTCTTCAGATGAGCGGCCGCGCTCGCCATCGCGTCGATCGCCGCATCGTCCTCGTCAATGTACTCGCCTTCGGTGGTCGGCTTCTGTTCTATTTCAGTCGCCTTCTTGCCCAGCATCGTCGAAAGACCGGACATGACTTTCGATACCCCAAGCAATTCGTCTACTGTCCCATCAATAGCTGCCAGCAACCCAAGGCTGGCGGTTTCGCTCAACTGCGCAATGCCTGCGATTCGGCCGCCCGTTTTCGAAGCGCTCTCGTTCCGGTGGCACATGATTCACTCCTCTCGTTTGTTCGACTATCGCCCGTCTCCGTGAGCGCGCCGAACGAAAGGCCGCTCTATCGGCAGCCTGTGTTTGGCCGAAGTATAGCCATCTGGTTGCTCATGTAAAGGGACTTGGAAGTCGTCGTGCGCGGCTGTGACGGGGTGGCACATGCTTTACATGGCGTGATCCCGCCCGTGCCGAAGCCGTGGCGGTACACGACCTCGCTACGCTGCCTGACGCCCACCATTGAGCAGTTCCGACAACCGCGCCAGGCCCTTCGCCGTCACGCGCGCCTGATCCCGGATGCGCTCCCTGCCATCGGCGTCGATGAGCACGACCGACTTGTGCTCGATCAGGCCGGACTGGATTCGATCCTGATAGCCGATCCAGCCCGTCGAACCGGCGCGCTTGTAGATCCAGTGGTTCGATGACAGATAGACGATGAGGTCTTTCGGCCGTACCTGCAGCTCCTTCGCGGCATCGGTGAAGCACAGCGATCCGTCTGCCGTGGCGATACGGTCCAGCGCTTCCGCCTTCGGGGCAGCGATCGCCAGCTTGGCCTCGATCTGCAGACGCTCCTGCTCGGCCTGCATCGCCAGCTCGATGAGCTGCAGGCGGGAGAGGTTGGCCGGGTTGAGTGCCGGCGGGGCCGTGACCATCGCGTCGTAGGCGCGAATGACCTTGAGGTGAAACGCCGGGCTGATCCACATCGCGTAGGCGTAGACGAGTTCCTTGACGACGTAGGTGCCTTGGGCCATCCCGCTGGCGAAGTTCCCTTTCACGACATTGACAGGGGTGATACCCAAATTCTGGGTGTCACTCAGCTCTTTCACCAGATCAGTGGTTTGGTGGCTGGCGAAGAACTTGCCGGGCTCCTTGCTCCGCTCGTTCGCGCCGGAGGCCACGGCCGCCCGGTGCAGATCGTTCAAGCAGTACCGGCCTTCGGCGTCCTGACGGATGGCGGTGTCGGCGATGGTCAGCTCATGCATGGCGGATCTCCTCGAATTGATCCTTCAGCGCTTGGTATTGCAGGAAGGCCGCAGTGTCGAAGGTGATGCCCCTGTTTGCTTTGTCCAGCAGCGCGTCGTTTCCGCGAGCGTCGAGGCCATCTCCCATGTGTTGCGCAGCGGCGGCCAGCCACCTGCTGAGCGTGTGCGAGAAGCCGACCATCTGGCCGCGCAAGCTGTCTTCCTCGGCGGACCCAAGCCTGATGTCGCCGGCGGTCAGGCGCTGCGCCCAGGCGAACACCATGCTGCAGAGCATGGGTGAGCAGTTCTCCGCATCGTTCTCACGGACGTGCTTGAGGTACAGAATCGCGATCGCTTCGCCGGTCATGTTGCCGCCGCAGTAGCCGCCGCTGGCCGGGACGTTCCACAGGGAGAAGGACTGGTCTGCGGTGTGCTCGCGTCCGACGAACGGCAGGCGGCGCACCGGGTGTTTCTGGCGGGGATGGAAGGCGAAGGGTTTGGTCTTGCGGGTCGGCGCGGATGCGCTGGTGGGGGAAGTGGTCATGACGAGGCTCCTCAGATGGTGCAGCCGGAATGCAGCAGGCGCTTCGCGTCTAGGTACGCCTGATGAGCCTCTTCTGGAGTGGAAAAACGACCGACGGTTGCCGTTATGGTGGCCTTCCACGGCTTTGCACGATGTCCATCCGATGCGTCGTACGTCACCCCGAGTAATCCTGACGATCTGTTGTGTGCGGTGGCCACGAGCATGTTTTGCTTGTTCGTATGGACCTCAACGTCACGAAGGTTGCACCATCTGTTATCGTCTTTCACCCCGTTGATGTGGTCAACATGACAAGCTGGCCAGCGCCCTGTCATTGCCAGAAAAGCGAATCGATGATTGCTGATGTAGGACGACCTTCCACTCGCTCGGTAGTGCGATCGAAGGTATCCGTCTTTGTCGTGCGACCCTGTTGTTTTTCCGGTCCGTAACGAAGTAATCGCTCCGGAGTCTGGGTCATAGGTGAATCGTGAAAGGAGAAGGCTATCTAGGCCATTGGTGGTGTTCATGGCGATGCTCCAAGCAAGGGCTGAATGTTCCGCCTTCCCTGATGCCAATCAGAGAGGGCAGACTGTGCGGGTTGGCATACCGGGCTTGGACCGGCGCATCTTGCGATGCCCCGCACAGCCGCCCAAAACTTGGACGCCATGCGACGGACGAAAAAATACCGCTGTGGGGCGGCTGTCCGCCAAGCTCCAGGATGCCAATCCCGATCGCTGATGTGCAGCGATGCTGTGAAGGTATCCCGTTGCCGGCGAACTGTCAAGTAGCCATCCAATACCCAGGTTGCGCAAATGGGTAAAAAGGGTGGACAATCCGTAACGTCTGCCTGGCTTGAACTGCCCGCGATCGCTGAACAACGGCGCCCGTCATCGGACTGAAATGAAACCCTGCTATCTTGAACCCATGATTGATCATCTGAAAAATCTGCTGCACGGGGCATCCAGGGTGTTGGATATCGCCCCGGCCGATCGTCTCCGCTACCAGCTTGACCGGCGAGGGTTCGCGACGGACGCCGGGCGTTTGCGCGGTGATTTCGTGACCGTTGGGCGCGGGCTGAGCAAGCAACTGAAGCGTGAGTCGACAAACCACCGCACACGTTAAAGAGCGTGGCGGGTCCGAGATGGTTGTGCAAGACAACCACTCGGATGCGCCGCTGTTGCCGATTGCAGGTATCGAGCGTCTGCATGTGATCCGTCCGGACCGCGTCGACTGGGTGTTCGAGCAGACTCAAATCGAGGCGGAGACGCGCCGCGAGGAGCAGCGTCGTATCAATACGTTCGTGTTCGTCGAAAGCATGGCGGGGGTCGTCGCCGCTGCCAGCATTGGTATCTGCGGCATTGTTGGGGGTATCTACGCCGGCCTGCAAGGGCACGACTGGCTGGGCGGAATATTGGCCACGGCCACGATTGGAACGCTGGCCGTGGCCTTTCTCAAGAGCCGGACTCAGCCTCCACCATAGCGCGGAGTGGATCGTTGAGCACGGATCGACCCGCATGAACATGGACTCCATGGAACTATCCCCTCCTCTCCGTCTCTTGCCCTCGTTGCGAGCCACTGAGCAGAACCGCACGAACCATGGAAACATCTCGATTGCTCCGCTTGATCTGTCACCACATCCATAATCAATACCCAAAATACATAATTCGGTTTCCGCAACCCGATTCCAGACATACGCAAATACTGGGCTGCAGAGGTGCATATTCTTCACAGTTGCGGAAACGATTTTCCCGCTGTGCCCCGGAAACGCTCGTTTGTCCCAGAGACTCGAAATCAGGCGTAGGTGTGAGCCTACCGCGGGTTCGAATCCCGCCCTCTCCGCCAATAATCAATCACTTAGGTTAAAAGTACGGGCTTCCGAAGGCGGGCCATTTCCGCAACTTGCGGAAACGATTTCCGCAACCCTTCATCGTGTCGGCTTCGCTTTTTCGCCGATGCGGCGATAGACTTCCTTGGTCAGTTCCTTGTCTGAGTGGCCAAGCAGCTTGGCGGCTTCGCCGGGATCGTCGATTTCACTGGCGGCTTTCGAGCGGGCATCCCTGAATTGAAACTCCCGGATACTGGCGGCCAGCCTGGCGTTTCCGGTGGCTTCTGCCAGGCTGGCCGCTTGTTCACGAGCGGCCACAAATCGCAGTCGAAGCATCCCCGCGGTAATGCGCCTGCCGTCCGCGGTGGCGGCCAGATATAAACTGGCGACCGGGCGGCGCCTGATCCGATCGATGAGCAATCCGAGTTCGCTTCTGCGCCCATCGGACCCGTCGAGCAGAATGCGAATCTGTTTGCGGGTCTTCCCCTGCCGGACGATCAAGGCGTCATCCACCAGGTCACGCACTGTCATGCGTAGCACGTCGCCTGGCCGTTGTCCGCTGAGATAAGCCAGATCCATCAGGTCTTGCAGTTCGGGCTGGGCACAGTGCCGAACGGCGCCCCATACGGCGTCGTTGGCGTAGAAATCACGCGGCGTTTCCTTGTTCTTGGCCACGCCGGTGCATGGATTCGTTTTTGCGGTATATCCCCATTCGCGAGCCTTGTTGTAGATGGTAGAGAACAGGGCCAGTTCACGATTTGCGGCAACCGTGGCACGTCTTTCCGGGATGACCGTGCCGTTCTTCAGCGTCCTGGCTTTGGTCATGCGCGCATCCCGGTATTGCGCGATATGCTGTGGGGTGATGGCGTCAACCGGGGCCGAGTTGAAGACGCTGCGCAACCGGGCCAGCTCCAGGCGATTGGATGCCTGCGTCTTGAGGGCCTTTTCCTGGAGTATTTCACGTTCGTAGCGGTCGAACACCGCGCGCATAGTTCCCGCTTCCACCGGTACCGGCGCCGCTTCGAATTCCGCCCACTTGCGCAGGGCATCGACGCGGTTCGTTCCCAGTGGGATTTCTACTCGGCGCCCGGAATCGTCGCGCCCGTTGTAGTAGTAGCCGACCCACAGCTTGCCGCTGACCAACTTCCTGACCCGGCGGATCAGGCGTTGTGGCAGGTCCTGGTTAGGTTTGTCCTTTGGGCGGATCATTATCGTAGCTTCGCAAAATCAGGCTGCCAGGTTTGCGGAGCCAGCGCCGAGGCCTCGATCCCAGATAGCTTGAGCCGCGCGTACATCCGGCCGACGATGGGCCGTCCGGCACGGTTGGTATGATACTTCCAGCGGTTCGTGTCGAGCCATCCGCGCTGTCCGTCCCACACCTTGGAGCCGGTGATCTCGACGATCTCTTCCGGGGAAAGGGTTTCTGAAGTCAGGGGCAACTCAAAGACAGCGGTCATGAGGTAATCCTCAGGTTCAGTAGTTGCGTTGCTTCTAGTGCAACCTTCCCCCACTCCTGTTCGTCTGGACGCGATGAAAGCGAAATGAATTGTGCCATTACGGCTGCCGCTTCGTTCTGCCATTCCTTCAGCGCATCGTGCCGGCGTGCAATCTCTTTCTCCACCACGTCATCGCGTAGGAGCAGGCCGATGCTGTCAGTTGGGGAGTCCATCTCAGGCATGTTTGATCACTTATCAGCCGTCAAACGGAAACGCTCACTTTGAGAGAGCCAGATGCCGAAGCAATCGCGTCTTTCGCCGCCTTCTCGATATTCTTGGCGATCACGACATTGACATCGGTAACCGCTGCCTTTGCAGCCTTCTCCATCGTTTCCCTGATGTACATCTTCATCAGCACAGTGAGGCGCGGGCCACACGAACGCCAGTTGTATGTTGATTCGTTCTTCGCTTCCATGTCTGCCTTCGAATTGCCATTCGAATCCACCAGCTCGGCCATGTAGGTTTCAGCACGGTGCGCGATGTATTCTTTGAAGGTCATGGAAGGAGACTTCGGCTCTCCATAGAGGTTGGTCTTGCGCATGTCGGCCTTCTCGATGAGTTCGCCCACGCGCGGGACCAAATGCACTGCTGCTAGCGCGGCGATCTTTTCATCCACCGCCTTCTGAATGCGGGCCTCGATTTCCTTTTTGAAGCGCGATTCGTAGCGAGCCTCCACTTCGGTATCCGGGTCGAATCCTTTCGCGTTCAATAGAACTTCTACCGCTTGATCCACTATACGATCACCAAGTGTTTCCGGGCTGATGCCAAGTGCTTCTAGGGTCTTGATGTCCATCTGTTATTTCTCCAGTTCGTTCGCCAGCGTTATGCAGGTGCCGACTAACCCGTCAATCAACACCACCGTGCTTCTCAGTCGAATTATTAACGATGCGGGACAACTCGGAACAGCAGCCGTGCGGGTCGATCAGCTCTTCGTCGAACATGCTATTTCCCCCTCTTCCGCTCATTGGCAATCTTCGCTGCAGCCATCATCGCTCGACGACTCATGGCCTGCAGGTATGCGGCGGTTTTCTTGACCCCTAAACGCTTGGCCTGGACACGCACGGAGCTGAGCGAACGCAGGCCGAATAGTGGCATCAGGATTCGATTATCCGTCTCGGGATACAGGGTGCTGAATTGCTCTTCCATTTCCGGCGTCCACTTCGGGCGCTTCGCGGTCACCTCTTTGGGCTCCTGTTTCATGCTCGCTCGGCCTTTGATCAGGCGGGCGTGCGTGATTTCCGAAGGTTGAGGGTTTTGCAGCATCGCGGATAGGGTGAGTTGGATCATGCTTCTGCTCCGTGAAATCTGTTGAATACCCGCCGCACAGCGTAGCTACGGGCGATACTGATGACGGTGAAGATTGCGCCGATGGCTAGATTGCTCGACAGCGGGAGATAAATCCCAAACAGCGGAAAGATGAGAATCTGAGACACCAGAGCCACTCCGTAGCCGATGGCGACGTTGATGCACGATTCTATGAACGATTGAATGCGCGTTTGCATCACGCCGCGCTCCGTTCTTCGCTCTCCAAGGTGTCAAACAGTCCGGGCATGCTCATCTCTCGCTCAGCGGCTTGCAGGTAGTGGGCTCCATCCAGGAAGTATCTTGGTGACAGTTCGCATGCCAGCGCTCGGCGGCCCTTGAGTACAGCCCGATAGGGCACGCTCATGATTCCTCCGAATGGGTCATAGACCGTCTCTCCATGGTTGGTAAATCGCTCGATTACTCGATCAGCAATGTCAAATTGAAGAGGACACAGGTGTTGCTCTTTTCCTTTCTGTTGCTGGAGCATGTTGAGGGTGCGCATCCTAGCCACGTCGGTCCAGACCTCATCCATCCAGGACGGCGGCTGCAGGAGCATGAATGTCACCGGCAGGCGCCCGGAGGAATCAAGGGTTTCTCCAACTCGGATGTGATGCTCAAAATCGTAGATGTGGCCCAGGTGATAATCACGAAACCAGCGGAAGATCACGTCATGGTCGATTGTTTCCAGTTCTTCTGGCGTCAGCAGGCGATTTCCGCCGGAGCGCCAGAATCCGTGCGCATCAGTTTGCCAGCGAGCTCTGCTGTAAGACTCCTTTCGCTTCACGATCGGATCGTCGGCGTAGCTATTGGTGGTATCGCTCGGCTGCTTTCGGAAAAGCAGCAGGTATTCCGGCATACCACAGCTCATCTTGCTGCCGTCCTTGCAGACCTCGGACCAGCCGAGGCGGTAGGTCTGGTTGTTCTCGCGTACGACGTCGGTGACGATAGTGATCATCCCCATATAGCCGAAACCGTGCCGCGTGTAGTGCTCGATACACCGAGCGTGAAATGGATAGACCGTCTGATAGCCGAGACCGGTCAACCCTCCGGGAACGATACGATCCTTGACATGAATCGCGGCGATGCGACCCGGCTTGAGGGCGCGCAGCAGCTCGGGCGTCAGATAATCCATCTGCTCGAAAAAATGCGCATTGTTATCGGTATGTCCGAAGTCGCAGTAATTCGGCGAGTACTCGTATTGTGTCGAGAATGGTACCGACGTGAGGATCAGGTCGAGACTGTTTTCTGGCATCTTCGCCGTCTCGATCACGCAGTCGTTATTGATGATGCGGAAGTTTTCGCCGGTGACCTCGATACGCTCCACCCCCATGGACCGCTGCAAGGTCTCGGCCATGGCGGCGTTGGACAGGCCATATTCTTTGATGATATCGGTCATTTTCTGTACGGTCTCCTTGTGATTTTCCCACTTCGCTTCGAGGATGCGCTTCACTTCACGCTCGGATTCGGTGTAGATCAGATCGATGCGCACACGCCTGGTTTGCAGGAAGCGGTACAGGCGGTGGATGGATTGGATCAAATCGTTGAACTTGAAGCCGATGCCGAGGAATATGGCCCAGGAGCAATGCCTCTGGAAGTTACATCCGGAGCCGAGCATCACCGGCTTTCCGGCTAGCTCTCGAAACTTGCCGTCCGAGAACCCGATGATGCGCTCCGCCTTGGTGTCGTCGTCTTGCGCCCCATAGACGCTCACCACATCGGGAATGGCGCGTTCGATGGCCTGTCGCTCAACCTCCAGATCGTGCCAGAGAATGCGATGCGCTTCCGGGTCGAGCGCGCGGATTTCCATCATCTTGGCGATGCGCTTGGGCAGGCTGTCGCGCTTCTCGCGAGCACTCTCCACCACACCCAGTGCTTGTTTCTTGAGCAGCAACCCCTGTCCGGTGAAATCGAATCCTGCATCATCGTGATCGTCCGGAATCTCGTGCCAGTGAATCTCCATCTCTGGCAGTTCGTACCCCTCTTCGGGGTGTCCGAGATCTGATGGCTTTTGCACAAAAATGGCCCACGAGGCTACCCACAACCAGAATTCGTTCTCCTTGTGCGGGTGCAGCGTGAGTACATCGGCCTTGGTACTGTCGCGTTTGAAGAAACGCGTCTTGGATTGCCCAACATCCATGACGCCCAGGAATGCGGCATAGGCCAGTAGTTCGATGAATTCGTTCGGGCTGGGCGTTGCCGTGGCCACGAAGCGATAGGGGACGGACGCGTCATGGATTCGCGCGTCCATCGTCTTGCGGTCGCCGGCGAAGGTGGCCATGAATTCGCGGAAGGTCTTGGTGCCACCAAAGCCACGCAGAACCGAGGCCTCGTCCAGGCTGGCCACAGAGAACAGGCGCGGGTCCAGCTTGCCGTCGCGCACGGTCTCGTAGTTGGTCAGGTAGATGCCGTCGCGGTCAGCTTCCTCGATGCGGCGAATGAACCGGACCGGAATGCCCAGCATGTGGGCGTCGCGCAGGAACTCCTGACGAACGCCGAGTGGGATCACGATCAACCCCCTGCCGCCGACACGAGACAGCGTGAGGCGCACGGCTTCGAGTTGGATTACGCTCTTGCCGAGTCCGAAGGAGGCGAAGCAGGCGGCCCGGCCCATGCGCACCATCCAGCGCACCATGTCGCGTTGGTGCGGCTTAAGGATCGGATGGATTTCGCTGTCGGAAACGTCAAATCCGAACTGCTCGGCGAGCTTCACCTTGGCGCGCAGGAATGCGAGGTAGTCGTCGATTCGGGATTGAATCATGACGAGGCCTCTTCCAGAGAGGCCAGCGTCTGGGCCGCAGGCTCATTGATCTGCTCGACGATCCCATCCTCGATCCAGACGGTTCCGATGGTATCCGGCAGGTTTTTCGGGGTCTCCTTGAGCGTCCCAAATATCAGAGCGGTATCGATCTCTCCCGCCACGGAAAGCGCATCCAGCCAGTACAGAGCATCCTCTCTCCCCTGCAGGTCGAGCACATCGAAGCGATCGAGCACCAGAATCCGGAGCCCGGAGCAATACGCGAGCGCCTCAGATAGCATGGCGTCAGCACGCCATTGCTCTGACTCGGAGAGCAGGGCATAGGGACGCGGCATCTCGCCTTCCTCGGCTGCGAAAATGGCCATGTCCGGACCAATGTTGATGCGCTTCCAGCAGGCGATATTGCTGGAGGATGCTAGCCGCTCATTGATCGGGTCGAGTGTATCGGATAGCAGTTCTCCGGGGATTCCATCCGGGGCAAGTGCAGCGGCTATCTGCTCCCACTGCTGGATGATCGTGTGCTCAGCGGCGGCGCGCTGTGTTTTCGTTTCCGATTCGGACGCTACACGCGCGGCGGCTTCCATGGCCTGAAGTGTGCTGTGTAGTTCCTTGCGTGCGGCCTTGATGGTTTCCATACCGCTCTTTTCGGCGGCGATGTCTTCTTCTGATGGTTCTAAAAGCGCGCCTTTTTCCTCCAGCGAGGCCAGCGTCTGGGCCGCAGATTCCGCCGCGGCCAGGTCGCGCTTGTCGTTGGCGACAGTGCGCACGAGCATCTGCACGGAGCGCTCGAACTCAGGCAGCCTGTCTGACTCAGTGGCTTGTGGTGCTACGTCGTGCATGACATGATGCACTAGTTTCCCGCCGTCGAGCATCAGTGCGCTGCCGCAATCCGGGCACAGCAAGTGATGCTGTTCTGATGGTTGATGCATTATTGTCGAGCGCAGCGCTTCGACAATCTCCTCGCAGCGCTGCAGCTCTGCTTCGCTACCCTGCAACTTTTTGGCGATGGCGGCATAGCGTCCGGCTTTGGCGCGTAGGTCTGCGATTGTTGCCGACTGCAATCTGGCAGCCTGCTTTGCACCCTGCAACTGGCCGATACGCGCCGCATGCTGTTCGATGTCGGAGTCCATCTTTTCCATGTCGGACCGCATCCGCTTCATTTTTTCCATATCGACAACCGACTTCGGTGCCGACCATGTCAGCGCTTTCTGAGATCCGTAGGTCTCGCCGGTGTGCGTCCTCCAAATTGCCTTGTGCTCTCTGATGCGGGCCAGTGACTCTGTGTGCGATGGGTCGAATCCAAGCCGGAAGAATGGCTTGATCTGGCTGATCAAATCGGAGGCGCACCCCTTCTCGGCCAGTCTCTCGGCAATCGCCTCGACATCTGTGGCGACCCCCATTGCCCCGAAGAGCAGCTTGGACCGATCGTCTGTGCTCAGGATGGCGAAGCGGTGCGCATCGATGAGATACGGAAGAGTCCCTTGAGGAATAGGAGGAGTCTCGCGTTTACCGTTCGGCAAAGTGATTGACGAACGTCCTTCGTCGTGATCGACGATGGCACATCCGGTCTTGGCTCCGGTAGTGACCAGGCTTCCGTACTCCTTCTTGAGAGTGACGCGCGATGGCTCTCCGGTGAGCGCCATGCGGACGGCTTCCATGCAGGAGGTCTTTCCTGACCCATTGCGTCCGGCGAACAGGTTGATCGGACGGGTCAGTTGCACCCTGATGTCGCGCGCGCCGATGAAGTTGCTGATCTGTAGAGCGTTGATTTTCACTTGCTGACCACGTGTAGGAGGAAGCCGGTTTCCTCGTCTTCGATGCGGACGGATTTGAGATTGTCTTGGATGGGTTTCATGTGGTTGTCCTTAAATTGAAGGTGAGGGTGATCCGTTGCCAACCTTGCCTGTTCATGTCGCTGTGGCGCTTCCGGTTTGACGCATTGCCTGCGCAGGATGGCCTGTGTCCATGGTGGATCAGTCCAGAGCTGGAACAAGCGCCTGTGAGAATTACTCGATGACCATTCCGCCGCGCTCTCGACGCTGGCGATGAGGTGGCTGAACTTCTCCGGCCGCCTCTGCCATCTCCTGCGCGTTGATGGCGGAGATTTCTTCTGCGGAGGGCATGGTCGATGTCTGATGCTCGATCTGCAGTGGTTCGTCTTCGTGTATTTCCGTGACGGGAGCAGACTCGAATACCGTATCCTCAAGTGAAGACGGGGCGGCTACCGTCGTTCCGTCTATGGCCGTCGCGAACGACAAATTCTCGACACTGATCGGAAGGTACTTGAACAGGCGTCTAAGCACTGTCTTGCGTCCCATCTCGACGTAGTGTTCCGCCCATGGCCCGGTGATGATTGGCCGGCCATCCGGGCCACGCTTGGCGCGGTTCTTCTCGGCGGACTTGTCGCGGATGGCGTTGACTTCGTCGGTCGACATGAACTCGAACGAATACCCACCGCCCACGAGTTTGGCCACGGCGTAGAAACCGATCACGGCGCCCCGGTCGCGCATCGCTGGCCGGTGCATCAGCGTCTCGTCCAGGCCGTAGCAGAATTCGAACTCATCGTGCTCGCAGACCTCATGCGCGGCGATGCTGACGATTTGCCCGGAGCGTCGCGCCAGATCGAGCATGCCCTTGTAGCCGATGATGATCTGCACCTGCGTCTCGGTGGTCTGCCACTTGTCCCCGACCTTCTCGCGCTTGTCGAAGGGCAGCAGGTAGGCCTGGCCGAGAGGAGTATTCGGCTCCAGCCCGAGCTGAGAGCAGGTGACGACGGATCCGAGCAGCGAGGCGTTGGTGGCCTGAGCCAACTTCGGTGTCGTGCGCAAGGCGCCAAGGGCGAGCTTGAGCATGCGTTCGACTGGAAAATGCTTAGGCAGCAGGGCTTCGAGATTGGCCCGGTTGGCTTCGAAAAATCGCTTGACGGTCCCCGGGCCGGACTCTGAGGCAGTCTTGCGGGAGATGTCGGCAAGCTCTTTGCCTGTGAGCGTGGATCGGAGTGAGGATATGCTGGTGGTGGTCATGGGGATCTCCTAATCGTGGTAGTGGCAATGCGCTTGATAGGCAGGGCAATACTTTTTTGAGCAGAGCATCGATCGCGGGTTGGGTGGGAAAATCCCATCCTTGAGCATGCGTGCGGCAATCTGGATCAGTCCGGGGTGATCGTCGGTTCCGAGAAGGGGCGTTTTGACGTCGCTTACCTCGCCGGTGGCGACGGGCGTGTCTTTGGTGGTCTGCAGTCCGATGATCTCGGCCGGGGCCTCCAGCTTTTCGCCGCTGGCCTGCTCGGCCAACAGGACGTAAATGCCCAGTTGCAGGTGATGGCCCTTGGTGACCGCACGTCGTCCGCCGTCGGCGGTCTTCTCGGTCGCTCTTCCGCCACTCTTGAGATCCGAGATTCCCTTGCTCCCGTCCGGCGTTCTGCGGATACGATCGGTCGTTCCGGTAATGCGCACCACACCGTACTCAGTGCCGATGTCGAGCGCCTCGCAAGTTAGTTCGACGGCCGCGTAGTCGCGGGTTGGGCTAATCTCCTGACAGTATTTCTGCGTCAAAGAGATGCCGAAAAATTCAGCTTCTTTCAGTGCCAGGCTATCGTTCCATTCCACCTCGTCCTGCGGGTTACGAAGGATGGAGATTGCGGTATCGATCGCATCGTTCACCTCGATCCGGTCTCCGGTCAGGATTGCGCCGTCGAAGGCGGCAGCACCGGCATGGATGGCGGTACCGAGCGCTGCTTCTCCTGACGACGGATGACGCAAGCCGACGATCTGCTGCCAGTAGAATCTATGGGCGCAGTCAAAGAGCGTCGGCCAGGCCGAGGCGCGGATGGTTCCGAGCGTCATGGCTCGATTCCGATATCATCCAGACAGGCGCGCATCTCGCGCAGCGCAGATATGGCGTTGGCGATGTCGCCGTTGGCGTAGCTGGTCTCGGCACAATTGAGAAAAATGCGCAGATCTTCCAGTACCTCGGTTCCGTTGTCGTCGTCGTCGGGTTCCTGGCAGCGCGGGTCGTGCGGGTGGCCGTGGTATTCGCCGAGCAGGTCTCCGGGGCCTGGAATGTAGACGGCGCTCATTTCGCGAGCCCTAGTTTCACCGCCAATCGGTTGGTGCTGAGCATCGAAGAGCGCACGCGGAAAGCGGCGCTGGAGAATTCGTGGCCGTGCAGGTAGGCCAGGCGCTCTTCGTCCGGGGCATGCTGACCGAGTGCGTCGAATACCAACCATGCATCGCGCAGCGCCTCGTGCAGCGTGCGGATGGCGTCCAGCAGCTCCTGGCGGTCAGCCTGATTGAGGGTCACTGTCGAGCATTCGACTTGTGGATAGGCCCGTCCGACGACTGGCTTTTGGTCCGGGATAGACCCGGCCATGAACTCGACCACGTCTTCCTGGTCGTGGTCGCAGTAGGACATGCCGAACTTGTTAGCTATCATGGAAGCTCCTACCGGTGAGCGAGCTGCTCGGTGATGACATCGCCACCTGCGACTCGTAATCGATCTTGCCGACGATGCAGAATGCTGCCAGCAACACGGCGAGCACCCAGATCATGCTCGGCGGATCGGCGAAGTCGTCTTCGTCTGTCCAGCCTCGGCCGGCGTGGATAAACGCGCCGACCAGCAGCGTGATGGCCACCGATCCTGCGGCAATCAGGCAAAGCAATTCGATGGTGTCCATCCTTACACCACTTCCTTACAAACAACATTCGCCTGTATTTCGCACACAGCCAGCAGTGCTGATTTCCACTCCATCCAGAAATTGAGCGCATGTCTATCCATGTTATTGATGGCCACATCGTCAAATGATTTCCATTCGTCATGCGTATGTCTCTGGCACCCGATTGACATATATCGGTTTGTGACTGTCACATACCAGAGCGGTCCACAGATAAAAACAGGATTTGTTATCAACTTCTCGCCGCGCAGGTTGGCGACGCGCAGGTCGGCGCCGCGCAGGTCGGCGACGCGCAGGTCGGCGTCGCGCAGGTCGGCGACGCGCAGGTCGGCGCCGCGCAGGTCGG
>CAZYGK010000009.1:0-4147 GCA_964647355.1 uncultured Flavobacteriaceae bacterium | reverse complement strand
CGCGCAGGTCGGCGCCGCGCAGGTCGGAGCTATCTACCTCTTTTAGAACTGCTCCGTTAAATCTATTCGTGATCTTCATCCCGCGTTCCCCATAAAAGTTGATCTGTGCCAGTCTCTCCTGGCCGTCGCGGTTCTTTCGTTTGTCTCCGTTACGCCAGCCGTCCGGCGCTGGTCCCTTCCTACAGCAGCAGCAAAGTTTTTCCCGCTTCGCCCAAACCTTTCATCTATAGCGACCGCAATCCAGCGTCGTTCCTGGTGCTGCTGCAGGTCCATCCCGGAATCCGCCTCGCCTTTCCTTACGCACGGCACGCCTTCGTTCCTGGCGGCGGTGCGGCTCGGTCCGGTTGCGCGTGAGGCGGCTTTCGGGGTGGTGCTGGTGAGTGACGGAGTGATGTTAGCCAGTTGCTAACGTCGTGTCAATAGCAGTATGCTAAATTTTTGTGATCGCCCGAAGCGCAGATGCAAAAAAGCCGCCCAAAGGCGGCTGGTGGCGCAAACTGAAACCTTGCCTTACGCTGTGCGTCCTATACAATGGATAGGAATGAACAAAGGTAAAGTGGTTGCGCTGACACCGGCCCTGAACGATGCCAACTTTCTTCGTCGGCTTCGTGAAGTGGCGCAGGACTCGTCACGGGTAGTGGTTGTCAGGCATGCCAGGCAGCGGATGCGTGAACGCAAGATCAATCTGAATCAGGTCATTACCTGCCTGCAGAAGGGGACGATCAGCGAGCCGGCATTCCTGACGCACCTGGGTGACTGGAAAGCCACGGTGACCCATCGTTGCGGCGGGGACATGATCAGCGTTGCCGTGGTGTTGGAAAGGAAGGAGAACGGGGATTACTGCATTGTCGTTACGGTGATGAAATGAGCGAATACCACTACACAGAAAGCGGATTGCGCAACATCTGGCTGCTCAGCGGCTTTGAGATCGTCGAAACGAGCTATGGGACGGGGGTGGCGATTCACGACGTGGCCGGTCTGCACCGGGCCATCGGGGAGGTGCTGGCAAGAAAGGCATGGATCACCGGCGCGGAATTGCGCTTTCTGCGCAAGGAAATGGAATTGTCCCAGTGGTCTCTGGGGCAGTTGCTGGGCACCTCTGACCAGGCGGTTGCCAAATGGGAAAAGACCGGGCGCGTGCCGAAGACGGCGGACCGGATGATCCGCCTGATCTACCTGGAGCACATCGGCGGAAACGTGCCCATCCGGCTGACGATCGAGCGCATCAACGACACCGACCACGCCGATCCCGAACGGATGACGGCCGAAGAGGGCGAGGATGGGTGGCGGATTGCCGCGTAAAACGCCTTGACGCTGCGGTGATCCAAACTCTCAGTGTTCAGACCACGGCAGCAGGCATGGGATTTCTTCGACGACGCGGTATTTGCCGGCGAAACGGAGCTGCTCTCCGGCGCGGGTGCAGATCGTAATCACAAAGCCGCCGCCCTGGTCGGTTTCCGGAATCCGCCGGTCGGTCTGTTCGATCACCAGATGCAGGCAAAAAGGATCGTCGCTGCCGTCCTCGAACAGCAGCTCGATCGCCTCTCTGCCGCCCTGGTCTGTCCATGGACCACGCGAGACCACGACGTATTTCGCGCTGCGCATCTCCTGGATGTCCGGCAACAGGCTGTCCGGCAGCAGGACCCGGCCGGCGCCGGCGTTCCATGACAGGTAGCACATCCCTGCGCGCGCGTGAGCACTGTCGAAATAGTTGGTCTTCTTGATGGCCTGGCCGGCATTGAGGATAGTGAGCATGTCCGGCATGTCGGATTTGTCCTTGGTTGGTATTCAGGGCGCGTAGCTTATCTCGCGATACGTTCTGCGGGCCAATGTGACATACAATAGCTTTTCGCTATAGTTACCGGGGAAATGGCATGAGAGGACTATCGCTTACCGACTGTGTAAATCGGGCGTGGCACGTAGCGCAATCTCAAGATCATCAAGCGCGGTCTGGATTAGCTGCTGTTGCCTATCTGAAAGCGAAGTGGCGTAAAGCGAATTTGCATCGTGCATTCGCACTTCTGCTTGCAAGTGCGCCAGTAAAGCCGCGTTGTCTGGCATTGCGCGGAGCATTGCAGAACACACGACCCCAAGGTACACGCACCGCGCTTCGAGCATTTCGAGTTTCGCGGCGATTCGTTCGATATCCGTCATTCAGGCACCCACTTTCCGATAACGACTCCGCAAATGGTGGCCTCCCCGTCGATCTGTAACACCGGGTTAGGCCACGCCGGGTTGAGAGCGCGCAGGTAGCGCCTGTTCCCCTCCACCATGAATTGCTTGAACGTCGCCTCGCACTCATCATCCAAACGAACGACCACGTTTTTTCCGTGCTCTACTTGAGCATCCGGGTCGACAAAGATGATGTCCCCGTCCTGATACTTCGGCTCCATCGAGATGCCACGCACACGCAATGCGAAGGTGCGCGGCCCGAACCTGCGTGGGCATGGCATCCAGTCCTCAGCGTCCCCCGGTGAGAAGTTATCGACGATCTGTGACCACTCTCCGGCCTGCACCCATGAGATGAGCGGCACGGCGCCGCGGATCGCCGGGCCGGGCTCGGTGTTGGCGGGGTGGGTATCGTGAATTTCATCCAGATACCCAGGTGAAAGCTTGAGTCGATCCTCGATCTTGGTGGCGATATCGTCACCTATTCCGCGGTGCCCATTCAGCAACTGGCTGATATAGGAAGGAGCGAAACCATCGCCAAGAGCATTTGATAAGGCGATGTTGCTGCTGAATCTTGCGCGCAGCCTTTTGAGGCCCTCGCGCCGGATGTGTTGACGTAGTTCAGCTCTGTCCATGGCAATCATGATAGCAATCCGCTAATAGTAGTGCGACAAGCACAGTGCTATTGCTTTATCGTTAGCCCTGTGCTAACTTCGGTCCTCATGAACCTGAACGCATATTTATCGACAGCCATGACCGCTGCCTGTCTGGCAGAGACCATTGGAATTTCGCCAGTGCTGGTGTCGCAGTGGAGGAATGGGCACCGCCCCATCCCCGCCGAACGCTGCCCGGCCATCGAGCGCGCCACAGGCGGGGCGGTGCGCTGCGAGGAGCTGCGCCCGGATGTTGATTGGTCGGTGCTGCGCGGAACGGAGCCCGTTGAATCCGATGTGGCTGCCTGACATGCCATTCTCCAAAGCTATCTCCACCACCGGCGTCCTCCTCCCTCGCGCCGGTCTCTGCGCCCGCCCCTTTACGGACAGGGGGCGGCGTCTTTTTGCAACATGACCACTTCCGCGCGCAACCGCACGCACTACTGACACCGATTTTGTGACCCGGATTGCGCATGACCGACCCTCTACACAGCTTGATTTTGCGCCGCCTGGCGACCGTCAAAAACGACGTGATCGCGGTGGCGATCGGCCACGATGTCAGCCACGTCTGCCGGATCGGCAGCGGTGAGCGGGGGATCAAGCTCGAAGAGTTGGGATTGTTTCTCGGCGCGCTTGGCCTGCGCGTCGTCGAGGTCGGCGGCGACTCGCTGACGCTCCCTGCCGAGCAGGTGCGCGCCCTTAAAGTGTTGGCCCGTGCCGGGTTACGGATTCTCGGCGGAACGGATGAACTGAAAATGACAGGAGATTGAAACATGGTCGACGTCGGCAAACTGATGGACGCGGACGACGGATGCATTTCGGCGGCGGTTCTGCATCTTGAGAAGGTGCTCGACCAGGCTAGGTACATGCACTCAGTGCTGGCGGATATTCACGACCTTTCGGATCCAAAATCCAGATTTCCACTGACAAATCTGACTGAGATCCGTCACAAATCTCGCGTTGCTCTGGAAGAGTTGGAACGATCCGGGGTGCTGTCATGACCATTTCGTCCGAGCGGGAAAAAAGGTATCTGATGGAGACCGACGAGGCGCGCGCCTGGGTGGCGCGCCGACGGCTCGAAGCATCATCCCCCCTGCTGCTGCGGGTGGTCCTGGCCTGCCTCAGCGGCTATCTCTCCGAGCTGCGGCACATGCTCAAGGCGCCGGCGGAGTACCGGAAGTGAGCAGCAGACCCTACCCGCTACCAGAATACGCGCAGCAGCGCTTGCATGACACGATTGGCGTCCTCGCAGTGCGTACTACTGGACAATGGCGGGTCGGTCACCGTGCACAGGATTGATGGGTGACCATGAGACTTGACAGCCC
>CAZYGK010000008.1:0-67452 GCA_964647355.1 uncultured Flavobacteriaceae bacterium | reverse complement strand
CGGGCACCCAAGTACCGTCGGAGCGATAGTGGCCCTTCACCCAAACATCGGCGAACGCTGGCGTCGCGAACATCACGATGGCCAAACCAAGCAGCAGCTTTCGCATGATCTCAAACCCCGGTCCCTTGCCGAATTGACCGTCGAAATGTGGCCAAATCAAGCCGCGGCCGTGCCAAAGCGGAGTGGAAGCGACGGATCATCCTCGAAGGAATGGCGCACCCGAAAGGATTCGAACCTCTGACCCCCAGATTCGTAGTCTGGTGCTCTATCCAGCTGAGCTACGGGTGCCCATGGGGCGTGACTTCTGCAAAAGCCGCACGAAATGCGAGCCCTGCCGCCCAAGAAGGCGCGGAACTTAAGTGTTTGCCGCGCCGCACGCAAGAGATGAAACGGCGCTGCCCTGACGCATCGTCGCGGACGAAACCGCGCAGTTCCAAGCCCGTCAGGTTTGCACAAAGGCCGTCCTTCCGTATTGTCATCGCAAATCGCCGAAGCGTTAAGCGGAGGCGAACCTCACCAAGGGGGCTTGCCGCGCCGAAGCTCGACGAGCGAAGGCGGGATGATGAAATCGATGCTGCCGAACCAAGCCAAAGGGCTAGTAGCCCTTGCCGCCGCGTTGTCGCTCACGGCCTGCTCCACAATGACGGGCACGCTGTTTCCGGAGAAGCCGCCAAGCCCGGTCGCCTCCTCGGGGACCGTGAACTTGCCGCAAGCCGGTACGTCATTCTTCACCCCGGTGCCCGTGGTGCCCGCTGCCTCCTCCGGCACGCCTCAGGGCGAACGCATCGCCGAACTGCGCAACCGCCTGATCGCGATCCAGGGCGAGATCTCGGCAAGGAACGCAAGCCTCTCCGACATCCGCCAGCGTCTGGCGAGCGACGGCGCACTCTACCGCATCGCCAAGAGCGAGCTGGTGGCAACGCCCACGCCCGCTGCTGCGACGCTCGCCAAAGCGCAAGCCTCGCTCGACCGGATCAACGCGAACACGACCGCGCTCGATGGCGAGATGCGCGTCTTCGCGAAGGGCGCGGCCGAAGCGACGAAGCTCATGAACGAAAGCGCCGCCGTCAAAGGCGGCACGGAGGCCGATCAGAACCAGCTGAACACGCTCCGCGGCGAAATCGGCGCGACCGCGAACCAGCTCGACCGCCTCGTCAACGAAATCTCGAACGAATGGGCGCTGCAATCGGCGTTTCTGGCGAAAGAACGCGCCGCGCTCGCAACGCTTGGCGGCCCCGGTCTCGCCGCGACCACAGTTGCAGGCCCCGGGACGACCGGCGCGCCCGGTTCGGCAAGCGCAGCTCTCCTTTCGCAGCCCGCATTCGTGACCATCAAGTTCGACCGCCCGAACGTCAGCTACCGCGACGCCCTAGCTCAAGCCGTCTCCGCCGCCAAACGCCGCAATCCGGCGACTGCGTTCGACATTGTCGGCATCACCGCAGGCCGCAGCGTAAGCCCCGAAACCACCGCGCGCGCGCAAGAAGTGGCGAACACGCTTTCCACGCTCGGCATCGAGCCCGCGAAGATCCGCTTGCTGACCGCCGTCAATTCGACAGCCCAAGCGAACGAGGTCCGGATCTACGCGCGGTAATCAGAAAACAGAACACTAGGATCGGATGAGTTGAGCTTCGATTTCTGATCCCTGTATTCCGTTTTCTGTTTTCCGCTCACTTCTTCCCGAATCCCTTCGCATGCACCGTGCGATAAGCCTCCCACGGCCCCAGCGCGTCCGCTTCGAACACCGCCCGCCCGATCGCCCGCGCAAGGCAGTCCGCCGCGACCGATCCAAGCATCGACACTTGCATCAAGGCCGTCTCGTTCAACATCTTCGCGCCCGTGGCCATCACGAAGATCGCGTCGCCGTCGACCGGCGTGTGTACGGGCCTGAGCGCGCGCGCAAAGCCGTCATGCGCCATGATCGCAATGCGCTTCGCCTGCGCGACCGTCAGATAAGCGTTGACCGCGATCACCGCGATCGTCGTGTTGCCCGCCGGAACCGGCGGCCGCTTGATATCGTCGGGAAATCCCATCGGCACCGGCGCACGCGGCGCAATCTGACCGCCCATCTCGCCGTTCTGCTCGAAACTCCACGCCCACAGCGCGGACGACCCCGGCATCACCGGCGAGCCGAACGAATTCACCGCGACGATCGCACCGATCTCGAACCCGTCGTCGGTGACCGCCGACGCCGACCCTAGACCACCTTTGTAGGCGCCCGCGCGCCCGCCGTAACCGGCACCTGCATTGCCGAGCTTGAACGCATCGCTCTGCGTCTCGCACGCCTTCACGGCGAGCTTTCGATACGGCGGCTCCGGCCCCCAGTTCTTGTCGCCGCCGTTCGTGAGATCGAACAGGATCGCCGACGGCACGATCGGCGCCACCATAGGCGCCCCCACCAGCTTGTACCCCCGCCCCTTCTGCGCGATCCAATTCGTAACCGCGCCCGCCGCGTCGAGCCCATAGACCGACCCGCCGGACAACACGATCGCATCGACCCCGACATTGAGCCCCTCGGGCATCAACGCCTCAGTCTCGCGCGTGCCGGGCGCCCCGCCGCGCACGTCGGCGGCGCCCACGGCGCGCCCTTCCGCAAAAATGACTGTTAAGCCGCTCATGGCCGTTGCATCTTCGGCGTTGCCGACCGTAATGCCACGGACATCGGTGATGAGATTGCGCGAACCAGGACGGATCATGATGCCGACGCTAACCCTCGCCCGCGCCTTGCGCAATTCGCTGCTGACTATGGTGGCGATGCTTGGCCCAACGGCAACCGCGGCCGACACGTTGCCGCGCCGCCACGTCATCGTCGCTTCGCACAAACTCGCGACAGACGCGGGGCTGGAGATGCTGCGCAAAGGCGGCACCGTCATCGACGCCGCGGTCGCCGCCCAAGCCGTCATGGGCCTGGTCGAGCCGCAATCCTCAGGCCTCGGCGGCGGCACGTTCCTCGTCCTTTGGAACGCGAAGACAAAGCGCGTCGAAACCTACGACGGCCGCGAAACCGCCCCCGCCTCCGCGACGCCCGACATGTTCATGAAGGACGGCAAGCCGATGTCCTACCCGGAAGCGGTGTTGGGCGGCCGCTCTGTAGGTGTACCCGGCACGATCGCGGTGCTGGCATTCGCGCACAAAGAACACGGCAAACTTCCCTGGGCGACGCTGTTCGACGCCGCGATCAAACTCGCCGAGAACGGTTTCCCCGTCGGCCCGCGCATGGCGATGGCGATCGAGCGCGACCAAGGCATCCCGCTGGTGCCCAGCACGGCCGCTTACTTCCGCCCGAACGGCAAGGCGCCGCAAGTCGGCGACATCATCAAGAACCCCGACTACGCGGCCACATTGCGCGACATCGCAGCGAAAGGCGCCGACGGCTTCTACAAAGGCCGCGTCGCCGACGCGATCGTGACCGCCATCACCACCTCGCCGCACAGCGCAGTGAAGTTCACCCACGAAGACCTGGGAGGCTACAAGGCGAAGAAGCGCCCACCCGTCTGCGCCGCCTATCGCGCCCACAAAATCTGCACCATGGGCCCACCAAGCTCCGGCCTCACGATGCTGCAAACGCTGAAGATGATGGAGCGCTTCAACGTCGCCAAACTCGAACCGAGAACCACCCCGCCCATCCACCTGATGACGGAAGCACTGCGCGTGGCCTACGCCGACCGCGGCGCCTACGTCGCCGACCCCGACTTCGTGCGCGTACCGACGCAAGGCCTGCTCGGCCCCAAATACATCGCAAGCCGCTCACGCGTCCTTTCGCTCGAAAAAATCGTCGACCGCACCACAATCAAACCAGGCCGCCCCGCCGGCACGAACTTAATCCTCAACCAACTGAGCAACCCCGACCGTGCCCGCCCTGGCACCGCCCACATCAGCCTCATCGACGCGCAAGGCAACGCGCTCGCTATGACGACAACCGTCGAAGGCCCGTTCGGCAGCCGCCTGATGGCGGGCGGCTTCATCCTGAACAACGAACTCACCGACTTCACGTTCGAGCCGACAACCGAAGGCCGCCGCACCGCGAACGCCCCACAAGCCGGCAAACGCCCAATGTCCTCGATGACCCCGACAATCATCTTCGACAAAAAGGGCCGCGTCCTTGCCGTGCTGGGCTCGCCCGGCGGCGCGCGCATCATTCCCTACGTGACAAAAACCGTGATGGGCCTCGTCGACTGGAACATGTCCATGGCCGACACCGTGGCGTTACCCAACGCAACAGGCCGCGGAACCTCGACCGAAGTCGAACAAGGCCGCACCCCAGACACCGCCGTCGAAGCTCTCAATGCATTGGGCCACGACGTCAAAGTCACCGACTACGGCATAGGCCCAAGCGGCCTAAACAGCATCCGCGTCACGAAGGGTGGCTTCGAAGGAGCCCCCGACCCCAGACGCGAAGGCACGGTTGGCGGGGATTAAGATGTCTCACGCGAAGCCGCGAAGGACGCGAAGATAAGACGCGAAAGTACCTGGTCCCCGGGCGCGGAGCGCCGTGTCTCTACCTCAGGTGCGCGCCTGTGGCACGCGAAGCTCTATTCGCGCTTCGCGCCTTTCTTCGCGTCCTGCGCGGCTTCGCGTGAGACAACTTCGACACTTCCACCGAACCAACGCAGAAGGTGTATCAACGCACCATCGCCGCGAGCCCACGGAACGCGAGGTCTTTCGCGGTCACGAGGTAACACGGGATCGGCTCCAGAAAATACTTGATCCGCCCCTTCGCCTCGAACCGGCGGCGAAACAGTTTCGTGTCGAACAAGTCGTCCCATTGCGCGACGATGCCGCCTGCGATGTAGACGCCGCCCTGCGCGCCCAACGTCAAAGCAAGATCGCCCGCAATGCTGCCGAGCCAACCCGTAAACAACGCGACAGTCTCGACGGCAACGGGATCCGCCTTCGCGCGCGCCGCCTTCGCGATGTCGGCTGCGATTGGCTTGGCCTTCAGCTTCACGCCGTCGAGCGAACAAATCGCGAGATAGACGTTCTCAAGACCAAGTCCCGACACCGCATCTTCGGCCGCCACATGCCCGCGCTCGCGCATCAACTGAAACACGACGGCAAGCTCGCGCTCGTTCGTCGGCGCAAGATCGACATGCCCGCCTTCGCCCGGCACGGCCACCCACCGTGCACCGTCGAACACCGCGCTCGCCACGCCAAGCCCCGTGCCCGGCCCGAGAGCCACCTTCGGCGCATGCGGTAGCGGCGCGCCGCCTCCGATCTGCACGACATCGTCAGCACCAAGCACCGGCAAAGCCTGCGCCACCGCCGCAAAGTCGTTGACGAGACGAACACGCCCGCCAGTCGCTGCCGCGATCTCCGCCATCGAAATCGTCCAGGGACAGTTCGTGAGCTTGATCGTATCGCCGACTGGCGGCCCGGCCGCGCACACCGCGGCCCCGCCGAGAGGCAACCGCAATCCGGTCAGCTCCGCATACGCCTTTACCGCCGATCCGAAGTCCGGATAGAGCGCGGTCAACCAAGCCTCGTGCCCCTCGATCCGGCCGTCGCCGCGCAGCACCGCAAAGCGCACGTTCGTGCCGCCGATATCAGCGAGCAGAAAATCGGAACTCATGGCGGCGCATCTCCGAGTGCGGCGACATCGGGGATCGTGATCCGAAATGTCGTGCCGCTCGGCCCACTCGAAAGCAGCGCGACCTCGCCGCCGTGCCCGCGCGCCAACTCGCGTGCAATCGCCAAGCCCAACCCCGTGCCGCCCACACGCCCTTTGCCCGCAAACGGCTCGAACAACCGCTTGCGCGCTTCCTCCGGAATGCCCGTGCCATTGTCGCCGAGATCGATGGCAACGACGTTGCCCAACCGCTGCGCGCTGAGCGTGATCGCCGCCCCTTCGCGCCCTTCGAGCGCCTGCGCCGCGTTACGCCCGATATTGATCAAGATGCGCAACAGCTGATCCGCATCCGCATCGACCTCCAATTTCGGATCGAACGCGTTGCTCCAGGCGGTTCGCCCGTCGCCCGCAGCCAGCGCCGCATGCATCGCCTCGTCCGCAATCGCAAGCAACTTCTGCCGCCGCCGCCGCGGCGGAGCTTCTTCCGCGCGCCCGTATTTCAGCGTGTTCGTCGCAAGCTCAATCGCTCTATCGATCGACGACACGAGCCGCGGCGCCAGCGCCTGCACGGTCGGGTCTTTGCTGTTCGCCAAGCGATCCGAGGCTAGCTGAGCGCTAGCGAGAATGTTGCGCAAATCGTGCTGGATCTTCGCGACCGCCGTGCCGAGCGCCGCCAGATGTTCGCGCTGCTGCAGCGCCTGGCGCAACTCCGTCTGCATCGCGGCAAGCACGCGCTCCGACTGCCCGATCTCGTCCGCCCTTAGGCTCGGCACAATGATGCGCTGCGCGTCGTCCGGCTTCTCCTGGAACCGCACCATGGACTGCGTCAATCGCTGCATCGGCCGCACGAACAGAAGATAGAGCGCAGTAAACACCAGCACCGACGTCACCAACGCGATCAGCACCGAAAGCACGAGTATCCGCACGGAATAGGAGATCATCTCGTCGCGGATCGGCGCCTCGTCCACCAGCGCCTCGATCAGGTCGCCGGCGCCGAGCCGCGGCACGCTGACGATGCGCAGGATACGCGGTCCGCCGAAAAACATACACTCGAGGCTCGACCAGATGAGGTGTACGGGCTCCGCAGTGCGAAGATCGACCTCGACGTCCTTCGTGGGCGGGATCGACTCCGCGAGATAGAGCCGCCGCGTATTGTTGCGCTTCAAGCCGACAAGCCGCACGCCGGCATTCGCCAAAATCTCGCGCCTGAGCTCCGGCGACAAATCGGTGTCGCGCACTTCGTCGAGCGCAAGAACGGCAACCTGCGCCGACGCTAGCCGCGCCGCGAGGATGTCGTGGTAGTAGCGCGCCGCCGACGGGAAGTAGATGAACATCTCGGCCAGCATCACGAAAAGGGTCGTGAAAAACAGCAACCGCCCCGACAGACTTGCCGTCAGGTGCCGGTGCAAAAAATCCCGAACGCGCGTGAGAGTGCCGACCATGCCCGGGGCGAGGGATAGCACAGGCTGCGCATGATCGAAGTGGAACTTCAGCGATTAACCGCTCATGGTGACCAAACAACATTGGTCGTCGTGGTCGGGCTTGACCCGGCCACCCAGGGTCGCTGCGCGAGCGCTCGCAAGCGCACATCTTCGGGAGCAGCGCAGAAATGCGCGGTCAAACTTGGCGCAGCACCCCTGGGTGGCCGGGTCAAGCCCGGCCATGACGAACTTATTGTGACAGACGTTTGGCGTGACCCGTCACGGCAACCATGACAAGACTTTAACCACCGCCTTCGTCCGCCCCGAGAACAGCGTTGGCGTGAAATGCGCGCTCGAAGCGCGCTTCGAAATCTCACCAAGCGTCGGATACGGCGCCACCAAGCCGGCCATCGACGACATCTTCGCCTTCTGTCCGATCGCCATCACCCACGGCAGGATCAGGTCGCCCGCGTGCGGCGCCACGATCGTCGCGCCGATCGGCCGCCCGCGCGAAATGACGATCTTTGCCAGCCCATGCGTCTCGCGTTCGGCCTGTGCGCGATCGTTGTCGTGCAGCGGCCAGCGCGTCACGCTGTGGGCGATGCCCTTCTCTATCGCCTGCGCCTCGGTCAGGCCGACATGCGCGAGCTCCGGATCGGTGTAGGTACACCACGGGATCGCCGACGTGTCCGTCTTGACCGGCACCTTGAACAGCACCCGCCGGATGATCAGCCCGGCGTGATAGCCGGCCACGTGGGTGAATTGCAGCCCGCCCGCGACATCCCCGATCGCCGAGACTTTGCGGTTCGCGGTGCGCAGCGACGCATCGACCTCGATGCCCTTGCGCGAGTATTTGATACCCGCCGCTTCCAGATTGAGCCCGTCGACGTTCGGCACCCGCCCGGCCGCGAGCAGCAGATGCGATCCGGCAATCGCCTCGCTCTGTCCGTTGCGCGAGATCGTCACCGCAACCCCGCCGTCCATCTTCGAGACCGCCGTGACAGCCGTACCTTCGCGAATGACGACGCCCTCGTCTTCCAGCGCCTTGCGCACGATCGCGACTGCTTCCGGATCGTCCTTCGGCATGATGCGGAACGCTTCGAGGACCGTTACGCGCGAGCCCAGCCGCCGGTGCGCCTGCGCCATCTCAAGCCCGATCGCGCCGCCGCCGATAATGATCAAATGTTCCGGCAACACGGTGTTGTCGAACACGGTCTCGTTCGTGAAATGCGGCGTCTGATCGAGTCCGGGAATCGGCGGCTTCGCGGGCGAAGACCCGGTCGCGATCACGAAGTGCCGCGCCGCGACCCGCTCGCCGCCCGCATCGACTTCGTTGGCGGAGACGAACTTCGCGGCTGCCTTGATCACCTTACACCCGAGCTTCTCGAACCGCTCGACGGAATCGTTGGGCTCGATCGCTGCAATCACCTCATGCACGTGCTTCATCACGCGCGCATAGTCGACCTTGGGCTCGCCCGCATCGACGCCGAACTCGCCGGCCCGCCGGATCGCATGCGCGTGCGAAGCGGCCGCGATCAACGACTTCGACGGCACACAGCCGTAGTTCAGACAATCGCCGCCCATCTTGTGCCGCTCGATCAAGACGACCTTGCGCCCTAGCTGCGCCGCGCCGGCCGCAACCGAAAGCCCGCCCGAACCGGCGCCGATGATGCAGAGGTCCGCCTTAATCACCGCCATGGCCCTATGCCTGCTTCTTTGCAAAAAATGTCCGGTACACGACGGGGATCAAAGACAGGATGATGAGCCCCCCAATCGGAATGTAGAAGTCGGATCGTGAAAGAAGCGCTGTTAAGCTCAAGTCCGGTTGCTCGCCCGCGTCGAACAGCACGCCCAGCCCGTTGCCGATGCTCGCGAACACAAATGCACCTGGAATGATGCCGACAAGCGTCGTGACGAAGAACGTCACCACCGAAACGCCTGTGAAAGATGCCGCCAGATTGACGAGCCAAAACGGAAACAACGGCACCAATCTGAGCAGCAGCATGTAGCTGACCGCATTGGCGCGAAACCCTTCCTCGAGCGACTTCACCTGCGAAGCAAACCGCTGCCGCAACGGATCGCCGAGGGCCGTCTTGGCGACGAGGAACAAGATCGTGGCCCCGACTGTGGCACCGATGACACCCCAAGCCGCGCCGAACACGCTACCGAACAAGAAGCCGCCGGTAATGCTGACCAGCGCGCTGATCGGCAGGGAAAACGCGGCGACGATGATGTAGGCCGTGATGAACAGCAGCACCGCCTCGGTCTTGTTCGCATGCACCCAGCTCTTGAGAACCTCACGGTTCTCCCGCAACAGATCGAGCGTCAGATACTTGTTCAGGCCAAGCGCAAAGAACGCGATCAGAACCGCAGCAAAAACGAGCAGCGGAATCAGGCGCCCGATCGAGAACGTGGCTTTGGGAGTCGTTGGCGTTTCCATGTCCCTCACTTAGCCTCATTCAGCGACCAGTCATAGTCGTAGCCGTCTATCGTCTCGATGCCTGCGAGCGCCTTCTTCAACGGCGGCGCGGCATATTTGGCGATGTGGCGCAGAATCTCTGCATCGCTTGCCCCGAAGTCCGAGCGGTACCAGGAATAAATCCGTGACAGCGTGACCTTCGACCCACCCAGGCGCACCCCGCGCGGATGGTTCACGTAGTCTTTCGCGCCCTGCGTCAGCATCTCGTCGAGATTGGCGGCCGTGAACGCTTTCGCCATCAGATTGGGGCAGCTCATCGACGCACAGTTCACCGCATAGTGCACCCGCGGATCGTTCCAGACTTTGCGCAAGATGTCGTGCTCCACATTGTCGAGCGACAACGCCTTGCCCTCGACTTTTACGAGGGGCTTCTTCCATGGCCCGGACGCAAAGAACCCGCCGCCCAACGAAATGTCCTTGATGGTTTTCACCGGATAGCGGTCGAGCACGACGTCGATCGTCAGCGCGTTGTAGAGGTTGATCCAAAACGCACGTTGTTCGTCGGCCTTCAGCGCAGTCACTTTCACATTCTGAAGCGCCGCGAGATATGCCTTGAGGGCCTTCTTGTCGGCCGCATTCACCCGCCCATACGCAAAGCGATTGATTCGGTCGGGCGACGGCACGAGATACATCGTGAGGATCCGCTCCCAAGCACTGTGATCGACGGTCATCGTGGCGTTTGCATCGTTGGTGGAAAAATAGGCATCGAGGTCGCCAGCTTGCGCGGGCACAAGGACAAAGCACGCCAACACAAGCAAGGCGGCACGAACGAGGGTCATCGGCGCCTCCGCAAAAACGAGCAAGAATCCTGGCGCTTATGCCACCGAACGTCCACGCCCGCGACATAACAGCTTCATCAGCCGCCCGTGAACGCCTCCAAGCCCTTGGTAACCCTCCAAGATTTGACTTGAACGCGCCAATTCCCTATATGCCCGCCCTCGAAACCGAAGACGCCGTTCTTAAGGAATTCCCTGCCGTGGCCAGCAAGCGCACCTATCAGCCTTCCAAAATCGTCCGCAAGCGCCGCCACGGATTCCGTTCGCGCTCGGCCACCACCAACGGCAAGAAGGTGCTGGCCCGCCGCCGCGCCCACGGCCGCAAGCGTCTGTCGGCTTAAGAGCCGCCTCAGCGTGTCTGCAACCGACACGCCCACCTTACCGGTCAAAGTGTCGCGTCTCCTTAAGCGCGCCGATTTTCTGCGCTTGAGCCGCGGGCGCCGTTGGTCGGCGCCGGGTCTCGTTCTGCAAATGGCACCCACCCCCGAACCCTCCGGCGCGTTGCGTGTCGGCTTCACCGCAACGAAGAAACTGGGCGGCGCGGTCGCAAGAAACCGGGTGAAACGCCGCCTGCGCGAGGCAGCTCGAGCGGTTCTGCCCCTTTTAGGACAGAAGGGTCATGACTATGTTCTCGTCGGTCGCGAAGCGACGGCGGACCGGCCGTTCGTCGCGCTGATCGACGACCTGAAGCAGGCTCTCCGCAAAGTACATGGGGGCCGCCCCCAAAAAGCGGAGGAGCGATGAAAGTTTGGGATGCGCTCGCGCACGCCGCAAAGCGGCTCGCCAAGGCGCCCATTCACGCCTACCGCTACGCGCTTTCGCCGCTGATCGGCCCCGTCTGCCGCTATCAGCCGACATGTTCGGCCTACGCGCTGGAGGCGATCGAGAAACACGGCGCAATCAAAGGAGCCTGGCTGACGCTGCGCCGGCTCTCACGCTGCCACCCCGTCAAGTGGCTCGGCGGCGGCGAAGGCTTCGATCCCGTGCCCGACTGCAAACATCATCATCACCACCACGCCAAGACCTAAGCGATGAACAAACAAAACGATTCCGGCAATCTGATCGCGGCGATGGTGCTGTGCGTCCTCGTCATCATTGGCTGGGACTACTTCTTTTTGGCGCCGCAACGCGAAGCGGCACGGCAAGCCAAGATCGAACAACAAGCGACGCAACCGGCCAACCCCGCGGCACCGGGCGTTCCGACAACGCTTGGCTCAGCAACAGCGGCGGCCCCCAAGCCGCGTGATGTGGTCGTCGCCGAAAGCGGTGCCCGCCTGCGCTTCGACAACGGCAAGGTCGACGGCTCGATCAAACTGACGGGTGGCCAGATCGACGATCTGCGCCTTCAGAACTACCGCGAGACGATCGACCCCAAGAGTCCCGAGATCGTCTTCCTGTCGCCGCAAGGTTCGGCCGGCGCGACATTCGCCGAAACCGGTTGGACGGCGGCCCCGGGCTCGGCGACCGCGGTGCCGAACGGCGCGACGGTCTGGACACCGTCGGGCAACACGCTAACCGCCACGACGCCGGTGACGCTGACTTGGGACAACGGCCAAGGCCTCGTCTTCACACGCACGATCGCCCTCGACGAGAACTACATGTTCTCCATCACCGACAAGGTCGAGAACAAGTCGGGCGCGCCGATCACGCTTTACCCCTACGCTCTCGTGGCGCGCGAAGGCGAACCGAAACACGAGGCGAACTGGATCCTCCACGAAGGCCTCGTCGCCGTTTTGGGCGGCGAGTTGAAGGAGGCCGATTACGCCGAAATGCGCGACGCCGAGCTGCCGGAGATGAAGTTCGAGAGCAAAGGCGGCTGGCTCGGCATCACCGACAAGTACTGGATGGCGACGCTCGCGCCCCCGCAGAACGAACAATTCAATGCCCGCTTCTCGATCACGAAGGGCGCGCTTGAGACCTTCCGCGCCGACTACCTCTTGAGCCCCCGCAACATCGCGGCCGGCGGCACGGCGACGGTGACGCACAATCTCTACGCCGGCGCCAAAAAGGTCTCGCTCATCGAGGGGTATCAGGAAAAACTGGGCATCCAGCGCTTCGACATGACCATCGACTGGGGCTGGTTCGGCTACCTCACCTATTGGATGTTCCATGGCCTCGACTGGCTCAACCAGCTCGTTGGCAATTTCGGCATCGCGATCATCCTGCTTACGATCGTCGTCAAGATCCTTTTCTTCCCGCTGGCCAATCGCTCTTACGAGTCGATGACCAAGATGAAGAAGGTCCAGCCGCAGATCAAAGAGCTGCAGGAACGCTACAAGGACGACCGTTTGAAACTGCAGCAGGAGCAGATCGCTCTGTTTCAGCGCGAGAAGATCAACCCAATGATGGGTTGCCTGCCCATCCTTATTCAAATCCCGGTGTTCTTCGCGCTCTACAAAGTCTTGTTCGTCACGATCGAGATGCGCCATGCGCCGTTCTTCGGTTGGATCCAAGATTTGGCGGCAGCCGATCCGACCTCGCTCTTCAACCTGTTCGGTCTGTTGCCGTTCGCCGTTCCTTCCTGGCTGCACATAGGCGCCTGGCCGGTGCTGATGGGCCTGACGATGTGGTTCCAAACCAAGATGAACCCGCCGGCGACCGATCCCGTGCAGCAGCAGATGATGGTGATCATGCCGCCGATGTTCACCTATCTGATGGCGCAGTTCCCGGCCGGTCTCGTCGTCTATTGGACAGTGAACAACGTGCTCTCGATCCTCCAACAATGGCTCATTATGCGGCGCCTCAACGTGCCGATTGAGTTCAACATTCCGGCCTGGGCGAAGAAGCTGTTGAACAGGCCCGGCAATAGCGGCGCGCCGGGCGAATGACGGCCCCAAAAGGCGCGCTCAAGAAGGGCCATTTGTTGTTCGCGCAGGAATGCAAATTCCTGCGCCCCGTGCGCGCGTTCGCCGATCTGCCGCCGACGAAGCTCCCCGAGATCGCCTTCGCCGGCCGTTCGAATGTCGGTAAGTCGAGCCTTCTGAACGCGCTCACGAACAGGAAGACGCTGGCGCGCGTTTCGAACACGCCCGGCCGCACGCGCGAGATCAACCTGTTCGACTTAGGCCACAAGCTCACGCTCGCCGACCTCCCCGGCTACGGCTTCGCACGCGTCTCGAAGGCGATGTCGGCCGACTGGCGCCGCCTCATCGAATCTTATCTCCGCGGCCGCCCGCAGCTGCGCCGCGTCTGCCTGCTGATCGACGCCCGCCACGGCGCAAACGAAAACGACCGCACGATGATGGAAATCCTCGACGAGGCTGCGGCCTCGTTCCTGGTCGTCTTGACCAAGACCGACAAACTGAACGCGACCGAGGTCGCCGAAGCGGTTAACGCAGCCGCAGCGCTCGCCAAGACCCACGCGGCCGCCCATCCGGACATCTTTGCGACTTCCGCCGAAACCAAGACGGGTATCCCTGAGCTGCGTGCCCATCTCGCGGACCTCGCGGAAACCGTCTATAAGGCGCGCCGTTAAGCTACGTTTGAAAGCGCGCGCATGAGTTCTCCAGACGACCCGACCTTCCAAGGCAAGGACGAACGCGTCCAGAACCTGCGCCAGCTCGCGAAGTGGCGCGCGACCGCCCGGGTGCTCACCGAAGCATTGCCGCACATTTTGCACTACGATCAAAAGACGGTGCTCGTGAAATACGGCGGCAACGCCATGGGTGAAGAAGGCGTCGCCGAGCACTTCGCGCAAGACATCGTGCTGATGCGCCAAACCGGCATTGATCCTGTCGTCGTGCACGGCGGCGGCCCGCAGATCGGCGCGATGCTGAAAAAGCTCGAGATCAAGTCGTCGTTTGTCGACGGCCTACGCGTCACCGATCAAGCTGCCATCGACGTCGTCGAGATGGTTCTGACCGGCACCGTCAACAAACAGATCGTCTCCGCCATCAACAACGCGGGCGGCAAAGCTGTGGGCGTCTCGGGCAAGGACGGTCAGATGATCGTCGCCAAGAAGGTCGTAAAGACCCGCCGCAACCCCGACACCGGCAAGGAAGAAGCCGTCGACCTCGGCTTCGTGGGCGAACCGGAAGAGGTCAACATCGAGGTGCTGCAGGCGATCGTCCGCGCCGACATGGTTGCCGTCATCGCCCCGATCGGCGTCGGCCGGAACGGCGAGACCTACAACATCAACGCCGACACGGTTGCGGGGGCCGTCGCAGGTGCCCTCAAAGCCGACCGCATGCTGCTCCTGACCGATGTCCCAGGGGTTATGGACCGCAACGGCAATTTGATCGAACGCCTCACCACAACCGAGGCGCGCGCTCTGATCAAGGACGGCACAATCTCCGGCGGCATGATTCCCAAGGTTGAAACCTGTATCGACGCGGTCGAGCGCGGTGTGCGCGCGGCGGTCATTCTCGACGGGCGTGTTCAACATGTGCTTCTCATCGAGCTGTTTACAGAGCACGGTGCAGGCACCATGATCGTGCGTGGGTGAAGCCTCGCGATTTCAAGGACTTGGACAGTTTGTTCGCTTCGTTGCGCCAGTTCGCGCTGTCGATCGGTCTCGCGCTTGTAGCCGCAAGCGGCGCGGCTCGCGCGCAACCTGCTGAGGACGCGGCGCCCGCATCGACGCCCCAGCGCCCCGTCGTCATGCCCATGACGCCCGGCAGCGAACTGCGCGAGCAAACGAAGCCTGCACGCACGAAGCCTCGCATCGTCTCGGCACCCGGAGCCGCTACGACAGAAGCCCCCGCAAAGCCGATCCCCGGCGTCGGCAACCTTCAGCCCGATCGCCCCCAGCGAAACGCGAAGAGCGACTACACGTTCTGCAACCGCACATCCTACGCCCTCTCGATCGCCGTCGGCATCCGCAATGGCGGCCTGCTCGCAACGCGCGGCTGGTGGATTGTCCCCGCCGGAGAATGCCGCGTCGTGATCAAGGGCGAACTGAAGCAGCCGACATTCTACACGTTCGCCCGCTCGTCGTTCGCCCACTCCGGCGCGATCCGAACCTGGGGCGGCACGCAGACGCTTTGCACGGGCAAGGGCACGTTCCAAGCGACGAGCGACGGCTCCAACCAATGCGGTCCCGGCTACGAAGCGCAAGGCTTTGCCCGCGTCGACACCGAAGGCAAAACTGCCTGGACGACGACGCTGGCCGAAACACCGGGCTTCAAATCGCTCGATCAAGCGCGCATTGCGGGCGTACAGCGGCTTCTCGCCGATCTCGGCCGCTTCGAAGGCGCGATCGACGGCGTGCCCGGTCCGAAGTTCGTCGAAGCGCTGGGCCAGGTCCGCACCGCACTCGGCCTGCCCTCGAACGATGCGACCGGCCTCTACAACAAACTGCTCGCCGAAGCGGCCAAGAACCAGGCCGGCGCGGGCTTGACGTTCTGCAACCGCACGCAAGACATCATCTGGTCCGCTCTCGGGATCGAATCCCAAGGCAAGAAGCGCTCTATGGGTTGGTGGCGCCTGCAACCGGGCCAATGCGAGAAGGTGATCAAGGATCGTCTGATCGAGCGTTATGTCTATGCGTTCGCCGCCGCCGATCGCACGGAAGGTGTCGCCGAAACCTGGGGCGGCACGAAGCAGTTCTGCACCCGCGACGCGACATTCGAAATCGACGACGCAACCGACTGCCAGGGCCGCAGCTTCAAGAGCACGGGCTTCTTGGAAATCGACACCGGCGGCCGCCCCGGTCTCACATTCGAGTTTGCCGCGCGCCGGGAAGAACCCGCGCCGCAATAGGCTTAAGCAGGCACCTGCACCAGAGGCGAGCACTCGAGGATCGGCGCCCGAACGATCAACTCCGGATCGCGCGCCAAAACCTGAACAACATGCACCGGCACGTTTGACGACGACTTGAGCTGTTCGGCTAAGATCGCCCGCACGCGCGCCACGCTGTCGTGCGCCAGCCGCTCGATCACCTCGACCGCAAGCGCATGGCCGCGCACCGTCATTTCGGACGAATGCTCCGAAACCTGCCGCCCCACCTTCTGAGCGAGTTCGCAACGCACTTCGACATCCGCGTCGGCAGCCAGAATCTTGTTGGCGCGCTGCGGGGTTGAAGGATTGGCGGCAACGAGCCTGCGCACCGCAACCGACTCGTCGTTTGCCAGATAGTAAAGGATCTCGGGCTCGACGTCCGGACGCCCCGCCAGATAGCGGCGCGCGTTGTGAGCGTGCGTTTCCAGCGCGGCGCGAGCGTCCTCGTAGGACATCCGCGGCCGCTCCGCGAGCTTTCCGATCATGTGCTTCAGCATGGCAGTCACTCGTATCCCCCACCGCCTTAAGCTTACGCCCCGCCGTTTAAGGCCGCTTTGCCGGAGGTGGTTAACATTCGGTTGCGATACGGCCTCGGGTCGGGCTATTCCGCCATCGGCATGACCCACCCCCCGCCCGACTTCACCCCCATAGATACGTGGGTCTTCGACCTCGACAACACGCTGTACCCGCCGAGCTGCAATCTGTTCGCCCAGATCGACGTCAAGATGCGCGCCTTCATCTCCGACCTGCTCCAAGTCGACGGCGACGAAGCCTACCGCCTGCAGAAGCTCTACTACCGCGACCACGGAACCACGCTCTCGGGCCTCATGAAGCTGCACGGCATCAAGCCGCACAGCTTCCTCAACTTCGTGCACGACATCGACGTCTCTGTAGTGCCGCCGAACGAAGCGCTTGCCGGCGCACTCCAGCGCTTGCCCGGCCGCCGCCTCGTCTTCACGAACGGCACTGTCTTCCACGCCAAGCGCGTACTCGACCGCATCGGCATCCACGACCACGTGGAGGACATCTTCGACATCGTCCACGCCGACTTCATCCCGAAGCCGAAGCTCGAAACATTCGAACGCTTCGTGAGGAAGCACGAAATCGACCCCAAACGCGCCGCGATGTTCGAAGACCTCGACCGCAACTTGGCACCCGCCCATGCGTTGGGTATGACGACCGTCCTGGTGCGCGCAGCCGAAGGCCACGCCGACCCGGCCGTACGCGGCTGGGGCGACGCGCCACCGGACGTGCCCCATGTGCATTTCCGCACCGACGACCTCGCCAAGTTCCTGACCACCATTCGCGTAAGGGCCGCCCCATGAGCTGGACGAAACTGCAGATCACGATCGACGAAGCTTGGGAGGCCCGCGACACGATCTCGCCCGCCACGCAAGGCCCGGCCCGCAAAGCAATCGAAGAAACCCTGGCCGCGCTCGATTGCGGCGAGTTCCGCGTCGCCGAAAAAACCGGCGGCGAGTGGCATACGCATCAATGGATCAAGAAGGCGGTGCTACTCTCGTTCCGCCTGAACCCGATGGAACCGATCCCGGGCGGCCCAGGCGGCGCACATTGGTACGATAAGGTCCCCTCGAAATTCGCGAAGTGGTCGGCCGACGACTTCGCACGCGCAGGCTTCCGCGCGGTGCCGGGCGCGATCGTGCGCCACTCCGCCCACGTCGCCCGCACCGCCGTGCTGATGCCCTGCTTCATCAACGTCGGCGCGAATGTCGGCGAAGGCACGATGATCGACACCTGGGCGACCGTCGGCTCCTGCGCGCAAGTGGGCAAGAACTGCCACATCTCCGGCGGCACGGGCCTCGGCGGCGTTCTGGAACCCCTGCAAGCGAACCCCGTCATCATCGAAGACAATTGCTTCGTCGGCGCACGCTCGGAAGTCGCTGAAGGCGTGATCGTCGGCGAAGGCGCCGTCATCGGCATGGGCGTCTTCATCGGCGCCTCCACTAAAATTGTCGACCGCGCCACCGGCCAAATCCACCAAGGCCGCGTGCCGCCCTACTCCGTCGTCGTCGCCGGCACGCTCCCCGGCGCACCCGGCAAACCGTCGCTCTACTGCGCCGTGATCGTGAAGACGGTCGACGAACGCACGCGCTCCAAAACGAGCATCAACGACCTCCTGCGCGACTGACTGTGACTGCGCGCGCCACCCCAACCGCCTTTGCAGCGACATACGGCGCTTGGGCAATCGTCGCCGGCGCTTCCGAGGGTTTGGGAGCCGCTTTCGCGCAAGCGCTCGCAGAGCGTGGATTGAACCTCTTGCTCCTCGCGCGCCGCGCCGACCATCTCGCCCGCGTCGCCGACGGCTTGCGCAAGTCTGCTCAAGTCGATGTGCGAACAGAGACGATCGACCTCGCGCGGCCAGACCTCCCGGCGGCGCTTGAAAGCCTAACCGCAGACCTCGACATCGGCCTCGCCGTGTACAACGCCGCCTTTGCCCCCGTCGGCGAACTGGTGAGCCGGCCTATGGACGATCTGGCGCGCGTCGTCGACGTCAACATCAAAGGGCCCCTGACGTTCGCCCGAACGCTCGCGCCCAAGATGATCGAACGCGGCCGTGGCGGCATCGTCCTGATGTCCTCGCTCGCCGGCTACCAAGGCGCACCCCGCATAGCGACCTACGCGGCGTCGAAGGCATTCAACATCGTCCTCGGCGAAAGCCTCTGGGCCGAACTCAAACCCATGGGCGTTGACGTCGTCGTCTCCAGCGCCGGCGCCATCCGCACGCCGGGTTACGCCAAGGCCGCGGCCAGAGACGCGCCTGGAACGCTCGACGCCGCCGATGTCGCAAACCAAACGCTCGAAGCCCTGGGCCGCGGCCCCGTCGTCGTGCCGGGCGCGGTAAATCGCATCGCCCGGTTCGCGCTTGGCCGCCTGCTGCCGCGCCGTACGGCCATCGACATCTTCGCCCGCTCTACGAAGGACCTCTCATGACGCTCGCAGGATTCTTCGCACCACTCGGCGTGTACGCGTTGATCACGCTACTGCATTTGCTCGTCCCCGCCCGAACCGTCGACGGCTATGTAACCGACCTGGTGACCGGCAAACCGCTCCGCTACCGCCTGAACGGGCTAATCGTCTTCGCGCTCACGATCGCCCTCTGGGCACTCGCCTGTTCGCAGGGTTGGCTCGCCTGGGATTTCTTCTGGACGACGCGCTGGGAGGGCCTCGCTGGCGCCTGCGTGTTCGGCCTCATCTTCACCGCCATCGTCGTCCTGCCCGAGCAGCCCACGGGCAAAGGATTGCTCGCCGATCTCTTCCTCGGCCGCACCCCGAATCCCCAATGGCTGGGCGGGCGCATCGACGCGAAGATGTGGCTCTACATGGTCGGCGCGACGATGCTGGGTCTCAACATCTATTCGTTCGCAGCGCACCACTATCTGACTTTCCCTGAAGAACCATCATTCGGCATCGCACTCTACGCAGCGCTCTTCACGTTCTTCCTGACCGAGTATCTCTTTTTCGAGCGAGTCCATCTCTACACCTACGACTTCTTCGCCGAGCGCATGGGCTTCAAGCTCGGCTGGGGCTGCCTGCTGTTCTACCCCTACTTCTACGCCGTCGGCCTCTGGTCCACCGCCGAGCTACCCAACCCGCACACACCGGCGGGCGTTCTCATCATCGCGATAATCCTGTTCTTCGGCGGCTGGTCGCTCGCCCGCGGCGCCAACATGCAGAAGTACACGTTCAAGCGCGACCCAAGCGCCAAATTCCTCGGTCTCACACCGGAGGCCCTCACAGACGGCAAGCACCAGCTCCTCGTCAGCGGCTTCTGGGCAGTCTCGCGCCACGTCAACTACTTGGGCGAACTCCTGATGGCGAGCGGTCTCGCCCTCGCGCTCGGCTACCCCGGCCACATAGGCCCGTGGCTCTACCCGATCTACTACGTCGCGCTGCTCGTCCCGCGCCAAATCGACGACGACCGCCGCTGCGCCGAGAAGTACGGCGCACTGTGGACGGAATACGTAAAGCGCGTGCCGTACCGCATCATCCCCGGCTTGTACTGAGAGCTACTGGAACGCCGCCGCGCTTCGCCACAGCACATAGGCCGCAACCGACAAAACAACGCCTGCAAAGATGCGGTTCAAGAGGCCCTTGCGCGCGGCCAAACGCTGCGCCAATGCAAGCCCGGTCAACCCGCCCAAGAGGCCGCCGCCGATGAACTCTCCCGCGATCCGCCAATCGACGAGACCATCGGCAGCGTAACTCACCGCTGTGGTCAACCCGAACGCACCAACCGAAAACAGTGACGAGCCGACCGCATTCAGCATGGCCATGCCGCTCCCAAGCATGATGCCGGGCACGATTAAGAAGCCGCCGCCGATACCGAAAAACCCGGCAAGCAATCCGGTTGCAAGACCGATCCCGACAAGACGCACCGCGATCTGAGGCGTAATCCGCACGTTCGGATCGCCTTCCGCCCCGCGCGGGCGAAGCATGGCAAGCGCAACCGCCACCATGACCAGCCCAAACACGAACAGAAGCTTCTGGCCGTCGACAAGCTTGCCTAACGTGGAGCCGGCAAACGCACCCGTGACGCCCGACAAGCCGAAGACCACGGCGCATGGCCACTTCACGTTGCCGGCCCGCGAATGCGCGATCAAGT
This sequence comes from uncultured Flavobacteriaceae bacterium, assembly GCA_964647355.1. Lineage (GTDB taxonomy): Bacteria > Pseudomonadota > Alphaproteobacteria > Micropepsales > Micropepsaceae > SZUA-430. Next base: position 46,871 of record CAZYGK010000008.1, on the reverse strand, counting down.
TTGCGAACGCGTTCACCGAAACGGCAAGCGCGCTGGTCCCGATCGCGACGTGCGGATTGGAGACACCGACCACGTACAGCAACAGCGGCACCGCAAGGATCGACCCGCCGCCGCCAACCACCCCGAGCGTCAACCCGACGACGCTCCCGGAAAGGACGGCCAGCAGATCGGTGATGGTCGGATCGAAGCTCATTGGACGCTTGCTTATCGCATTTTGCCGACAGAGGACATGCACGATCGCCACAAGCCCTTGACCCGCGTCGCCATCCGTTCTTCGCTGCCCAGCATTACCACGAGGCCACTATGCACGACCCGCGCATCCCCGCCGCCAAAGCCGCCGCGCTATTGATCGCCCGCACGGAGCGCATAGCGATCGCAGAATCGTCTGCTGGCGGCTTGATCTCGGCGGCCCTGCTCGCCGTCCCCGGCGCTTCCGCGTACTACGCCGGTGGCGGCATCATCTATTCGCCGCGAGCATTCAGAGGGTTGCTTAGTCTGGATCGCGAAAGCCTGGGCGGCATGCGTTCGTCGAGCGAGCCCTACGCTGAGTTTCTGAGCCGGACGATCCGCGAAAAGCACCGCGTCGAATGGGGCCTCGCAGAAACCGGCGCCGCCGGTCCAACCGGCAACGGCTATGGCGACCCCGCGGGCCACACCTGCCTCGCAGTCTCGGGCCCCGATTCGAAGGTGCGTACGCTACGTACGAACCTCAACGACCGCTGGACAAACATGAACTGGTTCGCCGAAGCAGCGCTCGAGCTTCTCGTCGAAGCGCTGGAAAGAGCACCACCGCCCAAAGACTGAGACAGCGCTTGTCTGGGCGGCGACCCCCGCAAGACGTTTCAGCCTACAGCGCCGTCGTCCCGCTCACGTCGTAGATCGCAAGCTTCCGGTCGGAGATCCCGAACGTCGGCCACGCGGCCCGCCATTCCGCGAGATGCGGCATGTGAAAATGCCGCTGCAACGCCTCGCGGTCGCGCCAAACCTCCCACACGCGTACCAACCCCCGATCAAGCACATCGACCGAGTAGGAATAGTCGATACAGCCGTCTTCGGCCCGCGACGCCGCGATCATCCGCGCCATGATCCCGCGCGCTTCGTCGAGCTTCGCCGGAGGCACGCGAACGGTACCCGCCACAATAATCATCGCGCTTACCCCTTCGCAGCCTGCTCCAGCATCGACGGATCGATTCCCATTGCCTGCACGAACGGCGCGTAGACCGCTTCCTGCGCCGCCCCCGTGGGTCCGACGGTAATCCCGCCGTCAACGACCAGGGCATGCCCGTTCACGAAGCCCGAGCCGTCGGAGGCGAGAAAGAGCGCCGCCTCCGCGATATCTGACGGCAACCCGGCCCGAGGAATCGGCTGCGAGTTCTTCATCACGGTCACGATCTGGCTGACCGTCTGATCGGCGACCTGCGTCGCCATCCCGATGCCTTTCGCAAAGATCGGCGTCGCAATCAGCCCCGGGCAGATGCAGTTCACCCGGATGTTCATCGGCCCAAGCTGCGCTGCGGCCACCTTCGTCATATGCACGATTGCCGCCTTCGCGGTCGAGTAGAGCAGCGGCCCATACCCGTTGCGCAAGCCCGCGATCGAGGCGGTCGAGATGATCGAGCCGCCGCCCTGCGCCCGCATCACCGGCACCGCGTGCTTCATCCCGAACATCGCGCCGAGCACGTGCAGCCGCATGACGGAATCGAAGCCATCCGCTGTCACCGTTTCCGCATTCTCAAGAGCGCCCGGCGTTCCGGCGTTGTTGAAGATACAATCGAGCCGCCCGAACGCCTGTACCGCCAAATTGACGGCTTCCTTCACATCCGCCTCGCGCGTCACGTCGCAGCGGATGTAGCGCACGGCCTTTCCCAGTTCTTCCTCAAGCCGCGCCCCTTTGTCGTCCTGGATGTCGGCGGCGACGACTTTCGCCCCCTCGCGGACGAACAACTCGACCGTTCCGCGCCCGATTCCGGACGCACCGCCCGTAATCACCGCCACTTTTCCGCCCAGCCGGCCTGCCATGACTACCTCGCTGTTAACTTGGCTTGTGCTTGAATTGACCTCGTCGACTGCCGGTTCTAAATCGCCCCCATGGAAACACAAGTACGCGCGCGTTTGGCCGACCCGCTCCTGCTGGCGCAAGACCTCATCCGTTGCCGTAGCGTGACCCCCGCGGACGGCGGCGCGATTGCGGTGCTGGAGCACGCGCTCTCGAGCTTGGGCTTCAACTGCACGCGCCTTGCCTTCGCGACAGGCGGCCCGAGGATCGAAAACCTCTACGCGCGCCGCGGGACCTCGGCGCCGAACTTCTGCTTCGCCGGCCACACCGACGTCGTGCCGCCCGGCGACACGTCGACCTGGCGCCACGACCCATTTGCAGCAGTCGTGGCCGACGGCACCTTGTTCGGCCGCGGCGCCGCCGACATGAAGAGCGCGATCGCGGCCTTCGTCGCCGCCGTCGCCCGCACCGCGGACCGCCACGGCAACAAAGGCTCGATCAGCTTGCTGCTAACCGGCGACGAAGAAGGTCCAGCCGTCGACGGCACCGTGCGCATACTCGAATGGATGCAGGCGAACGGCGAGCACATCGACCACTGCATCGTCGGCGAGCCGACCGCCGAATTCACCGCGGGCGACACGGTCAAGATCGGCCGCCGCGGCAGCCTCACCGGCCATCTGACTGTCAAAGGCGTCCAAGGCCACGTCGGCTATCCCGACCGTGCCAAGAACCCAATCCCGGGTCTCGTCGCCGCTTTGGCGCGCATTACGTCGCGCAAGCTCGACACAGGTACGAAAGACTTCCAACCCTCCAACTTGGAAGTGACGACCGTCGACGTCGGCAATCCGGCCACGAACGTCATCCCGGCCACCGCCCGCGCCACATTCAACATCCGCTTCAACACCGAACAGAACGCCGAGGATCTGGAGCGCTGGATCGGCGGCGAATGCGACGCAGCCCTCAAGCCTTTGAACCTCGCCCACGAACTCAAGTTCGTGCGCGGCGCGCACCCGTTCCTGACCAAGCAAGGCACGTTCACAAGCCTGCTCGAACGTGCAATCACGGCGGCCACCGGCGACAAGCCCAATTTCTCGACCACCGGTGGAACCTCCGACGCGCGCTTCATTCACCACCATTGCCCCGTCGCCGAGATCGGCCTTGCCGGCACAACGATGCATAAGACCGACGAGTGCGTCCGCCTCGCCGATCTCGAACGCCTGACGAAAATCTACGAAGCGATCCTCACCACATACTTCGAAGGGGGCGCTGCGTGAGCGTGAACATCGCCTACGTCAACCGTTCGCTCGATGCCGCATTCGCGCTCGTCGTGCGGGACCGGCGTGCGTGGGATAAGTTCGATCTCACCGTCGAGGGTTTCTATCGCTCGTTCGCGGCTCTGCTCATCGTGATCCCGATGAATATCGGCATGGACCTCCTGGCCCGAGGCGTGATCGCAGCCGAGCGGCTCCGGCAGGGCAAACCCCCGTTGGAGAACGCCTACGGCTTGGGCGACGCTGTCTTCTCGACGCTGACGCTGTCCCTGCAGTGGATGCTGTTTCCGCTCGTTATGATCTTCGTGCTGCGCTTCTTGGGGCTCGCGCACCGCTACGCACCGCTGATCATCGCTTACAATTGGGGCACGATCGTCATCTACCTGCTGAACCTGCCGGCCTTCTTGTTGTTTGCGGCAGGGATCATCGACGCGAGCGACACCGTCACCCTCTACACGATCATTCTCGTCTTCACGCTCTACTATCGCTACTACACCGCCGAGACTGCACTCGACGCCGGTTGGAGCATCGCCGCCAGCACCGCGCTGTTGGGGTTGGTGTTGCACTCCTACTACGAGTTCTTCGCGGTCCCCTTCGCCGCCGACCTCTGGTTGCCGGCCACACGATGAACGACACCCCGATCGCCATCTTCGATTCCGGCGTAGGCGGTTTGACGGTCGCGTCGGCCATCGCAAAGCGCTTGGCCAACGAGCATCTCGTCTATTTGGGAGACACCGCCCGCCTACCCTACGGGACGAAGAGCGCCGAGACCGTCACCCGCTACGCCGTGCAAGCGACACGCGCCTTGATGCGCTACCAGCCGAAGCTGATCGTCGTCGCCTGCAACACCGCGTCGGCTGTCGCGTTGCCGGTGCTGACCGCCGCCTACGCGCCGATACCCGTGTTGGGCGTCGTCGAACCGGGCGCGCGCGCGGCGGTCGCCGCCAGCAACGGCGGCCCGATCGCGGTGATCGCAACCGAAGGCACGGTGAAGGGCGGCGCCTATGTTCGCGCCATTCACGCCCTGAAACCCGAGGCCAAAGTCGTGCAGCGCGCTTGCCCCTTGTTCGTCGCATTGGCCGAAGAAGGTTGGACAGATGGCGATGTTCCCGAGCGCGCCGCCGAGCGCTACCTCAAAGACATCTTCGCGAGCGCCGAACGCCCGGACACGCTCGTCCTTGGCTGCACCCACTTCCCCGTCTTGGTCCAACCGATCGCAAAGGCGGTAGGCCCGAACGTCGCGCTCGTCGACAGCGCCGCAACGACGGCACACGAAGTCGAAACCCTACTCGATACCCGCGCGTTACGCCGCCAAGGGCCGCCGAAACAGCCGACCTTCATGGGCACCGACGCACCGGAGCGCTTCGCGCGCGTCGGCTCAGGCTTCTTCGGCCGGACGATCGCACCCGATCAAGTCGAGCTCGTCGACCTAACCCCGTAGTCGACGCGAACCAAGTAGAGCCCGTCCGGCGGCGCCACGGGACCGCATTGCGTCCGGTCCCGCGCGGCCAAAGCGGCCGCGACGTCGTTCACCGTCATTTTCCCCGCGCCAACCATTTTCAGCGTCCCCACCATCGAGCGCACCTGATGATGTAGGAACGAGCGTGCCGAGGCGCGCACAGAAATCTCTTCGCCCACGCGCGACACGTCGAGCCGGTCGAGCGTCTTCATCGGCGACTTCGCCTGACACTCGGCCGCGCGGAACGTCGTGAAGTCGTGATGCCCGACGAGCCGCTGCGCCGCCGCATGCATCGCCGTCGCGTCCAGCGGCGCCTGCACCTGCCACGCCTTCCCATGATCGAGCGTCAGCGGCGCCCGGCGATTGACGATCCGATAGAGATAGTGCCGCCCCGTCGCGTTGAACCGCGCATGAAAATCCTCGCTCACCGCCTCGGCGGCAAGCACCGCAACCGGATGCGGCCGCAAATGCGCGTTCAGCGCATCGCGCATCTTGTCGGGGGCAAGAACCTTCGCGATGTCGGCATGCGCCACCTGGCCGAAAGCGTGCACACCGGTATCCGTGCGGCCTGCCGCCGCAATCGTGACGCTCTCGCCCGTCAGCTTCAGGATTGCCTGCTCCACCGCGGCCTGCACGGAAGGACCATTGTCCTGCCGTTGCCAGCCCTGAAACGGCGCACCATCGTACTCGATGAGAAGCTTCCAGCGCATCAGCCGAGCCGCGAACCGACGGCCAAGGGAAACCCACGGCGAAACTCTTCCACCCCCTGCGCACCGCGCCCCGCGCGCTGCAGCTCGACCACCTCCAGCGCGCCCTCGCCGCACGCAACGACAAACGGCGAGGCAATCACCGTGCCGGCCACGCCGCCGCCTGGCGCAAGACGCACCCGCAAGATCTTCAACCGCGCCTCTCCGGACATCGTCCAAGCGCCGGGCGCGGGGTTCAGCCCATGCACATGCCGCAGCACCTCGCGCGCCGGGCGCGTCCAGTCGATCTTCGCCTCTTCCGGCACGATCTTCTTTGCATAGGTAACGCCTTCGGCGCTCTGCACCACCGCGCGCAAATCGCCGGCAAGCGTTTCGACCATCAACCGCGCGCCCTCGCGCGCCAGCACGTCCTGCAAAGCGCCCGTCGTCGTATCGTCGCCGATCACGCACCGCCAGGCGCTGAGCACGGGCCCCGTATCGAGCCCCTCCTCCATGCGCATGACCATGACGCCGGTTTCGTCGTCGCCCGCCATCACCGCCCGGTGAATGGGTGCCGCTCCCCGCCAGCGCGGCAACAGCGAAGCATGCAAGTTGAAGCAGCCAAGACGCGGCGCGTCCAGAATAGGTTTAGGCAAGAGCAGCCCGTAGGCCACAACAACCGCCGCATCGAGCTTGAGCGCCGTAAACGCCGCCTGCTCGTCCGCCCCCTTCAAGCTCACGGGCACCCGCACGGGGATCTGAAGCCGCTCCGCCGCAGCCTGAACCGCCGACGGCTGCAACTTATGCCCGCGCCCAGAGGGCCGCGGCGGCTGCGAGTAAACGCAAACGATCTCATGTCCCGCCGACACCAACGCCTCCAGCGTCGGCACGGAAAACGCAGGTGTTCCCATGAACGCGAGGCGCAGACGGCCCACTAGCCCACCGTCTCGCGCTTCCGCGCTTTGATGAGCTTCTTCAGCATCATCTCGCGCTTCAGCCGCGACAGATGATCGATGAAGAGCACGCCCTCGAGATGATCCATCTCGTGCTGAATGCAAACGGCAAGCATCCCCTCGCAGTCGATCTCGCGTTGTTCGCCGTGATAGTCGAGATACCGCACCTTCACCCGCGCCGGCCGCTCGACCTCCTCATAGAGGTCCGGCACCGACAGACACCCTTCCTCGCACATCACCTTCTCGTCCGACGCCCAGACGATCTCCGGGTTCACGAAGTACATCGGATCCGGATCTTTCTCTTTCTTCTTCGCCTCGTCGTCGCCGTCGTCGGCATCGGGCTTATCCTTTCCGACATCGATCACGATAATGCGCTTCGCAACGCCGATCTGAATAGCCGCAAGCCCGATCCCCGGCGCCGCGTACATCGTCTCCAGCATGTCGTCCATCAGACGACGCAACTCGTCGGTAACCTCCGCCACAGGCTGCGACACCTGCTTCAGCACGGGATCCGGAGCAACAAGAATAGGACGTTTAGCCATGGTCGTGGACGTAAGACCAACCCCACCGGCCGTCAAGACGGCAGCTTGGTGAACGGTGGCTACATCGCCCGCCGTGCCGCAAACGCGGCGGCGAGCGTGCCCTCGTCCAGATAGTCGAGTTCCCCGCCGACCGGCACGCCGTGCGCCAGCCGGGTCACCGACACGCCGAGCGGCGCGATCAAATCTGTCACATAGTGCGCGGTCGTTTGGCCCTCGACGGTGGCGTTGAGCCCCAGCACCACCTCGCGCACGCCTCCCGCTTTCACACGTTCGACGAGCGCGCCGATGCTCAGCTGATCCGGCCCCCGCCCGTCGAGCGCGGAGAGCGTGCCGCCGAGCACGTGATAGCGCCCGCGAAACACGCCCGCGCGCTCCAGCGCCCAGAGATCGGCCACGTCCTCGACCACGCAGATGAGCGCCGCGTCGCGCTTCGCCTCGGTGCACACGCCGCACGGATTTGACGTATCGAGATTGCCGCACGTGCCGCACGACTTAATCACCCGCCCAGCCTCTTCCAGGGCGGCGGCGAGCGGCTGCAGCAGGCTTTCCTTTTTCTTGATGAGCACAAGCGCGGCGCGCCGCGCAGACCGCGGCCCAAGCCCCGGCAGTCGCGCAAGCAGCTGCACCAAGCGTTCGATCTCAGGGCCGGAAAGCGCCGCCATCGGCTAAAACTTCATCCCCGGCGGCAACGGGAACCCGCCGGTTGCTTTCGCCATCTCGTCGCCCACGCGTGCGTCGACTTTACCGCGCGCATCGTTGATCGCCGTGCGCAGCAAATCTTCGAGCATCCCAACGTCGTTCGGATCCATGAGCGACGGATCGATCTTAACCGCAGTGGCAAGCCCGCTGCCGTTCAGCGTCACGCGCACCATCCCGCCGCCGGATTGCCCCTCGGCTTCGACGGCTTTGACTTTCTCCTGCGCCTCTTGAAAGCGCGCCTGCAGCTGCTGCGCTTGCTTCATGATGTCGCCGAAATTCTTCATGACGCCTCCCCGCCTTCTTCCGGCACCTCACCCTCCACGTCGAAAGCATCACGGTCGCGCACGGCGACGATCTTGGCGCCCGGAAACATCGCCATCGCGGCCTTGAGCAGCGGGTCTTGCGCCGCCGAGGCACGGCGCGCCTGATCCTTCGCTTCAATCTGCGCGGCGATCGTGGGCTCGCCTTGCGCACTCGACACCGTTACGACCCAGCGTTCGCCCGCCAGCTTCCAGAGCTTGTCGGAGAGTTCGCCCGGCAACGCCGGCGGCGCCGCCGGATCGAGCCGAATCTCAAGCCGCCCGCGCACGAACCGCACCAAATGCACCCAATGCTCCAGCGCATAAACGAGCCGCACCTCCCGGTGCTCGCGCGCCAGCGCAACGATGTCCGCAAAGCTCTGCAGAGTCACCCGCGGCGCAGCAGCGGATTGTGCGACCGGCGGGGCGCTCATCGTCGGCTCGCTCCGCGCGGTCGCGGTCCCGCTTTGCGAACTCATCCGAAGTGGCGGAGGAGATGGCGGTGGCGCCGAACCCGACGCGCCGCGCGAAGGCGTCGACGCGGCCGGCGCGCCCGATCCCGCACTCTTCACGAGTTGATCCGTCGGCGGAAGCTCGGCCGCATAGGCGACGCGAATGAGCGCCATCTCGGTCGCCGCCGCGGCATCGGGCGCCACCTGCACCTCCGCGAGCGCCTTCAACATCAGCTGCCACGTCCGCGCCAACTGAGGCACCGTCAGCCTCTGGGCCAAGTCCTGCAGCCGCTTCGCCTCTTCCGCCGTCGCACCGGCACTCCCGCTCCCGCCCACGACTTTCGTGCGCGTAACTTCATGGCAAATCTGCGAAAGATCTTGAAGAACCGCCAGCGGATCGGCGCCGGAATCGTATTGCGCGCGGAACTCGCCAAGCGCATCGCCGATCGCGCCGCGCATCAGCATGGCGAACAGCTCCAAGCCCCGGCTGCGATCGGCAAGGCCCAACATCGAACGCACGGCTTCTTCTTCGATATCCGCCCCGCCCGCATGCGCAAACGCCTGATCGAGCAGCGAGAGCGCATCGCGCGCCGATCCCTCCGCGGCCCGCGCGATGAGAGCAAGCGCAGCAGCGTCCGCCGGCCGCTCCTCCGACTTGCACACGTAGGCGAGATGCGCGGCCAGCTCGTCCACCGGCACGCGCTTCAAATCGAACCGCTGACACCGGGACAGCACGGTGATCGGCACCTTGCGGATTTCCGTCGTCGCGAAGATGAACTTCACATGCGGCGGAGGCTCTTCCAGAGTCTTGAGCAACCCGTTGAACGCCTGCTTGGACAGCATGTGAACTTCGTCGATGATGTAGACCTTAAAGCGCACCTCGGCCGGCGCGTAACGCACACCCTCGACGATCTCGCGGATGTCGTCGATGCCGGTGCGCGATGCCGCGTCCATCTCGAACACGTCGGTGCAGCGCGATTCCGCGATCGACTTGCAGGGCTCGCATTCGCCGCATGGCTTCACCGTCGGCTCGGTGCGCTTCCCATCCGGCCCGATGCAGTTCAACGCCTTCGCAATGATGCGCGCCGTCGTGGTCTTTCCCACGCCGCGCACACCGGTCAGCATGAAGGCGTGCGCAATGCGCCCGGCAGCGAACGCATTTTCAAGCGTCCGCTTCATTGCGGCTTGGCCGATAAATCCGTCCTCGAACGTCTGCGGCCGGTACTTCCGCGCCAGCACGCGGTAGGCGGTGTGCGTCTTGTTCTCGTTCGCGTGCGTCTTCGGCTGGAGCACCTTCTTGGCCCCGCCACCACCGCCCAACCCGAGATCCGGCTCGTCCGCAGGAGCGTCCGACCCCTTATCCTTCTTCGCCATCCGATGGTCCGCATAGGTGGGCTGCGCCCACCGAAGCCCCGCGAAGCGGGGCGAAGGTGGGAGGCTGGTGAACGACCCGAGTCGAAACTCGTTACGGCTGCTTCCTTCCGGACCTGACCGGGTTGGCGAGGGACACGTCCGCCGCCAACCTCCCGGCAAAACTATAGCAGACCGGGCGTATCCCGGCGCAAGCGCTGATCCGTTGCGGCGGCTGCGGCGCTCATGCAATGGTCGCGGCCCATTTCCTGTGGATTTCGCCAAGCCAAAGCCGAGGGTGCATGAGCACGAGCCTGGTTCTGCCCAAAAACCCGAACATCTTCGCCAACTCGCCGCTCGACCGCGCCGCCCAACACCGCACAGACCAGCAATGGCTGAGCGCTGCCTTCCAAGACAAGCGCTCGCTGTTCATTCCGGTGTGGAAGCTGATGCCGTTCCTGATCAAGAACCGCGAAGGGCGCCGGGAAGCGGGTTGGGTCACTGCCGAACTCGCGCTGCCGCTGAAGACGCCCGGCGCACCGACGATCTTCTTGGGGCTGAACGGCGGCGTCGCGCATTTCGCGATCGACATTTCGCCGTTGCCGGACCCGGCATCGAGCGGACCGCTTGCAGGCTTGGGTCAATTCGCAGACCTACGCACGGTCGCCGAAGAAATCGATCCTGGCGACGCCGCGATTCTCGCGCAAGCGAAGTCGCTGATCGATTGGCACCAGCGCCACGGCTTCTGCGCGAACTGCGGCAACGCGACCGTGCTCGCCGACGCCGGCTACAAGCGCTACTGCGAAGCCTGCAACACGGAGCATTTCCCGCGCACCGACCCGGTCGTCATCATGCTGGCCCTGCACGGCGACAAGTGCCTGCTCGGCCGTCAGGCGAAGTGGCCGCAAGGCTTCTACTCCGCGCTCGCCGGCTTTATCGAGCCGGGCGAGACCATCGAAGAAGCCGTCGGCCGCGAACTCATGGAAGAAGCGGGCATAAAGATTGACCTGGTCGCGTTCCACTCGACGCAACCCTGGCCCTACCCGTCCTCGCTGATGATCGGCTGCTTCGCGAACGCGACGACGACCGAGATCACGCTCGACATGAACGAACTCTCCGATGCGAAATGGTTCACGAAGGAGCAATGCCGTGCGGCCATGACGGGCGGCACCAAGGATCTCCGAATGCCCCCGGCGCTCGCGATCGCGCACCAACTGGTGAAGAGCTGGGTGGAAGAAGGTTGATCGTTTCGACGCTCAGCCGCGCAGACGAATTTCCTTTGCAATGCGCTCGGAGGGCCTGGCCTCTGCAAATGGCGCGTATTGCTTGGCTAAGGCGAGAGCAAAGGCTTTGCACTGCTGGTCTGCGAGAAGCTGTTCGACCGCTTCTCGAACTTGGCCCGCCTCTAAAGAAAGAAGCGGAAGCCCTCTGCCAACGCGGGCGAGCGTAACGCCCCGCGCCTGCCCCCAATGCTCGTCGTGCTCATACAACACGAGCTGCCTGACACCCGCCAATACAGCCGACGACGAAAAGCCAAGGCCGCCGCAGTGAATCGCCAAGTCCGCACCAGGCAAGTCGCGCGCCAGATCGAACGGTCTGTCCCGCATCACCAGGTTGGCCGGCAAGTTCTTAGGGCGCTTGCCGCTTCCGTAAACTTCGATCTGGCGATTGATTTCGCCGAGTTCCGCCCAGGTCGATTCCGGCAAAACGGCATCGCTGAAATAGGCAAGAATGCGCGATGTTTCGGGACCAGGCTTCGGGGCGCCACTTGGAATTTCCGCGCCGAGATAAAGTTGTTTTCGGACCTGCCAATAGGGATCGAACAACGGCAAGGTGACCAGCGCGACGAGGTCGCCCGCATTCATTTGCGGCAGAAACTGAAGCGGTAGGGCACCCACTTTCGTAAGCCCCCGGTTCAATGTCTCGACACAGTCGGCTTCGCTAAGCTCATCGTCCCCTGCCTCGCGATACGGCGGGAAGCTCTGAAGGTCGGGCGGAGGGATAGAGTACCCCGTTCCGGTCACCACCGTCGGCACGCGGCCCCGCGCAAACATAGAAAGGCCTGGAGAATACTCCGCCAGCACGACGTCCGGCTTGAACCGTGTGAAAGCCTCGTCCCAGTACCGAAGCCTCGCATCCCAAATCTCCGCCTCGCCGCAGAGCGCGTCGAAGAGCATGAGCCCAAACGTACGCCGGGCTCTGCGCCTGAGTGACCGCTCCACGAGGTGTGGGATTCGCCGCCAATCGTCGTAATCGCGCTTGGTTGCGGTGAGAGCATGACCGCGCGACGCGTGGACTTCGATCTGGCAAGCCGGATTCAGTTCTCGAAGAATTCGCGTGACGGACGCGACAAAGACGGCATGTCCGCTTCCGCCACCGAATTCACAGCCGACCAGCACTTTCAAGGAAGCACAATCCTCGCACTCTGACGGCCAACCTCAAATTCACTCGGGCACTGGATCCCATCCCGTGCAGTAGCCATACGCGTTGGCGGGCGGGAGCGTGTAGCCAAAATAGGGAATACACGTCGCTGGAGGCACAGCGCCCGCGACACCTGCCGCACCCGCACCGAAAATCTCAAGCGCACGGTTGCGCGGATCGTCCTCGCGGTGCCGGCGTATCAGGCTCTTTCCGGCGTCGTTGCCGCCGAAGTAGAACGACAAGCCGACACTGGCGTGGACCAAATCGTCTTCGCCAACGCCCACGTCGCCCTTAATCGACAACGGCATGGAGTCGATCATCCATTCTGCCGCCACATGACCCGACTCGAACTCGGCGATGCTGCTAGCGCCAACCGACAGGCGCAGGTTCTCTTGCGCATAGTAGGCGACATCGATGAGGCCAAAACCCTTGGTCAGGTCAGAACCGGCGTCGTAATCGACGTCGACCGCACCGGCCGCGGCCTCGATGGAAAACTTGTCCAGATAGAGTTCGGCTTCCACCCCACCCCATCCTGCCTCGGCGGAGCCCAAGTCGCTGTAACCGCCAATAAAGCCCACGAGGTAAGAGCCGGGATCACGCGTGAACAGGTGACCGCCCCCGCCTACAGCTGTCTCGCCGTAGATATCTGTGACTGAGAAATCGGTTTGCACGCCATAACGGTCGGCCAACGGGATGCTGAGCGATGCGCCGCCATAGAGCAATTCGTCATTGCCGAGCGTGTCCGTATCTACCGTACCGACTCCCAGCTCCACTTTGCCATTCAGCGCGGAAACCGCCGGTTGCTCGGCCGCTAAGGCCCATGATCCGAACATGCCCGAAAGGATCGTGCTCGAAAGAAGCGCCCTATAGAAGAACTTCGTTCTTGCCAGCTGCTTCGCCAAGACCCGCTTCATCGTGCTTACCTCTCGTTACAATCGCCATCGGAAAGCGGCACGACGGAAGTCACATCGCTCACAACAAAGGACTGGTAGGAGCAATGTGGTTAACAAATCGTAAAGACGAGTTTCGAGCCATCAAATGGCGCACAGTCGGACCGGCCTGCAGCCGCCCAATTCGCCAACTCTTTGGTCGCCACTAAACCGGCGCCGCCACCGTCTTGCGGAACGGATGCGCCGGATAGACGCCCAGAATGCGCAAGTGCGTCGTGAAGAATTGCAGCTCTTCGAGCGCCAAGCGCACGTTGCGCTCCTCCGGATGCCCTTCGATGTCGGCGTAGAACTGCGTCGCGTTGAACGACCCCTCGAGCTGATAGGATTCGAGCTTCGTCATGTTCACGCCGTTCGTCGCAAACCCGCCCATCGCCTTGTAGAGCGCTGCGGGCACGTTGCGCACGCGGAACACGAACGTTGTGACGACATCGCCCGACCCCGCCTCTGCATCGTCCGGCTCGCCCGACATAATGAGAAAGCGCGTCGTGTTGTGCGGCGCGTCTTCGACGTTCGCCTTCAGGATGTTGAGCCCATAGATCTCAGCCGCAAGCGACGAGGCGAGCGCCGCCACCGTCGGATCCTTCGCCTCCGCCACCTGGCGCGCCGAGCCTGCCGTGTCGGCGCCCACGATCATGCTCAGGCCCAGTGAACGGATGATATTGCGGCACTGTCCGAGCGCCGGCGTTTGGCTCATCACCGACTTCAGACCCTCAAGCGTCGCGCCCTTCACCGCCATTAACTGATGATGCACGCGCAAAAAGTGCTCGCCGATGATGTAAAGACCGGACTCGGGAAGGATGTGATGGATATCGGTGATACGCCCATGGAGCGAGTTCTCGATCGGGATCATCGCAAGCCGCGCCTTGCCTTCCTTGACCGCCGCGAACGCGTCTTCGAACGTCTGACATGGCAGCGCCGTCATCTGGGGAAACACCTCGCGGCAAGCGAGGTGCGAGTTCGCGCCGGCCTCTCCCTGAAACGCGATTGTGTTGGCCTTGGCGTTCATTTCGTCCCCTTTGCGAGCATCTGCCGCGCGCGCTCCAAATCCTCGGGTGTGTCGACGCCAAGCGGCATCGTATCCACAATCCGAACCGCGATCGTCATCCCGTTCTCGAGCGCGCGGAGCTGCTCCAGCTTCTCCCGCTTCTCGAGCGGAGAAGGCGGCATCTTCACGAAGCGTTCAAGCGCCTCTCTGCGGTAAGCATAAATGCCGATGTGGTGATAAAGCGGTCCGTCGCCCCAAGGCGCGGTCGCCCGCGTGAAATAGAGCGCCCTGCCCGCGCGCGCTCCATCGGCGAGCGCCACAACGGCCTTCACCACGTTCGGATTCGTCCGCTCGGACGGTTCGCCAATCTCCGTCGCCAGCGTGGACATGTCGCTGCCCGAATTGCGCAACGCGTCGACGACAGCGCGCACCAAAGCCGGATCGAGCGTCGGCAGATCGCCCTGCACGTTGACGACGAGGTCGTGCGAACGGTTCGCATCAAGCCGCGTCAGCGCTTCATAGATGCGGTCGGACCCTGACGGATGATTCGGATCGGTCAGCACAGCTTCGCCGCCTGCTTGCACGACCGCATCCACAATCTCGCGCTCGGCAGCCGCAACGGCAACGCGTCCGGACTTGGCTTCCATCGCACGCCGCCAGACCTGCACGATCATCGGCGCGCCGCAAATGTCTGCGAGCGGCTTGCCCGGCAACCGGGTCGACGCCATGCGGGCCGGAATAAGGATCAGGGGTTCGCTCATCAGACCGAGTGTGTTCTAGGCTTCGCGCGCCCACCAAAATGCGACGTTCCGCCGCAATGACCCGAAAGTCGCCCCCGGTATTGTCTCGCCGCCTTCATACGCGGCGCCGTCGGCGCAGCGAGATTCGACCCTCCTTTAAGCAGCATTCAGTCAAGGATTGCACTGATGGATTCCTTCGAGTGGAACAAGATTTTCGGCGCAGTCCTCGGCACCGTTCTCGTCATCGCCGGACTCAATATCGTCATCGGCAAGATGATGGCGCCGCACCAATCCGGAAAGCCGGGCATGGAAGTGGCCGTCACCGAAACGCCGACGAACGGCGGACCGGCTCCTGTAGAGCTCCCGACCGACTGGGGCACCGTGCTTCCGGCAGCTGATGTCGCAGCAGGCGAAAAGATCACGCAGCAGAAATGCGTCAGCTGCCACGACTTCGCCAGCGGCGGCCCCAACAAGATCGGCCCGAACCTCTATGGCGTCATTGGCGCAAAACACGCGCACAATGCGACGTTCGCCTATTCAGCCGGGATGAAGGCGCTGGCGGCCGAAGATTGGACCTACGACGCCTTCGAGAAGTTCATCAAGGATCCGAAATCGGCCGTTCCCGGCACGAAGATGACGTTTGCCGGCCTCTCAAAGTCGCAAGACCGCATCAACTTGATTGCGTATCTTCGCACGCTATCGGGCTCGCCGCTCGCTATCCCGGCACCGAATCCGGCGCCGCCGCCGGCACCCGCTGCACCCGCAGATGGTGCTGCGGAACCGCCGGCCGGCGAACTGCAGGCTCCGCCGCCGGGCACCACGCCGGAAACACCGGCGGCACCCGGTGCAGCAACGCCGGCAGCACCTGGCACTCCGGCACCCGCGGCACCGGCAACGCCTCCGGCACACTAACGCTCTCCAATTGGATTGATTTCTTGTCCGGCGCGGCACCAAGCTGCGCCGGATTTTTTTTTGAGGCTCGGCCAACCATGCCCCAGGGCGCATTGCTCTTCGACTTGCCCGGTTACCCGCAAGAACGCTGGACCGCGCATCTGCGCCGGTTCCTACCCGATCTCGACATTCGTGCGACGGTCGACGCCGCGACCGCAAGCGACATCGCCTACTGCGTCGCCTGGAAGCCCGCACCCGGTGCGCTACGCGCCTTGCCGAACCTGAAGATCGTCTTCTCGATGGGTGCAGGCGTCGACGGCATCGTCGCCGATCCGACTTACCCGCGCCACATCCCGCTCGCGCGCGTCGTCGACGACACGTTGGCCCAGGCGATGAGCGAATACGTCGTGCTCGGCGTCCTCTATTGGCACCGCCGCCTGCACGATTTCGTCGATCTGCAGCGCGACAAAAAGTGGCGCCAGCTGGCGGCCCCGCGCGCGCAGCACGTGCGCGTCGGCATTCTGGGCTTCGGCGTGTTGGGCCAAGCGGCAGCAAAAGCGCTGAGCGCGCTCAACTACCAACTCTTAGGATGGAGCGCGACGCCCAAGCGCGTTGAAGGCGTAAAGACGTTCCACGGACAAAATCAGCTGCAGGCGTTCCTCGCCGAAAGCGACATCCTCGTTTGCCTGCTGCCGCTTACGGACGAGACGCGCGGTATCCTGAACGCAACGACGCTTGCGGCGCTGCCGAAAGACGCCTGCGTCGTCAACGCGGCGCGCGGCGGTCATGTTGTCGAGGACGACCTGATCCGCGCGCTCGATAGCGGTCACCTTCGCGGCGCGATGCTCGACGTGTTCAGCGCCGAACCGCTGCCGGCAACCAGTCCGCTCTGGTCCCACCCTAAGATCGTGATGACCGCACACTCCGCAGCCTTCACCGATCCCGAATCGTTCATGCGCCAGGTTGCAAACACGATCCGCCGGATGGACGAGGGACTGCCGCCGGAAAATCTCGTCGATTTCGCCCGTGGTTACTGACGGCCATAACGCGCGCGCAGCACCCCATAGATCGCGCGCACGGCTTGCGCCTCGCCGCCGATCGGACGCCCGGGCTTAGCGCGGTCGTTCCAGGCCGCGATGTCGAAATGCGCAAACGCCTTCGTCTTTTCAACAAAGCACGACAGGAACAGCGCGGCCGTTATCGCACCCGCATTCGGGCTGCCCGGATTGTTCGTAAGGTCGGCGATTTTGCTGTCGATCAGGTCGCGATAGCCGCGCCACAGCGGCAAGCGCCACATCGCGTCGGCTTCGCGTTCCGACGCCGCCGCGAGTTCCCCAGCAAGCTTGTCATCTTGCGCAAAGAACGGCGGCAAGTCGAACCCGGTAGCGATCCGCGCCGCACCGGTCAGCGTCGCCATGCAAATCAACAACTCCGGCGCCTCGCTGTCCGCTTCGCACAGCGCATCGGCGAGCACGAGCCGGCCTTCCGCGTCCGTATTGCCGACTTCGACCGTCAGACCCTTGCGGCTCGTGAGCACGTCGCCGGGCCGGTAGGCATCGCCCGAGACGCTATTTTCGACAGCAGGAATCAGAACACGGAGCGCGACCGGCAGCTTCGCGTCCATCACCATGTGCGCGATCGCCAAGACGCCCGCGGCTCCACCCATGTCCTTTTTCATGGTGAGCATCGCCGCAGCTGGCTTGATATCGAGCCCGCCGGAATCGAAACAAACGCCCTTGCCGACGAGCGTCACGCGCGGGTGTTTCGCATTCCCCCAGCGAATGTCGACAAGACGGGGCAGACGCGACGATCCCGCACCAACGCCCCAGATCATCGGATAGTTCTGGGCGATCAAATCGCGCCCAACGACGATCGAAAACGTGGCGCCGTGATCGCGGGCGAGACGCTCCGCCGCGCTCGCCAGCTCCTCTGGCCCCAATTCGTTCGCAGGCGCGTTCACCAGATCGCGCGCCATGAACAAGCCGTGGGCGACGCGCAGCACGTGCGCGCGATCCGCATCCTCAGGCCAAACAAGCTGCGGATAGATCTTCGATTTGTCCTGCGACTTCAGCCGCGCGTAAGCATACGCCCCCATCGCCCATCCGAGCGCGATGTGATTACCATCGCTACCAGGCGGCCGAAGCGCAAGCGCGTAACTGCCCTGAGGCAGCGCGGCTGTCAGTGCCGCGTACGCAAATGGATCGTCGTTACCGCCAAGGCCGAACAGCACCCCTGCAACGCTTCCATCCGCACCTGGAAGCATCTGCACCTTACCGGCGCCGCCCGTGAAGCCCACTGCCTTAATCCACTTGGCGTGGGGTTCGAGCGGTCCAGTCAATGCACCCTCAAGCATCGCTGGCGTGACCGCGTACAGCGGCACGGACGTTCCGGACGTCGAAAACAAATCGGCGATATTCATGTGATTCCCCTAACCAGCGCGCTCAGGCAGTGCCACGGCGACCATGGCGAGCACCGCAAACGCCGAAGCGTAGTAGCCAACGACCGCCTTCATCGCAATCGCACTGAACGCGAGCAATCCGAACGCCCCGGCAAGCAGCACGAGAGCGAGCCATCGCAGCGCACCGGGCTTCTGTGCATCGAGGCGCCAAAGCAGAACGCCCGCCGCGAACACCAAGACGGCCATGACGGGCGGAATGGTGGGTTTGATCTTGAGCTGCAACCCCAGCGCATCGCTAACGATCATGCAGCAGGTCAGCGCAATCGCTCCGATCTGCGCGAGGTTAAGCCCAAGATACGCCCGCCGCAATCCCATCGCCGACATGGTCTTGTTCTGCCAGAGCCCGATCAACAGGGCCAAGAGGGCAATTGCTGCCCCGGCCACGGCAATCGTCAGCACCGTCATCGGTCGCGTGCCGATAATCGTCGTGTTGCCGAACAAATCCCACTGGATCACCGTCCGGTTGGGAAGAACCCGGTAGAACTGCAGCACGAGTGCGACGGGCGCGAACCCCAGCACGATCATGGCGAGATAAGTACCGAGGGGTTGACGCAGGATATCGGCTCCCTAACGCCTATCGCCCGGCGTCGGCGTAGAAGCGTTCCGCGCCCGGGTGAAGCGGCAACGGAAGGTTCTCGGCCGCCCTTGCCGGATCGATGGTCGACGCGACTTTGCCGAGACGGCGTAGCTCGCCGCGGTTTGCCGGATTCCAGAGCGAGCGCAAGATGCCGCGCACCACATCCTCCGGCAGCGATTTTTGCACGACCCAGACCGACGCTACGCTAAGCGTCGTGACTTCTCTGGACGAGCGATAGGTGTCGCTCGGCATCACCTGGCGGCCGAACATGGGATTGTTGCGCGCAAGCCGCTCGATCACAGCCGCATCCAACGAGACGACCCGAGCTTGCCCCCGCCGCACCAAGCGATCGACTGCGGTCACCGGCACAACGCCGATCACGAAGAACGCATCCAGCTTTCCGCTTTGGAGCGCTTCGGCGGCGCGCGCTGTTTGGTCGAACGACAGCCTCACGCGCGACAGGTCGACCTTCGCCGCGCCAAGAACCAGTCGCGCCGTGTAGTTCGTCGCCGAGCGTGGTCCGTCGATGCCCACGCGCTTCCCAACAATGTCGCCTAACTTGCGGATACGGGCACGTGGCGACACGACGAGATGCAAGGTCTCATCATGGAGCCGCGCAATCGCCCGCAGATCCTTAAGCGGGCCCATTTTGCCGAAGGGGCCCTCGCCCTCTCGAGCCGCGGCAGCGACATCGCCCTGAACCAGCGCCGACTTCACCCGGCCCCCATTCACCGCAATCGCGTTCGAAACCGATCCGCTTGATGACCGCAGCGTGGCGATTAATCCTTCAGGTCCGCAAACGCCGGGCATGTCGCACCGCGCAAGCCCCGGTGGATGGCTGACGATCTTGGCGATGACCTCGCCAACGCGCAGATAGGTCCCCGACGCGGGCCCGGTCGCGATTTGAAGCGAGATGCGTTGTGTCTCGGGCGGATCGATTTGAGCACTAAGCGGTGACGCCGCAAGGACAGCCGAAATCGCGATCAGCGCATTCGTCAGCTGACGGGCGTTTCGCCTCACCGCAGTCGTCCTCCAAGGCGCGTCTTATACGCCCGCGATCCGGTATCGGGAAGACGCGTTAACGCGCGAATATGCTTAAACGTTTGTTATCCGCTTGCGGCGAAATTAGGTCGTTCTCAACCCTGCGGCCAAGGGGTGCGTCCCTGCATGGCCGTATGACTCTTAAGCAAGGGGAATTGACGATGGTACGAACGAGCCGCGCCCTGCTTCGCTCGGCGAGCAGGGTGGCGATTGTGGCCGGTACGGCCGCCCTACTGACCGGCTGCGGCAGCGCCGGCATCTTCGGATCGCAGAAAACGCCGGAGGCAGCCACCATTGCCGCCTTCGAAAGCGGCGACCCCGAGAACCAGGACTACGCGGGCGCCGCCGCCTATTGGGGCGCAAAGTACGAGGCGAACCGCGGCGACATCAAGGCTGCGCTCAATTTTGCGCGGAATTTGCGCCTGATGGGCGGCGCACGCCAGGCCGTGGCCGTACTCAAAGACATCGTCATGAAGGCACCCGATGACGCTCTCGTTCTGTCGGAGTATGGCAAGGCCTTGACCTCGGTCGGCCGATCCCAAGACGCCATCCCCTTCCTGGCCCGCGCGACCCAAATGGATAGCTCCGACTGGTCGACCTATTCGGCCTACGGCGTCGCACTCGACCAAGCCGGAAACCACGAAGTCGCCCGCCAGAACTACGAGATCGCTCTCAAGCTTTCGCCGGGCAACGCCACCGTCGAAAGCAATATTGCGATGTCGCACGTGTTGGCCGGACGCATCGATCAAGGCGAAATCATCCTGCGCCGCTTGGTCTCTCGCCCGGATGCGACCCCGCAAATGCGCCAAAACCTGGCCATGATCGCGAGCCTAAAGGGCAATCCCGTCGAAGCAGAACAGCTGGCCCGCGAGGACTTGGCCCCCGAGCAAGCGACAAATAACTTGGCGGTTTTGCGCCAGATGGACGCCGGCAATGCCGAGCCGACGGCGGCTCCGGCGCCTGAGACAGCCGCGCCGATCACAACACCTGTGGCCAGCGCCCCGATCGCCGAACCGGCCGCAGAAGCCACAGCCGAGGCAACGGCACCTGCGGTCGCCGAAGCCGCCATCGCCGAAACGGCACCGATCGTGACCGCCGAACCCGCACCGGCCGGCAACCCGTCGCGCTTCCAAATGGCCCCGATCGCCGACGACATCGAAAAACCGACGTCGATCACGCCGAAAATTACGACGGCACCGAAAAAGGATGCTGCGAAGCCTGCAACACCCACGGCTGCCGCCGCCCAACCGGCGCCGCAGCAGAGTTCTCTACTGCGCAAGTCGCAATCGATTTCGGTGGCGAAGGCAAACTAACCCGACAGCCCGAAACGAACCGAGGCCGCGTCCACCCAGGACGCGGCCTTTTTCTTTGCCTGGAGCCCAGGCCGAACAGGCGGCGAGCACTCCCCTCCCCTTCTGAAGTCTCCCGCAGACCTCGGCGCGGCAATCAAAACGACGAAGGCCGCGTTCCGATCCGGAACGCGGCCTTCGTAACCGCCCTTGCCGGGCAGGGATCCTAGAGGTTCATGATCTTGATCGATGCCGGACCCAAGATGACCACGAACAACGCCGGCAGGAAGAACACGATCATCGGAACCGTCAGCTTGGCGGGCAGCGATGCCGCCTTCTTTTCGGCTTCCATCATGCGCATTTCGCGGTTTTCGAGCGCCATGACGCGCAGCGCCGTTCCAAGCGGCGTACCGTAGCGCTCCGCCTGGATGAGCGAGGTACAAACCGCGCGCACGCCGGGGTGTGCGCAACGCTTGCCGAGGTTGTCGTAAGCCTGCCGGCGATCCGGTAGGTACGAGAGTTCGGCGGTCGTGAGCGCAAATTCTTCGGCCAACTCGACCGACTGGCTGCCGATCTCCGCCGCCACCTTGTTGAACGACGACTCGACCGACATGCCCGACTCGACGCAGATCAGCATGAGGTCGAGCGCGTCGGGAAACGCCTTCATCACCGAGCTCATGCGCTTATCGATAATGTTTTGCACGTACAGGTCGGGCAGATAGAAGCCGGCAAACGCGCCGCCGAACGCAATGGCGATCTTGCCGAGCGGCGGCAGATCGTACTCCGACAGTACGAACAGGTAGATGACCGCCGCGAAGAACACCAAGAACGGCATCACGAAGCGGAAGAACATGAAGGTGTAGATTGCCGCCTGGCCGCGATAGCCGGCGCGCGACAGCTTTTCCTTCGTATTCGGCGACTCGAGAATATTCCGCAGGTTCAGCTTCTCGACTGTCTGCTTCATGAAGCCGACGGGATTTGTTCTGAGCTGCCCCTTCTTAGCCATGGCCTCGCGCTGCATCCGGCGCAACTCTTCGCGCCGCGTCGCAACTGCCTTAAGCCTCGAACCAAGCTTGTCGCCGGCCAGCAGAGGATAGGCCAGCGTCAAGATGGTTGCGAACGTCGCAATCGCCGTCAGCACCGTCACGACCAGCTGACGGTCGAAGAGCATGTCGATAAATTGCATCATGGCGACGCTCTCCGGCTCAATACTTGAACGAAATCATTTTCTTCATCACGAAGATGCCAACCGACATCCACGTGACGCAGCACAAGAGCAAGAAGTTGCCGAAGCGGTCCGTGAACAGCAACGCGATGTACTCTGGCGTTGTCGCGTACACGAGACCCATAACGACGATCGGCAGCGAGCCGATGATGCCGGCCGACGCCTTAGCTTCCGACGACAGAGCCTGAATTTTGCCTTGCAGACGCTTACGGTCGCGCAGCACGCCCGACAGGTTGCCCAGCGCTTCCGACAAGTTACCGCCGGTCTTCTGTTGAATGGTCAGCACGATCTGGAAGAAGTTCACCTCCGGCACGGGCATGCGGTCGTACATGCGCTTCAAGCCGTCTTCGAGCGTCACGCCGACCTTCAACCCTTCGACAATCTGGCGAAACTCAGGACCGACAGGCTCGGACGCCTCGTTCGAGATGATTTTCAGGCACTCATTCAACGGCAAACCGGCCTTGACGCCGCGCACGATTACGTCGATGGCGTTCGCGAACTCCTTCACAAACGCCTTCTTGCGCCTTCCGATCGTGAAGCCTAGATACCAGCGCGGCAAACCGAGACCGCCGACGAATCCGGCGCCGATTGCGACGTACCACGGGTAACCCATTACGAAGAACCCGACGAGCGCAACGACGGCAAGTCCTGCGGTGATCATATGAAACTTGCGCGGATCGATGCTCCAGTCCGCTTGCTCGAGCATATTGGCAAGCGTGGGCTTTGCCTTCGTTTGTTCTTGCTTGCGCTCGATTTCCTTGAGCGTTTCTTGCACCTGCTTGCGGCGCTTGGCGGTAGACTCGCCCGCCGTATCTGCCGCTGCTTTCGCAGACGCTCCACGCCCTGAGCCCCGCGTCGCCGCCGCAACTCGCTTGTTCGCCTTTGCGGCACCACCCGCGCCCAAAAAAGCAAATGCCGCGCCGCCAACAGCCAATGCGGCCATTAGCGCGATCGCAACAATCATAATCGTGCCTTGATCCATCGCGACCTTTGGAGCTTCCGCCCCCCTCCTTATTTTGCGGCCGCCGCCTCGAGCGCGTCGAGCAACTCTTGCTCGCGATTGAAGTAGCGCGCTCGATCCCAAAACGCGGGCCGCGAGATACCAGTAGATGCGTGCCGGCCCTTGACCTTCCCGTTCTCATCTTCGCCGGTGATCTCGTAGAGGAAGAGATCCTGCGTGATGATGACGTCGCCTTCGAGGCCGATGACTTCCGTAATATGCGTGATGCGGCGCGAACCGTCGCGCAAGCGTGCCGCCTGCACGATCACGTCGATGGCACCGACGACCATTTCACGAATTGTTTTCGACGGCAGATTGTAGCCGCCCATCGTGATCATGGATTCGATACGTTGTAGGGCTTCTCGCGGCGTATTGGCGTGAAGCGTACCCATCGAGCCGTCATGGCCCGTGTTCATCGCCTGCAGCAAGTCGAACGCTTCGGGTCCGCGGACCTCGCCGACGATGATCCGTTCCGGACGCATACGTAGACAGTTCTTGACGAGATCGCGCATCGTAATTTCGCCGGTACCTTCGAGGTTCGGCGGACGCGTTTCCAAACGCACCACGTGCGGCTGCTGTAGCTGAAGCTCGGCCGCGTCTTCGCAGGTAATCACGCGCTCGTCGGCGTCGATGAACGCGGTCATCATGTTGAGAAGCGTCGTCTTACCCGAACCCGTACCGCCGGAGATCAGAACGTTACAACGGCAGTTGCCGATGACGTCGAGAACCTTGCCGCCTTCGGGCGAAATCGAGCCGAAGCGGATCAAGTCCGCCATCTTCAGCTTGTCTTTCTTGAACTTACGAATGGTGAGCGTGGGACCATCGATCGCAAGCGGCGGCGCGATGACGTTCACACGGGAACCGTCCGGCAAACGCGCGTCGCATATCGGCGAGCTTTCGTCCACGCGGCGGCCGATCTGGCTCACGATGCGTTGACAGATGTTCATCAACTGCGCGTTGTCGCGGAAGCGGATATTCGTAAGCTGCACTTTACCGGCGACTTCGATGAAGACGCGCTCGGCACCGTTGACCATGATGTCGGCGATGTCGTCGCGGGCGAGCAACGGCTCGAGCGGGCCGTAGCCCAAGACGTCGTTACAGATGTCAGTGAGCAGTTGCTCCTGCTCGGCGATCGACATCACGACGGCCTTGATCGCGATGATCTCGTTGACGATATCGCGGATCTCTTCGCGCGCCGACGCTGCGTCGAGCTGCGCCAACTGCGCCAGATCGATCGTATCGATCAGCGCATTAAAGATCGTCGTTTTGATTTCGTAGTATTGGTCCGACCGGTTGTCGACGGCGAGCGGTGCAGGTGCAGGCGGCTCCGCACGGCCGGCGGGCTTCGCCGCCGGAGGTGGGGGCGGCGCTGCCGGTTTGGCCGCAGCCGGTTGGGGCGCCGCCGCTTTCGGCTTCGGCGCCGTCGCTACTCCATCGCCTCCGGGACGCTTACCGAACATCGTCTATCAAGCCTTCTTGCGGCGCAGGAAGTCGAAGCTGAGCTTGCTGGCGGGCTTCGCCTCGGGTTTCGGCTCGCGGCCCGTCAACTGCTGGGCCAAGTCGCGGAAGCTTTGGGCGACGCGGGACTGCGCGCTCAGCTCGCCGACCATCTGGCCATTGTTGCTGGCGGTGGCAAAGGTCTGCGGGTCGAACGGAAGTACGACGCTCGGCTCGGCCGACATGGCCTCCGCGAAATCCTTCACCGGAATCTCGGGACGACGCGGCACGCCGACCTGGTTCAGAACGACCTTCAGCGGCTTGTCGTTCGGACGCGCACCGTTGATGATGTCGTAAATGTTCTTGCCGTTGCGCAGGCTGGCAAGGTCGGGCGTCGCGACGACGACGATCTCGTCCGCCGACGTCAGCACCTGCTTCACCCACGGCGCCCACACGTGCGGCAGATCGACGACGACGCAGGGGGAAGCCTGCCGCACGACGTCGAGCACCATCTCGATCGACTCTGGCGGATAGAGCGTCTCGCGGTCGAGCTGCGCCGGCGCGACGAACAGGTTTAGCCTGCTCGTGTGCTTGATCAGCAGGCGGTCCAGCAGCACGTCGTCCAAGCGTTCCGGGCTCGCAAGCGCCTCGGCGATGCCGGTGCCGGTATCTTGGTTGAAATCGAGGCCGGCCGTACCGAACGGCACGTCCAAATCCACGATCGTCGTGGCGATATGCAGGTCTTCCGCGATCGCCCATGCCGTATTGTGAGCAACCGTCGACGAGCCGACGCCACCGCGCGCACCGACGAACGCGAAGATCTTGCCGATCGGTGCCGTCGCCGGGCTGTGATAGAGCGCAGCAATCGCTTCGATCACTTGCAGCGGATTGAGCGGCGCGACCAGATACTCGCTCACGCCCTGGCGGATCATCTCGCGATAGAGCGTGATGTCGTTCGACTGACCGATGACGATGACCTTCGTCCCGGGATCGCAGACATGGGCGAGCTTCTCAAGTTCGCCGAGGATGGCAGGGCCCGTAACCCGCGTCTCGACCATGATTACGTTCGGCGTTGACGAGTCTTGGAAGTACTCGGCCGCCCCGAATACACCGCCCATGTGAACCGTCAGGTGAGCCTTCGCCAGCCGGCGGTCTTGCCCGGCACGCTGGATCACCGAGCCCGTGTCCGGCGACTCGCAAAACGCATGGATCGAAATCCGCGGAACGGGTCGATCTTGCACTTCGGCGCCGAACGGAGCGTCGGTCTTTTCCGGCTCTTGAGGCTTACTCATCGGGATCTGCTCCTCAGATTCTTCTATACGTTATTGCTGGTTCCCGACCGTGCTGGACTGGCCGCTGTCGGCACGGTTCGCGGCCGCTTCTGTCTGCGACCTGAAGCCCTGCTGGTACTTATCCGTGATCACGACCGAACGGCGCTGCGCGTCGGCCGGATCGCTAGAGCGCGGCTCGACCAAGTCCCGCGGGTCGGCAACGATCGCTGCGAGATTGTGTTGCGTCGAGCAACCGAATTCCGGCCACGGCAGATTGCGCGGTTCGAATCCCAAATTTTTCGACCAATCTTGACCGCAGTCCGCTGCCGTCGCTGCGTAGGCAACGAAGCTCAACGTGACGGGCGGGTTCGCCTCGCCGCCGGCCGGCGGATAGGACGAGAAGTGCACGGATTTCTTGTCGACCCCGTTCGCGGCCAAAACCTTGCGCAAGTGAGCGACCGCCCCGTCGTCGGAAGCCGTGCTCGCGGTCGCAACGTTCAAGAGCCCCTGCCCCCGCGCCTTCCAGCGCTGAGCGAATGCCGCGATGCGGTCGTCTTCCCCGCGCGCAAGGCTCTTGAGATCTTCGTCGACGCGAACGGCCAGCGTCACAACCTGCGGTTCGACCACGATCGGAAACTGCTGCTCGACGCTATAGTAATGGCGTCCGTCATTGTTGAGCGGCGGCGCCGTGCAGCCGCTCGCGGCAACGCCGATCAGCGCCAGTGCGAGAAGTGGGGAGGTGCGGTTCATAACGGCCATCCTAATCTTTGAGCAATTGCTAAAGTCTTGCGCGGGTTTCATACATTGCTAGCGAACGATGAAACCGATTGGTCCCTTTAGCGACCCTTGCGGTTTCTTGCCTTTTTCGCCGTAGACGGCGTTCAGGCGCGACAAGAGCACCGTTTCCGCATCGCTCGGCGGGACGAACCCGTCGGTCGGCGAAGCCAGATTCTGCGGCGACGTCGCCTCGACGAGATACGGCGTCACGATGACCACGAGCTCCGTTTCGCCCGACTGAAAGTCGCGGCTCTGAAACAGCGACCCGAGGATCGGCAGGTTCTTGAGGCCCGGGATGCCGTCGATGTTCTGCTTCATCGTCTGTTGCAGCAGACCGGCCATCAGCATGCTGCCGCCCGACGGCAACTCGACCGTCGTCTCGGCGCGGCGCACCTTTACGCCCGGAATCGTAATGCCGGACACGAAGATGCGGTTGCCGTTGTCGTCGATAGTCTCGCCGCCCTGCGACACGAACGAATTCTCGCCCGTAATCTCGGAAACCTCGGTCGAGATCTTCAAGCTGATGCGGCCTTCCGACAGCACCACCGGCGTGAAGCCGAGACCGACGCCGAACGGCTTGAACTCGATCTGAACGTTACCGTCACGGTCGCGAGCGACCGGAACCGGGAACTCGCCGCCGGCCAAGAACTTCGCCGCCTCGCCGGAAACTGCCGTCAGGTTCGGTTCGGCCAACGTACGCACCAGACCCGAGCGTTCGAACGCACGCAACGTCGCCTCGACGCTGTTGCCGCCCGTGATGCTGCCGACGCCGAAGAATTGCGACGTCGAGAGCGCCTGACCGAGCAAAGAGAACGGATTCGAGCTGCCGATCCCAACCGGAATATTGCCGCCAACACGGAACAGCGCGTTGAAGTCGACGCCGAGCTGCTTGGCCAGCGTCCGCTGCATTTCGGCAACGCGCACGCGCACCATCACCTGATCGCCGCCGCGAATACCAACGCGATTGACGACCGCATCGCGCTTCAGCGGCTCGTCAGGATCGGTGACGTAGCGGATCGCAATTTCGCGCGCCGCCGCTGCATCCGAGGCACTCTTTACGCTGCCGTTGATGACGACGTTGTCGTTGATCGTCTCAACGGAAACGTCGGCACCCTTAATATTGCGCTCGATCAAACGCTTAAGTTCGACCGTGTCGCGCTGAACGTGGATCTCCAGATTGAGCAGCTGCTTGCCGCTCGAGGTGAAGAAGAACGCATTCGACGGACCGGCCTTCATGCCGACGACGTAAACCTGGCGCGGCGTGCGTACGACCGCATCGACGACATCGGGGTTCGACACGAGAACGTCGCGCGCATCTTCCGGCAACTCGACGATGATCGCCTTGTTGATGCCGAGGCTGATCGTTTGCGAGTGCGGCCCGCTCCCGCCGGCGCGCACGCGCAATGTCTGAGAGGGTGCCGGCCGGGGCTTTGCGCCGGCTCCGTCGGCATACGCCGGAGAACCAAAGCCTGCAGCAGCCAGGGCAGCAATCGCGAGGAGACGAACAATCTTCATGGTTTCACCCATTATTCCTTAGATGCCGGCGTCGCTTGGCTCGGCACGCCAAAACGCAAGATCGAAACTTGTGAACCGTCGTCGTCGCCGAAGGCTTTGATCTCTTCATCGTCGGTCGGCTGATCGGAGTTGGTCAGCGACCGCAACGACAGCGACAGGTCGCCCATCGCTTCTGCGAGCGAAACGACTTCAGCCTGCTGCGCGGTCAGTTCGAGAGTCGCTGTCTTGCCGACGATCGACTTCGAATCGCCCTCTTCTTGCGACGTTTGATCGACCGCAAGAACCCGCACATCGCGAAGCACCGTCGCCGCCCGGTACGAAGGATTGCCCGAAGCGTCGTTGCCCAGCTTGCGCGTCATGATGACGTCGACCCGGTCGTTCGGAAGAATGAAGCCGCCCGCGCCCTTTTCGGCCGAGAGCTTCACGCCCACCGCACGCTTGCCCGGCGTCAGCACAGCAGCCAGAAAGCCTGCGCCATCCGCCTTGATGACTTTGGAGACCGTAACCGGTTCGCCGGCGACGAGTTGCATGCGCGCAACCGAGCCCTCCGCGGCGTCTTCAAGCGCCTGCGGTTGCGCCTCTTTCGTGATGAAGCTCGGATCGAGCGCTGTCTTGGGCCAGCCCTGCCACTTCAAATCGCCGGGAACGATCTTCGCGCCCACCTCGATCGCGTGTGCCGCGACCATGATTTCGGTCAGCTGCATCGACTCTGCAGCCGCAGCTTGGTTTTGACCGCCACCCATCATTCCGCGGGCGAGAAAAGCAGCCACACCTGCAGCGCCGAGTGCGCCAACAAGTATGAGAATACGCGTCATGTCCATCGGTCGTTCTCCTGCCGCGGCACCTGTTTCCGCCGGCCTTGTCGACGTTCCTATCGTTGAAGCATCAAGCTAAGGTTAACTTGGTAAGCAGGGATTTAACGTTGTGCGGCTTTAACCGCCGGCGTGATCGAATTGCCATCACCTATGGCGCACTCGAGAGAAACAAATGCGTGCTCGGCAAAACGAAGAGCGCGCCTGCTGCGATCGCAACACCGTAAGGAATACCAGCGCCGCGCTTGACCAAATGCTGCAACCACGCGAGGTGCGCGCCGAAGCTCGATGCGGCGAGCCAACGCAGCGCCATCAAAACACATGCGACGAGGCCACCCGCGAGCGCGACCGCAAATGCGTAGGCGCCGAACCAAGTGGCGCCGATATAGAGCGATACGGCGGCAAATAGCTTTGCATCGCCACCGCCTATGATTCCGCCGGCAAACAGCAGAATTCCGACGACAAGCGCGGCGAGCCCGATCCCGACATGTACGCCGGCCTCGGCCCATGTGAGCCCGGCGCTGATGGCGACGAGAGGAAACAGTGCGATCAGGATCAGTGAGATCCAATTGGGAATCGTGAGTGTCGCCGCGTCATAGACCGCCCCGGCGATGATCGCCGTACCCACCAATACGAAAAGCACAGACTCGATCATGATCGCCGCCTCAACCCCGCATAACGCGAGGGCCGAGCCTATGGCTGCGGCATTACCGCGATGTTAAGCAATCGCGGCCGCCCAAAGAAAAAGCGCCAGCCCCGCACAAACGCGCGAGACTGGCGCTCAACTCCAGACCTAAGCCCGCGCGCGAGGCGCGAAGCCTAGCCGTTGCTCTCTATTAGAGAGCGCCGGCGACCGTCGTGAAGGTGCTGTTGATCGCACCACCGGCCGACGTAACCGCACCGATGATCACGACCGCGATCAACGCTGCAATCAGACCGTACTCAATCGCGGTCGCACCAGCTTCATCTTTCAGAAAACGAGTCACAAAGCGGCTCATTTGAGGCCTCCTTCATTTGACACCACTACACCTCCTACCCACGCGGATTCTGCGACCCGCTTGCGTAGGCAGGGGGAGCTTAGGCGCCGCGCGCTTAAGAAAGCCTTTCCCGCGAAGTATTCGACCGCGTATGAACAGTAAAACTCGATGGAATGCAGTGTCGTGCTTAATAACGCGTAACGACAAACTCGAAGACTGCAGATAACGACTGCAAGTTGATTCAAAACGAAACACCGCGCGGTTTGATTCGGAGGAATCGAGGGCACGTAACGGTTCAGACATCCTTAATGGCTTTCCGCCAGTCTTGAGGCCGACGATCCAACCGCCATCGGAGCCAAGTTATGTCCGCAATTCGCGCCGTCTTTCTCGTCGCAGCAGCCGCTGCCTTCAGCCCGGGCGCCTTCGCCGACGGCGCCGAAGCCTCCCTGCCCGGCCACATGCGGGTCGACTACGAAAAGACCACCGCCGTAAAGCTCGACCGGCCCGCCAAGACGGTGCTCGTCGGCAACCCGCTGATCGCCGACGCGCTTCTCGTCAACAGCAATACCATCTACGTGCAAGGCCGCATGTTCGGTAACACGAACGTCATCGCCGTCGACTCCGAAGGCGCCGAGATCCTGAACACGAACGTGACCGTCGGCGCGCCGAATCTTCAGCAAGTCACGATCTATCGCGGCTCGCAAGGTCAGCGGAACCTCGCATGCGCGCCGCGTTGCGAGCGCACCGTGACGCAGGGCGACCGCGAGATGATCCCGATGTACGACGACGCCGACAAGAAAGTCGACGTCACCCGCAAGTCCGCCGATCTCTCCACCGATCGCCGCTAAGCGCATCGTCGCCTCGAAACGAAAAGGCCCGGCAGAAATGCCGGGCCTTTCTCTTTGCACGCGGCGCTTCGCCTATTGGCTGAGGCGCAGGTTCGATAGATCCTGCGCGATCGCCTGGAACACGCCCTGCAACTGGCTGGCGCTGGGCGATTCGAAATAGAGCGACGGGTCCGACGCACAGCTGCGCATCATGTTCTTCGCAGTCGTGGCGTCCTCTTCAAGGAGAATCGAATAGATACGAATGCCTTCAGCTTTTGCACGGTCGCAGACCGTCACCGTACGCGTGTCTTGGTTTGTCGCCGCTTGGCCGGCGTTCGTCGTGCCCAGCTGGTTGCGCAGCAAGTAGTTGTAAGCCGTGTAGGTCGACTTGTGGTATGTGCTATTCGATTGCACGGTGTTAAGGCCGTCCGTCATCAGAACGAGCGCTTTTGTCCAGTCGGGATCTCCGTACTGTGCCCCTTCGGTGTACGGAGCCGCAGGTGACAGTGTCCGCCAGCCCCACCCCGCGCCGATCGCCACATGCGTATAGCCGGTTGCAACCATTTGGTTCACGTAACTCTGCAACAGAACCTTGTTGTTCGTCAGCGGCAAAATCTTCTGCATATTGCAGTCGGCGTTCGGGTTGGTTTTCGTTTGGTTGACGTACTTCGCCGAGCGCCGCAGACGAGTCTCCTGATTGCCGCTCGTGCCGTCGCTGAGATACGTCGTATAACCCGAATAGGCGTTGGAGTCTGGGCCATCGGGTTCGAAGTAGGGCACCCACCGCGTATCCGGCGTACCGGCAGTCGGCGCCGTATCCAGCTCTTCGTAGCCGTTCGGCCGCGCCTCTAAGCAACCGCTCCAACTGGAGTTCTTCATGGACGCCCAAACCGAGAACGCATACTTGTTGTTGTCGAAATTC
This sequence comes from uncultured Flavobacteriaceae bacterium, assembly GCA_964647355.1. Lineage (GTDB taxonomy): Bacteria > Pseudomonadota > Alphaproteobacteria > Micropepsales > Micropepsaceae > SZUA-430. The sequence goes on along the minus strand of CAZYGK010000008.1, from coordinate 15,049 downwards.
AGCTTGGCGGTGCTGGACTGCCCAGTTGCGTCCATCCACCCGCTATTCAAGAACTGATTGGCATCCACTCTCACGGTCTGCGAGAACGGCACAAGCGCCATTTTCAAGCGCGCCGGCATATTCTGGTCGCCGAACAAAATGTTGATGAGCTCGTTCGTAGCAGTCTTCAGAGCTTCGATCTTGCCGTTGGAAGCCATCGAGCCTGTATTGTCCAGCGCAAGGGCAATCTCAAGCCCCTTCGACTCGCGCGTCACTTGAACGTTCACGCCGACATCCAAATAGTTGACACCGAAGATGCCCATGAAAGCCGTATCGACGCGTGCCGTCCCTGAAACGGTTACGAGGTTATTGTTGTAGCCGCTCGACGATACGCTTAGTGACGTGACCGTCCCGAGTTCGTTATCGGGATAGTTTGCGTAAAAGAATTGCTGCGCCTTGGCCGTCATTTCGGCGTTCGTCAGGCCGATCGAGCCGCCGACGGACAGCCCCGCCGCATCGAGCGCCTCGCCAAGCCGCATCTTCACGACCATTGCGCGCGTAAGATCGACGGCCGACCCCACCGCGGCCATCGTCGGCAGCAGCGCCAGCCCGTAGATCATCGCGACGTTACCGCTGCGCGACTTCAAGAACCGCTTCAACAACCCTTGCGGCTTACGCTCGATCGAGTGCGTCATAGCTCTCGCTCCCTTCATTTACCCATACGGCGTTGCAAGCCCCTTCGAGGGCTCTCACCTTTGCGCACGAAAGTGAGCTTGACTGCTTAAGGATGCGTATCTCCAGCGAGAAGAGGCACAGACACTTTCAATTATCGATAACAAGATGTGAACGCGGATCTCGGTCGTTTGCAGTTTGTTTGTCACGACAACAGGCCTTTGTTTCATCGCATGGGACGCAATGATAAACATGCTCATTGCTCGCATTCGGCCGCGAGGGATTGCCGCGCGGCCGCAAGAGAAGGAGCGACCGATGCTTCTGCTACCGCGCACCATGCTATTGCTGAGCCGCTTCAAGAGGGCCAGCGGCGGCGCCGCCGCGCTTGAATTCGCACTCGTCGCGATGCCGTTCTTCCTACTGCTCTATGCGATCATTGACGTGGCGTTGATCTTCTTCGCCTCGACGACGCTCGAAAACGGTATTGTTGCGGCAGCACGCCAAATCCGTACCGGCCAGGCGCAATCGATGGGCATGACCGAAGCTCAATTCCGCACCCTGGTCTGCAACCAAATCTCGATGATGCTGGGCTGCGACGCACGTCTCGGGCTCGATGTTCGCAAGTTCAACGGATTCAACGGCGTGAACCTACCGGCCGCTCTCGACGCCAACGGTAATCTGACCGGCAACCTGTCGTTCGATCCCGGCGCTCCGGGCGACGTGATCGTCGTCCGCGCGTTTTACACGTGGCCGGTCATGACCCCTACGGTCGGCCTGCAATTCGTCAATATGGCCGGCGGTCACCGCTTGCTCGAAGCATCCATCGCATTCCGCAACGAGCCGTTCGGCTCGTTGCTGGCCAACTGAGGGTACAACCCATGTTGAACGTCGTCAGAGACTTCAAGAAGTCGGAAACCGGCGTCGCCGCAATCGAGTTCGCGCTCATTATTCCGGTAATGCTGACCACATTCTTTGGTGTGTCCGAAATCGCGAACTACATTCTGGCCGCACGCAAAGTTGCCAACGTTGCATCGTCGGCCGCGGACTTGGTCGCTCAAGACACCACCATCGGTACGGCCGAGGTAAACGACATCTTGGACTCGCTGAACGTCGTTTTGCGTCCGTTCGACGCGTCCTCAGCGACAATACGCATTACATCCGTTGTCGCCGATCCGAACACTGGCAACAAAACGGTCGACTGGAGCGACGCACGCAATATAGCGCCGCGCGCGCCCGGTTCGTCCGTCACGATGCCGGACATCATTTCACCGGGCCAGAGCGTCATCATGGCCGAGGTGACCTTCCACTATCAGACACTGTTCGGCGAATACCTGACCAGCGGTATGACTGTGTCCGATACGTTCTACCTGAAGCCGCGCCGCTCGACGAAAGTCGAACGTCTATAGTTTGCGCACTTACGCACTCTTTACCTTGTGCGCCTAACGTGCCGCTGAAGAGAGACTTCGGCGGCACATCCGCTTGAACGCGCGAGCAAGAACGTTGAAACAAGTCACCGCACAATCGAAAAAACAAAAGAAGCGCACCCCCGACCTCGCGCAAACACTGCATCAGGAAACTGGCGAGCTTGAGGCGCTGCACACGGGCCTCGTGCGCCATTTGACCGCGTGGCAGACCGCTCATAATGCAACGGTCGCCCATATTGCGGCAGTCATGTCGCGCACCGATGCAATTCTGGAACGCATCGAACGCAACCGCATGACACAGGGCTAGTCACACTCCCCTCCCCCGCCGCGCTCCCTTAAAATCGGAAACGAATCACGGGCACGAAAAGGCGCGAAATTCCGCGCTTTCCCGGGGGAAGTCGTGCAAACACTATCGTCGTTCAGCCGCGTCTTAAGCGCCGGCGCCGTCATCGCTGCAGCCCTGCTGATCGTCGGCGGGGCATATTTCGTCGGCTATGTCGGCGAACTGCAACGCACATTGAGCAACCCGGCGACGGCGCAACCCGAGGCCGTTCAAGCCGTTGCAGCCGTCGAGCAAGCGCTCGGCCACGCCGGCTTCCTCAAAACTTACCGCAACTATCGGTTGACCGGGGATGCAGCTGCACGAGTCCAGCTGACCCAACAAACGATCGAGGCAGGACGCGCCCTTGGCCGCCTGAAGAAGATTTACGCCGGCGATCCGTCTGCCGCCGCCTCGCTACGAGAAGCCGAAAGCGTCGGCGAAGCCTTTGCTCATGTTGCTCAAACGGCGCCCGACACCGGTTCGACCGCGTTGCGCGGCTCGGCCGCCATGGGCGAGCTTTCGACCCTGCCGCAGGTGCCGCAACTCGAAGCCTCATACCTCGCACTCCGCACCGCGCTCGATCGCTTGACGAGCGCCGACCAGAATAAACAGCTCGGCGGAATCGCTGTGATCCTGAACTGGAGCCAGTGGTTCATCATTGCCGCAATCGGCGCGCTTGCGGTTGGCCTGCTGGTTGCCGCCGGCGCGCTGCAGCTGAGTGTCGTTCACCCTCTCAAGTCGCTTGAGCGCAGTCTTAACGCGGTCGGCGATGGCGCCATGGCGCAGGACGTGTGGGGAACAGAGCGCACCGATGAATTCGGCGCTCTCGCGCGGGCGGGCGACAAGCTTCGCCGTGGTCTGACCGAAACCACCGCCCTGCAGACCTTGGCCCGGAAAGGCCAACTTCACCTGACGCTGGACGGTCAATCGTCGCTGCTTCTGCAGCGCTTGGCCGATGAGGTCACGCAGACGACAACCGCCTTGAAAACCGCGGCCGCCGACTTTGCCCAGCTGCAGGATGGCAACCGGCGTCAGTTCGAGCAGGCGCTGGCGAACCTCCACGCCTCGGCCGGCAATGCCAACGAAGCCGCCGCAACACTACGCGACGGTGCCGCCTCGGTCGCAAGCGCGAACACCGAACTTTCCGGTACAGTGGCCGATCGCATCCAACGCCTCGACCGCTTGACGGAAAAATTCGACCACAGCCGCCGCCAAGTCGCACAGATGGCAGCCGACATCAGCGGCCGCGCGCGAACGGCCACGGACGAGATCGCCGCATCCGCCGAAACGCTGAAGAATGCGGCCGAAAGCGTCGGGCAGATCCAATCCACGCTGTCGCAGTCCTTAACCGAACTGTCGGCAGGCGCCGGGGATTCGACGGAAAAGGTCCGCACACTCGCGGCGCGCCTCTCTGAAACCATCGGTCTCGTCGACGAACGCTTGAGCCGCAAACTGGCAGCTCTCGACGCACTTGAACAAGCGGTGACCGCCAACCTGACAAGCCTGCGTGCCAAGACCGAAGAAGTCTCGCATGCCATGAGTGCGGCGACGGACGGTATGAGCAAACGCGCGTCGGCCGCAATCGACACCCAGTCGAGCGATCTGGCGGCCGCCATCGCGCGCCTCGACCGGATCGCTGCCAGCCTGGCCAACCCAGACGCCACGCCAAACGCTACGGGTAACGAGTTACAAGCCCTTGCCGGCGCGCTTCAAAGTCAGCTTGAAACCGTTCGTGGCGAAATCCGCGACCTCGCGATCCGCATGACTGAGGAGCGCCTGCTCGCAACCACCGACGCACGCCCGGCACTGGACTTCAGCGGCGATGCTCCCTCGTTCACGACCGTACCTCAGCGTACGCTCGCCGATGTTCCGGGCGAAGAGATCATGGCGCGTCTCAAAGATCTCGCGGCCGAGATGAACGCCGCACATGATCACACCGATCAGACCGCCTCATTGAAGGCCGCACTCGGCAAGTTCGCGGAGGAAGTTAAGAGTTTAGCGGCCGGAGCCGACCGCACCGCACGCCTCAGAGCCATGGGTGAAGCGCTCGATCAGCACGCCGAAGAAATCGAAGCCCATATGCCCGAGGTAGGCCCCTCGACCGCGCTGCGCACGGAACTCGCCGGCATCACCGGGGAACTGCGCGCAATAGCCTCGCGGGCGCAAGCACCCGGCACGAAGAACGGGACGGAACTGCGCGACTCCGCACTGGAAGTCGGCGCCCGGGCGGCATCGCTGTTTGCCTACCTTGCCGAGACCCATCCCGATGGCGATGCGGACGACGCACCCGGACAATCGCCGGATGCCGCGGGCGATATCGCAGCCCTCGGCCACCTGATCGATCGTATCGAAGCGCGCGCGACATCGCTTGCCGCGCCGCAGGGAAGCTTGGACACAAATGGCGCGATCCACATGGTCTTCGAGTCGATCGGCCGCCTCAACAACATTGCGACCGCCCTCGCCCGCACAGGCCGCACCGAACGGGTCCGCCACGTAACGCACTGACGATCATCGTAGATCGGGAACGCCCTCGGTTGGCGGTTTCAGCGACGGCAAGTCCTTAAAGATGGAAGGACCCGCCGGCTGATCGACGCGATCGGTCGTGCCCGCAAGACCGCTCTGCCCGCGCGGGGGCGGCGGCTTGATCCAACCGCGTGCAACACCGGCCTCCTCAAGCGACATCGTCGCCGTGTCGTTGCCGAGCATGACACCCGCATCGCCTTGCCGGTTCAGCGGATCGCGCATGCCGAGATCGACGGTCCCGAAATCGTCGGGGCACGCCCGCTGTGCAGCCTCGCTCAACGCGTGGTCGCGATTGCACAGATAGCGCCAGACAGCCAACGCAGGATCGCCGTACCTCGATTTGAACTCAGGAGGCAGCCCCAAGGGATTCCGCGGACGGAAACGCGGCATCATCAGCGGCGCGTCGTCGGCGCCGGCAGCCTCAACCGGCGGCGGAGGAGGCGGCAACGAAACCGCCACGATTTGCGGTTCGACGACATCGAGTTCAGGCGCTTTGAAGGAAATCGAGAACGCAAGCCCAACCAGCGCCAGGACGTGAACGATCACGGCCCCAAGAAAGGCGACACCGAACCGGCTGGTTTGCTCGAACTGCACCCCGAACCATCGGCGAAATCGCGAAGCGGGGCAAGAAACAGGCGGGGGCGTGGAAGCTGGGTTCTTCCACGCCCGTAACCCATCAGCGATGGGGGTCGCTGGGTGGCCGCCTCTTTGCCGGAGAGCCGGATGAATGGGGGACGACTCGGCCGGCGGGGGACTCGAACCGGCCTCTGGGGAAGGCCGGGTTACTAACAAGTTGCAGCCTAAGACCGGCCTCTTAATAAACCCCTAAAGCGAGCGTCCCCCGCTAATTTCCCGTCAAACGTGTGCGCCCCGTCGCGTAAGGTGCTGCACTCGGCACTTTGGCACTTACAATCTCCTTGCACGGCCAAGCCGCTCCCACGCCTCCACCATCCATCCATCGGTGCGAGACCTCTTGGTAGGGGTAGGGAGTGAGACAGGCAAAAGTGCCGAAGTGCGGAGTGCGGCACATGTAACCGTGCCTATGATCGCACGCGGATCAGCCCCTCTTGCGCGACCGAGGCGACGAGCTTCCCGTCCCGCGTAAACAGGCTGCCGCGGTTGAACCCGCGAGCGCCCGCTCCGTTCGGGCTGTCCTGCGCATAGAGCAGCCAGTCGTCCACGCGGAACGGATGATGGAACCACATCGCGTGATCGAGGCTCGCCGACTGCAGCCGCCCCGAATACCAACTGATCCCATGCGGAATGAGGCACGTGTCGAGCAACGTCATGTCGGACGCATACGCCAGCACGCATTGATGCATCGAAAGATCGCTCGGCATCTCGCCGCGTACCTTCATCCAAACGTGCTGATAGGGCGGCGCCTTCTTCGGATTCATCAGATCGTCTTCGTCCTCGACCGCACGAAGTTCGATCGGATTCTGCCGGGTTACGTGGCTCCGCACGGCTTCGGGCAGCTGATGCGCGAGTCGCCGCCGGCGCTCCTCCTCGGTCTCAAGGCCCTCCGGCCCCTTGACCTGCGGCATGTCGAACTGATGCTCGAGCCCCGGCTCCGGCATCTGGAACGACGCCGACAAATTGAAGATTTGCTCGCCGTGCTGCACCGCGACGACCCGGCGCGTCGTAAAGCTCTTCCCGTCCCGCGCGCGGTCGACCTCATAGAGGATCGGCACCTTCGGATCGCCCGGCCTGATAAAATATGCGTGAAGAGAATGGCACACGCGGTTCTCGACCGTGCGGTAGGCAGCGACCAGCGCTTGGCCCAAAACCTGGCCTCCGAACACGCGTTGCCAGCGATCCTTGGGGCTGACACCCCGAAACATATTCACTTCGATCGCCTCCAAGTTGAGGAGATCGAGCACGTCTTTGATGGTCTCGCCGTTCATTTGCCTTATTCGGCTCCCCATATGGGCGACAGGGCCGATTTGTTAGGGGCTGACGGTGCGTTTCCGCAAGAGCACCCGTGAGCGCATTTGAGGGACATACGATGAACGTTGCCGATTACGTCGCGCGCGGCTGGGAAACGCTGCTCTGGTTTGCGGAAACGGTCATCGGCACGGTCGCAACCTCGATATTCGGCGGCTGGAGCGCGGTCTTCGGCCTCGCGGCCGTAGCGTTCCTCCTCTTCCTCATCACCCGCCTCTTCGTCCGCCGCACGGACGACTAGCGCGATGACCCGCTGGAAGGCGCTTCTGCTTCGTCTAGCGCTCACTGACTGGAAGACCATCCTGACCGGTGTTGTGCTGGTCGCGTTTCTCGTGGTTGGGACCTTCGCGGGAACCTATTTCACAAACCGTCAACTGCCGAGCGAACTCACAATTGTCAATCGCACGTCGAGAACGATCACCAGCGCTCGAATGAGACAAATCGGCAGCGAACTCAGCTTGGAGAAAATCGAACCCGGGGAGCGTCGATCGGCGAACTTCTTCTCACGCGAGGGTGCGCTGACGCTGGCCGTAACGTTCAACTCGGGAGATGGTTTGTCAGCCCAAAACGTAGGCTACTTGGCGCCTGACCTCCCCGCGATCGTCACCTTTGATGTTACGGACGACAAGGTGGCGCTGCGCAACATAGTCAGGCGCAAGTTCAATCCTCAGTCCTACAAAAACTAAGACAATCGCTCGCGCCTGGCCGCTACTATAACGGCTGCCCAAGCAGCTTCAGCTTCAGGAACGCCGCGATCGCCGCACTCTGCGCGTCGCGGTTGGCCTTCTTCTGGAACCCGTGCCCTTCGTCCTTAGCGAGCATGTACCAGGCCTCCGCCCTATTCGCACGGATGGCGGCCAGCATCTGCGTCGCCTCGCTCGCCGGCACGCGGGGGTCGTTCGCGCCTTGAATGATCAACATCGGCCGCCGGATCCGCCCGGCGTTGGAGAGCGGCGAGATGCGGAAGAGATAGTCGCGCATGCGCCCGTCGCGCTCGTCGCCATACTCGACGCGGCGGAGATCGCGCCGATAGCCGCTGGTGTTGTTCAAGAACGTCAGGAAATTCGAGATGCCGACGACGCTGATCCCGGCCGCCAGGCGATCATTGTATTCGATCATGGATGCGTAAGCCATGAAGCCGCCGTACGACCCGCCATAGACGGCCACGCGGCGCGAATCCAAGTCGGCCTGCGCGCCGATCCAGTTCAGCGTCGCGCCGATGTCGCGAACGGCCTCGCCCCGCCGCACGCCGTTGTCGAGCTCGACGAAGTACTTCCCATACCCCGTCGAGCCCCGAACGTTCGGCGCCACGACCGCGACCTTCAGCTCCTGCACCAGATACTGAATGAACGCGTTGAAGTTCGGCCGGAACTGCGACTCCGGCCCGCCGTGGATCGACAGCAGCACCGGCGCCCGCGCAACACCCTTCGGCTTATACAGGAACGACGATATCCGCCGCCGCTTGGCGTCCACCTCGTCGAACGTGTCGTACTCGACGAGCTGCGGCTCCACGAACGCCGCCTTGTCGAGCCCGCCGACTTCGCTGTCCGTCCACGCGACCGGCGGACGCTTGCTCAGATCCCAAACGAACGCATCGCGCCCCGCCGTTCCGTTCAAGGTGAAACCGAGCCGCCGGCTGTCCGCACTGAAGCGCAAGTTCTCAAGCTCGCCCGCCGCAAGTTTGGGCCCCGCCACCCGCCGCCCGCCGACATTCATCGTGTAGAGACGCGACAGCCCGCCCTCGTTCGCCGAGAAGGCAATCGTGCGCCCGTTCGGCGAAAGCTCCAGCGCCTCGACATCCCACGGCAGGTCTGTCGTCAGCGGGTCCTCGTCGTCGGTGTTTAAATTGTACCGCGCGACATGCCGGAATTCGGAATCGTCGTCCGAGATGTAGAAGAGGCTCTTGCCATCCGGCGAAAACACCGGCGAACCGCGAAACACTTTGACCGGCGACGGCTTAATCTGCGCCTTACGCCCCGTCGCAAGCTCGACCAGCCACATCTGCTGATCGTTGACGGCGTTCATGCGTGTTACGGCCAAGGTCTGGTTGTCGGGCGAAAACGCACCCGGCGCCCACGCTCCATCACCCTCGAGCGCGACGCGCACTTTGCGCGGTTCCGACGCGTCGGCCACCAAGATGCGATAGCGCGCGGAGTCCGAGGCAACGCTGGACCACGCCACGAACCTGCCGTCGCGTGAGAAAATCGCATTCGTGTTGCGCGACCGGCCGTCGGTGATCCGCACCACGTCGCCGTTCTTCTCGTCCACGAGATAAAGTTGGTAGAGCTCGTTCCCGCCGTAGTCGCGGCTGAACAAGATTTCCCGCTTCGGCCACTTGCCCGGACGGTACAGCGCCGTGTTCACCGGCTCGTCGTAGAATGTGATCTGCCGCCGCATGGCAAGCGGCCCATCCACTTTGTGTAGCTGGTTCGTCTCGGCAAACCGCGTCTGAATCAGGATCCCCCGCCCGTCCGGCGCGAAGTCCAGAAACACCGACCCGCGCGCAGCCTGATAGAGCCTGAGCCGCTCCCGCATAAAGGGCGTCGCGTCCGGGACGTTCTCAAGAATGAGGCTACCCTTCTCCACGCGGCGCACCTGTGGCGCGGGCTGCGCGAGAGCGAACGAACCGGCCGCGAAAAACGCCGCAGCCAAGACAAGAAGGCGATGCATCAAGAAACCCCGGGTGAACCCAAACCCCCGGACAAATTTAGGCCTCGGCCTTCCGTTAGTCCACGTTCGCATGCAATCTGGCGAAAATGTTAAGAGCGCCGGATGCCCGCCATCGAAACTCGCGTTGATCTGAATAGCGAAACCGCCCGCGTTAACCGCGAAGGCCACCTAAAACTCCTATCGGAAGTGCGCGCCCTGGAAGCCAAGGTCCGCGCAAACTCGGCGAAGTCGGGCAAGAAGTTCGAAGAGCGCGGCCAGCTCCTGCCCCGCGACCGCGTCGACTTGCTGCTCGACCGCGGCACACCGTTCCTCGAACTGTCGACCTTGTGCGGCCTCAAAATGCACGACGACGACGGTGCCGAAAACGCGAGCGGCGGCGGCGTCATCTGCGGCATCGGCACCGTCTCCGGCGCGCGCGTTGTCGTAAGCGCCAGCGACTCCGGCATCAAAGGCGGCGCCGCAACGCCGATGGGCGTCGACAAATCGCTCCGCTCCCAAGCCCTCGCGCTCGAAAACAAACTGCCCTACGTGCAACTGGTCGAGAGCGCCGGCGCAAACCTGTTCCGCCAAGCCGAAATGTTCGTGCGCGGCGGCCGCACATTCGCCAACCTCGCGAAGCTTTCGAAGGCGGGCATCCCCGTCGTCGCCGTCGTGCACGGCTCTTCGACCGCAGGTGGCGCCTACCAGCCTGGCTTGAGCGACTACGTCGTCGTCGTCCGCGGCCGCTCGAAGATCTTCCTGGCCGGACCTCCCCTCCTGAAAGCCGCAACCGGCGAAATCGCGACCGATGAAGAATTGGGCGGCGCCGAGCTGCACTACCAAGTCTCGGGCCTTGCCGAATACATGGCCGAAGACGACCGCGACGGCATCCGCTTGGCGCGCGAAATCCTCGCCAAGATCGGCTGGGGCAAACCTGCGCCGAAACGCACCTACAAGGAACCGCTCTACGACGCCGAGGAACTGCTCTCCGTCGTGCCGCTCGACTACCGCAAACCTTACGACGTGCGCGAGGTGATCGCGCGCATCGTCGACGGCTCGGACTTCCTCGACTTCAAACCCGATTACGGCCCCCACACGGCGGTCGGCCACGCCGCAATCGAAGGCCACACGGTCGGCATCATCGGCAACAACGGCCCGATCGATCCGGCGGGCGCCGTCAAGGCCGCACAGTTCATTCAGCTCTGCGATCAGTCCGGCATTCCGCTTCTCTTCCTGCAGAATACGACGGGCTACATCGTGGGCACCGAGGCCGAACGCGGCGGCATCGTCAAACACGGCTCGAAAATGATCCAGGCGGTGACGAACGCAGCCGTGCCGAAGATCACGCTCCATATTGGTGCCTCATTTGGCGCGGGTAATTACGGCATGTGCGGACGCGCCTATGACCCACGCTTCATCTTCGCCTGGCCGAACAACCGCATCGCGGTCATGGGCGGCGAGCAGGCGGCGAAGGTCATGACAATCGTCGCCGAAGAGGGCGCAAAGCGCGCAGGGCGAGAGCCCGACCAAAAGATGCTGGCCGCCGTCGCCAAGCAAGTCATCGACACCTACGACGCCGAGTCGACCGCCCTCTTCGCAACCGCGAGATTGTGGGACGACGGCATCATCGACCCGCGCGACACGCGCCGGGTCGTGGGCCTCTGCCTTGACGTGTGCAAAGAAGCGGACGAACGTCGCCTCCGGCCGAACTCGTTCGGCGTGGCGAGGATGTAGGCAAAGGAGCCAGTCATGGAAAAAATCTTCGGTGGCCCGATCGTACCCACGCTGTTTCGCCTGGCCATTCTCTCCTTCATTGTCGGCTTGATCTTCGCCGTGTTCGGGATCGACCCGGTCAACCTCTGGAAGGAGTTCGGCGCCACGATCCAGCAAGCCTGGAAGCTGGTGTTCGACTTCATCGAGTGGGGCGCGGGCTACGCAATCCTGGGCGCGATCGTCGTGCTCCCGGTTTGGATCATTTACCGCATCATGACGGCGGTCACGCGTCCGAAATGAAACTGACACCGCAACACGAAGAGCTTCGCCGCTCGCTCATCAAATTCATCGACACGGAGATCAACCCGCACGTCGACAAGTGGGAGGAGAACCCGCCGTTCCCAGCCCACGAAGTGTTCGGCAAGATGGGTAAAGCGGGCTTCCTCGGCATCACGAAGCCGGAAAAGTTCGGCGGCCTCGGCCTCGATTACTCCTATGCCGCCGTCTATTGCGAGGCGTTGGGCCACATCAACTGCGGCGCGATCCCGATGGCGATCGCCGTGCAGACCGAGATGGCGACGCCCGCGCTCGCCCGCTTCGGCTCCGATGAGGTGCGCGAACAGTTCCTGCGCCCCTCGATCACCGGCGAATACGTCGCCTGCCTCGGCGTCTCCGAAGTGGGCGCGGGCTCCGACGTCGCCGCGATCAAGACGAACGCCCGCAAAGACGGCGCCGACTACGTCATCAACGGCGGGAAGATGTGGACGACGAACGGCGCGCAAGCTGACTGGATCTGCCTGCTCGCCAACACCGGCGACGGGCCCGTCCACCGCAACAAGACGATGATCTGCGTGCCGATGAAGACGAAGGGCGTCACCGTCGCCCGCACGCTCAAAAAACTCGGCATGCACGCAAGCGACACCGCGCAGATCCACTTCGACGACGTGCGCGTGCCGCAAGCCTACCGCATCGGCGAGGAAGGCCTCGGCTTCACCTACCAAATGGTGCAGTTCCAGGAAGAGCGCATGTACGCGGCGCTGGCAGCCCTCACCGGCATGCAAAAGTCGATCGACGAAACGATCGCCTACACGCGCGAACGCAAGATCTTCGGCAAGCCGGTGCTTGACAACCAAGCCGTCCACTTCCGCCTCGCCGAACTGCAAACCGAACTCGAAGCCTTGCGCGCCCTCTGCTGGAAATCCGTCGAACGCTACGTCGCCGGCGAAGACATGACGAAGCTCGCCAGCATGGCGAAGCTGAAAGCCGCCCGCCTCGACCGCATCGTCAACGACGCCTGCCTGCAATACTGGGGCGGCATGGGCTACATGGCCGAAAACCCGATCACAAGGCGCTATCGCGACGGCCGCCTAGCCTCCATCGGCGGCGGCGCCGACGAAGTCATGCTAAGCATCATAGCCAAACACATGGGCACCCTTCCGGGGCGTGGCCAATGAAAGCACCAGCGCAGTCTGGGAGCGCGGGCGTCCCGCCCGCTCTTACTTCCTGGGACCGCCGGCTTCCAGCCGGCTCTTACTTTTCAATTCTTAAGCAGCAAAAGCGGGCAGGACGCCCGCGCTCCCAGACTGCACCCTCGCCATGACACCGCACCGCCCCTTCACCTCCGTCCTCATCGCCAACCGCGGCGAGATCGCCGTCCGCATCGTTCGCGAAGCAAAGGCGCTTGGCCTGCGCGCCATCGCCGTCTACTCCGACGCCGACAAACGCGCGCTCCACGTCGAGAGCGCCGACGCCGCCGTCCACATCGGCCCGGCGCCCGCGCGCGACTCCTACCTCAACGTCGAGCGCATCCTCGCCGCCGCCAAACAAACGAACGCGGAGGCGATCCACCCCGGCTACGGCTTCCTCTCCGAAAACCCGGACTTCGCGCAAAGCGTAATCGACGCAGGCCTCGTCTGGATCGGCCCCTCCCCTGCCGCGATCCGCGCCATGGGCGACAAGGGCAACGCGAAAGAAATCGCCCGCAAAGCAAACGTCCCCGTCATCCCCGGCTACGACGGCGACGATCAATCCGAAGCCCGCCTCCTCGCAGAAGCGAAGAAAATCGGCTGGCCCGTCCTGATCAAAGCAGCCCTCGGCGGCGGCGGCCGCGGCCAACGCCGCGTAACAGCTGAAGCCGACTTCGCCGAAGCCCTCGCCTCCGCCAAACGCGAAGCACTATCCGCGTTCGCGAGCGATCGCATGATCCTCGAGAAGGCGCTCGACAACGTCCGCCACATCGAAATCCAAATCTTCGGCGACGCCCAAGGCAATGTCATCCACCTCGGCGAACGCGACTGCTCCGTCCAACGCCGCAACCAAAAAATCATCGAAGAAGCCCCAGCCCCAGGCGTCAGCGAAGACCTGCGCAACCGCATGGGCTCAGCCGCCGTCGCGCTCGCCAAAGCCGTGAACTACACGAACGCCGGCACCGTCGAATACCTGCTCGCCCCCGACGGCCACTTCTACTTCCTCGAAATGAACACCCGCATCCAAGTCGAACACCCGGTGACGGAGGAAGTGACCGGCACGAACCTGATCCAGTGGCAGTTCAACATCGCAAAGGGCGCCCCGCTGCCCCTGAAACAGAGCGAGGTGAAGATTACCGGGCACGCGATCGAAGCGCGGCTTTGCGCGGAGGATCCAGGTGACGAGTTCAGCCCCCAGACGGGACTGATCGTCGATTTCTTCGCAAACAAGACCAAGCACAAATTCCGCCTCGACTCTAGCCTGCGCGCAGGCGTGCACGTCAGCGGCGATTACGACTCGATGCTAGCTAAAGTGATTGCAAGAAGTGAGACCCGCGAGGAATCGCGAAGGCAACTCGTCAACGGCCTAGCGGAGCTTGACGTCGCAGGCATTCGAACCAACAAAAACTATCTGGTCGAACTCTTAGAGAATACCCGCTTCACAAGCGGCGGAGTTGACATCAATTGGCTCGGTGGTTTGCAGCCCTTCACCGACAACAATCTCGACGGCGATCTTGGTGCCCTTGCTGCGCTCTATCTTGCGCACGGTACTGGCCGCGGGTTCGCATCGACCGGCTTTCGTCGAGTGAGCATCCGACTGCGTGAACGCGGTAACGAGCGCACGTTAATTGTTGAGAACGGACGCTTAGGCGAAATCGTTACGACAGAAGCGCACCCTGCGCCGCAAGACGGCTGGCTAGGGACAATCCAGGCTGAAGGTCCCCACGGCCGGCTTCGCGGCTACGTCAAAGCACACGGCCGCGCAATCCAAGTGTACACTTACCGAAAAACAGCCCTCTTCGAAGACATCACCTACGCCCCCGCCGAACCCAAGGGAACGGCCGGCGCAAACGTCATCCGCGCCCCGATGGCCGGCCGCATCATCAAAGTCGCGGCCGAACCCGGTCAAGCGGTCACGAAGAACCAAGTCCTCGTCGTCCTCGAAGCGATGAAGATGGAACACGAACTGAAAGCCGCCAGCGACGGCACGGTCGAAACCGTCACCGCCAAAGTGGGCGACCAAGTCGCCATGCGCCAGACGCTGGTAACGCTCAAAGCCCCCTAAAGGTCCAAGCACATGTCCTCCCGCATCCTTCTTGTCGGCGGCACCGGTGTCGTCGGCAGCCGCGTCGCCGCGCTGCTGCGCCGCCATCACCCGGACCTCGCGCTCGTCATCGCGAGCCGCAACAAGGAAAAAGGCGACGCTCTCGCCGCAAAGCTGGGGCACGCCGAAGGTGCGATCGTCAAAACCGGCGACGCCGATCCGCTCGCAACCGTCGATGGCCAGATCGGCGCCGTCTTAGGCCTCGTCCACGACAACGACGACAACCTGCTGCGCAGCGCCATCCGCCGCGGGA
>CAZYGK010000007.1:0-74648 GCA_964647355.1 uncultured Flavobacteriaceae bacterium | reverse complement strand
CGTCGGAGATCTCGATGCAGTCGTCGAACCAGCGCCCGTTGACCGCCGGTGCCACTTTCATCGCCGCAACGCACGCGGCCACGAAGTAGGCGGTGAAGGTGAGGTTCGCCCCAGCCTTTTCGAACGCGGCTTTGTGCGCGCTGCGATGCGCGATGATCGCGGAGAAATCGGCTTCGAACACCGCAGTCACATGCGGTGCCACACGCACCGACTGGGACAGATGATCGGCAATTCGCTTGCGCATCGAATCGTGCGGGATGCGCGTCACCCCGGCGCGCGCAGCGCCCGGCGCAGCTCCGGCGCGCGAATCCACGAACGCCTGAATATCCTCCCGCGTCAGCCGAGCGCCCTTCGCCGGCACGTCCCCGGCCTCAAGTCCATGCTCCGCCAACATGCGGCGAATGCCAGGCGGCAGCTGATCGGTCGAAGCGCGCGTCGCCCCCACAGACGCACGCGCCACCGGCGCCTCGCGCTTCGTCTCGACGGTTGCCGCAACCCCACCCGCAATTCGCCCGAGCACGGTGCCGGGTTCGACCTCCGCGCCGCTATCGAGCAGGATTTCCGAAAGCACACCGTCCGCGGTCGCTGCAATCTCAACCGCAACCTTGTCGGTTTCGATCTCGACCACGGGATCGTTGACGCGCACCGGCTCGCCGATCTTCTTCAGCCAGTTTTTGACGACCGCCGTCGTGCCTTCTTGCTCGGCGGGAACAACGATATCGACGGCCATCTAGAACCCCACCAGCGCTTCGATCTTGGCGCGAATACCCTCAACCGACGGCAGCGCCCACTCCATTAGCGCCGGATTGTGCGGGCTCGGGATGTCGGGCATCGCGAGCCGCGACACCGGTGCATCGAGGTCGAGGAACGCGTTCTCCGCGACGACAGCCGCAATCTCCGCGCCGAACCCCGCCGTGATCAAATCCTCATGCACGATGAGACAGCGCCGCGTGCGCTTCACCGAGGCGATGACCGCATCGCGATCCCATGGCAAGAGCGTACGCAAATCGATGATCTCGGCCGAATGCCCTTCCGCCGCCTCTTGGGCGCGCTCAACCATCGCGCCCCAAGTGACGATCGTGAGATCGTCGCCCTCCTGCACCACCCGCGCCACGCCAAACGGCAGCGCGAAATCGTCGCCCGGATAAGGCCGGCGCGCCGAGGGTGCATCCAACATCGCGCGATGCTCGAAGAACATGACGGGATCATTGCCGCGCAGCGCCGTACGCAACAGCCCGACCGCATCTTCCGCATTTGAGGGCACGGCCACTTTCCAGCCGGGCGAGTGCACGAACTGCACCTCGTTCGTCTGGCTGTGCCACGGATCGCCGCATTTGAAGAAGCCGATCGGCATGCGCACGACCATCGGCGCCGCGAACCGGTTGTTCGTGCGCCAGCGCATCGTGCCGCAATCGTTAAGCTGCTCCGCCGCCGGATCGGCGTACTTGCGGAACTGAATTTCCGGCACAGGCATCAGCCCGCACAGCGACATGCCGACCGCGCGCCCAATGATCCCTTCCTCGGAAAGCGACGTATCGAACACGCGCTCGACCCCGAACTTCTCCTGCAGCCCCAGCGTCACCGCATGCACGCCGCCCTTAGGGCCAACATCCTCGCCGAACACGACGACGCGCGGATTGACCTCAAGCTCATGCTCCAACGTCCGGCGGATCGCCGTCACCATATTGATGCGCTGACCTTCGGCGGCCGGCACATCGGTCGTAAGCGGGCTGACATAGCCTTGCGACGCTTGTCCGCCCTTCACCTGCATCTCGTCTTCGAAGAAGACATGCCGTGCGGTACGCGAGAGGTCCGCAACCGGCCGCGCCTCCGCCTGCACCCGCGCCGCCTCGACCGCAGCCCGCGCCTCGGCGCCGATGCGATCCCATTCCGCCGCATCGCAAACGGCAGGCACCATGTGCTCGCGCAACTTCGGCAACGGATCGCGCGCCTTCTCGGCCGCAATCACCTCAGGCGATTTGTAGGTTTGCGTATCCTGGAACGAATGCCCCTCGAGCCGCGGCACCGTGAGCCTCAGCAAAGCCGGACCACGACGCTCACGCACCTGGCGCACGGCATCCTTGATCAACGCGCCCGCTTCGGCCGGATCCGTGCCGTCGCCCGTGATCACGGAAAGCTGCTTGAAGCTCTTCAAATTCGCCGCGATGTCGCCGCCCGGCGTTTGCAGCGATCCCGGCACCGAAATGCCGTAGCCGTTGTCTTCAATGTAGAACAGCATCGGCAACTGCAGCACGGCCGCCATATTGAGCGCCGCCCAAAACCCATTCGTCGCCACCGACCCGTCGCCGCCGAGCGCGACCGAAATCGCGCCATCGCACGCGCGATCCTTCAGAACAGTCCGCCGATACTCCAGCGCCTGAGCCCAGCCGGCCGTCGGCGTGTACTGCGCCCCCACCCCACCACACATCGGCAGAGCCGAAGCGCCTGCGGGATTCGGATAGTTGAACACCGCACCGATGTCGCGTCCGTCCGAGTACCCGCCGGCCCGCGCCATCGACGAACCCAGCGCATCCGCAATCGAAACGCCAAGCGCGAGCAAAATCGGCCGCGACCGATAGTACCCGCAAACCGCATCGTGTTGGTTGGTCAGCTGCAAACCGAGCAGCACTTGCGCGACGTCATGCCCACGCGCGGAAAACTGATAGAAGATCTTCCGCTCCGGCACGAGCTTGGTTTCTTCAAGCTCGTCGCACGCCCGCGACGCCTGCACGAGCCAAGCCGCGCGCCGCCAGTCGACGTCGCGATCGATACGGTTTTCGGATGCGCCTGCGCGCTTCGGCATCGCAACGGACATCGAAGAACTAATCTCGTGTTTGAAGAGGAGTTCGTGGAAGCCCGATTAATAAACCGAATGGACGGTCAATTTTCAACCGCTATAGTGCGAGCCAAATGGCGCGCACACAGGCTGAAGATTACGCGGAACGAAGGGGCGAGATCGTCGCGAAAGCGGCGCGCCTGTTCGCCGAGCAGGGCTTCCACGGCACCTCGATCAGCGAGGTGGCGCAAGCCTGCGGCACGTCAAAGTCGCTGCTCTACCATTACTACGCGTCGAAAGAAGACATCCTTTTCGACACGATGCACGGCCACGTGAAAGCCCTACTCGACGCCGCCGAAGAGGTCGCGAAGGCAAAACTCTCCCCTGAGGAGAAGCTGCGCCAACTCACCCACCGCTTCATGACGCTCTATCTCACGGCCGCCGCCAACCAACGCGTGCTCGTCAACGAGCTGCGTCACCTGCCGACGGCGCGTCGTAAACTCGTCGTCGGCATCCAACGCCGCCTGCTCGACATCGTCGAAGACATCCTCACCGCACTCCGCCCCGACCTCGCCCGCCAACCGACGCTGAAGCGCCCCGCGACCATGCTCTATTTCGGCATGATCAACTGGATGCATACCTGGCTCGACCCCAAAGGTCCGGCAAAACCAACGGCCATCGCCGACCTCACGGTGGACACATTCATCGAGGGGCTGCGCAAGGGTGAGTTATCCGGTGCATAAGCAACGCCGACGCTTGCGGCGCACACGGCCTAACGCTTCGCTTCCGCTCTCAACTGCTTGACGATCAACTCCACCGTATTCGCGATGACCCCTGGGATGCGCTCGAGCGGCAGGCCGTGGTCATGCAACGGCCATGACGCATCGGCACCGGAAAGGCTCAGCAGCATCGCTGTCGCGTCAGCCGTCGCACGCGGCGGGGCGCCGATCGCTTTCACGGCTTTGCGAATAGCTTCCAGCCGCTTGGCACGACGCAATTGGCGCATCTCCCGCCACACGCCTCTGTCGGAAGCCAAGGCGCGGCTTACCGGATGCATCAGCGCTTGGCGGTGAATGTCGCGAAAATAGCGAGGCAGATCGTCAGGGCCTGCGCAGAGAACAACACCTTTAGGATAAAGCACGCCGTCGAACCACTCACCGAGCGCCGCGATCTGGCTTGCCTCGTTCGGAAAGTGGAAGTGTACCGTGCGCAGCGAAACGCCGGCGTGCGCCGCCGCTTCGCTGGGCGAAAGCGTATCGCGCCCAGGCTCCGACAATTGTGCGGCGAAGGCCTCAAGAATGGCCCGTCGCGTTGCGGCAGCCTGCGCCGCTCGCTTCGGACTCACGTAGGTACGCGCAGCCTTCATACGAGAAACGTAATCCCGTGCGCGGCACCGACCCGCAAGACGCCCGGAATGTCGGGCGGATCCATCGCGACGTCGGTCGCGACCTGCTTGAAGAATTTCGACGCGTTGCCGCGGCTCACAATGGTGAGGAAGTGCGTGTTGTCGAGCGTCTTGTACGCGTGCGGCGTATTCGCAGGCACGTGCGCATAGCCGCCGGGCCCGAGCCTTTGCGTTTTGCCGTCCACGCTCACATCCATCTCGCCCGAGAGAACGACATAGATCTCTTCCCAAGCGTGCTTGTGCGGCGGCGGACCGCCGCCCGGGATACCCTTGGTGTCGAAGATCTCGATCGCCGACCCCATCGCGTTCGTCAGCATAGGGCGCAGCGTCTCGCCCAGCACGTAGTGACTTTCCTGCAGCTGAGCCGCTCGGACGTCTTGGGTCATGGTATCCCTCCCTCAGGGAAATTCGCTGCACCATCATGCAGCGAATTACGGATACACTTCGCTGCATCGAAGTGCAACGAATTTCTTGGGAACAGCTTTCGCTTCCCGAAAACGGCGCAATTTGGTGATGATGTGCAAACGCACGCCTATGCGCTCGGCGGCCACCGATGCCCCGTCACACGCTCAGGTGACGGACATCTGCCTATGACGAAAAATCGTCACTGCCGCGCTTCCGCGAGGCTCGTTGCTAAGGGCAAGCCGGATCGAAAATGCTGGTGCGCTTGCACGGTGCCTCGTTGTCGCCAAGGCGCGGCACCGGCGCATTTAACTTCGGCACCTCGACGATGGGACCGGTTCTGCGGGGATCTGGTCTATTGAACGGCGGCGGCGTGCCATAGTCGCGGTTCGGCGTGAACGGCTTCAATGGCGGCGGTGGCGCCGGCGGCCTGCCGCCCAACGAACCGGTATGCGGATTGTAGTTCGGATACTGACTGTAGTTGTCCTCGGCCGACCCGTTCGGATCGGTCTTCCAGTATCCGGGCACCCAAGTACCGTCGGAGCGATAGTGGCCCTTCACCCAAACATCGGCGAATGCAGGCGTCGCGAACATCACGACGGCCAAACCAAGCAGCAGCTTTCGCATGATCTCAAACCCCGGTCCCTTGCCGGACTCGAATTGACCGTCGAAATGTGGCCAAATCAAGCCGCGGCAACAAGAGTGAGGCAAGATAATTCGTGCGCGCGGTCAAGCCGGGCGCACGCGCAAGCATCGAGTCAATGATGCGATGCCATCGCGGGCGCCGGGCGCCGGCCGCCACCATGCGACAAAGCACGGCGATAGGTAATGCGCCGCGCCGAATTCCCTGGTTGAGGTCCGAAATGTTCCAACTGTTAATTGCCGGCATTGACAATCGCCCACCTATGCTGATCGGCAAGCCGGCTCGGCGGACGGAGTTTCTTTGGTGGCCACATTTGTCCTGATCGACTTCGAGAACGTGCAACCGAAGGACTTGGACGCGCTCGGCGGCGGCGCGTTCAAAGTCATCGTGTTCGCGGGGGCCAAGCAGCAACGCATGAAGACAGAACTGGTCGCGAGCTTGCTTAAGCACGGCGCCGAGTTGGTGCAGGCCGACGGCACGGGCCGCAACGCGCTGGACATGCACATCGCCTACACCATCGGGCACTTGGCCGCCGAACAACCCGGCGCGGCGTTCCACATCGTCTCGAAGGACCGCGACTACGATCCGTTGATCGCACACCTGAAGAAGAAGGGAATTTCCTGCACGCGCCATGCTGCGGCGAGCGGCATCGCGCATCCGCGCTCAACGCCTCCGAAGACAACGCCGAAATCGCCGGCCACCGCAAGCGCCAAGCCAAGGGCCAAGCCTGCGAAGCCGGCCGCGCCGAAGGCACTGGCGGACCGAGTCGCCCGCGTGATCGAGGATCTGAAGAAGCGAGCTCCCGCCCGGCCGGGCACGCGCAAGGCTCTGGTCGCCACAATGCGCCATTTGTTTCGGGGCATTGCAGACGAGGACGTCACCGCGATCGTCAACGAACTGACGCTCCGCGGCGTGATCGCGATCGAGCGCGACAAGGTCGGTTACCCGTCGGCGTGAGCGCGGCCGCTGCCCTGCGACAGACTGGCTGCGTCAGGATGCAGATTGAATTAAAAATCTGTTGGACTTATATTACTGTCTTTCCCCGGCCTCATGGACCAGCGGCTGCGACTTGACAATTGAATCGGGGTTTAAGGACCGCGACGCGACACGCGAGGGGATTGCCCAGACGTATGCGCGCCGCGCGCTTCACGCCATCGGGATTCACGATTTGGCACAGGTGGCACACCAATGCGTCACAGCCGACTCCTGTGCCACATGTGCCACTTCAACGGCGGAGTTCCGGCCGATCGAGCGACTCAACTGACATCGACCTGGAGAAAAATGGCGCACCCGAAAGGATTCGAACCTCTGACCCCCAGATTCGTAGTCTGGTGCTCTATCCAGCTGAGCTACGGGTGCCCATGGGGCGTGACTTCTGCAAAAGCCGCACGAAATGCGAGCCCTGCCGCCCAAGAAGGCGCGGAACTTAAGTGTTTGCCGCGCCGCACGCAAGAGATGAAACGGCGCTGCCCTGACGCATCGTCGCGGACGAAACCGCGCAGTTCCAAGCCCGTCAGGTTTGCACAAAGGCCGTCCTTCCGTATTGTCATCGCAAATCGCCGAAGCGTTAAGCGGAGGCGAACCTCACCAAGGGGGCTTGCCGCGCCGAAGCTCGACGAGCGAAGGCGGGATGATGAAATCGATGCTGCCGAACCAAGCCAAAGGGCTAGTAGCCCTTGCCGCCGCGTTGTCGCTCACGGCCTGCTCCACAATGACGGGCACGCTGTTTCCGGAGAAGCCGCCAAGCCCGGTCGCCTCCTCGGGGACCGTGAACTTGCCGCAAGCCGGTACGTCATTCTTCACCCCGGTGCCCGTGGTGCCCGCTGCCTCCTCCGGCACGCCTCAGGGCGAACGCATCGCCGAACTGCGCAACCGCCTGATCGCGATCCAGGGCGAGATCTCGGCAAGGAACGCAAGCCTCTCCGACATCCGCCAGCGTCTGGCGAGCGACGGCGCACTCTACCGCATCGCCAAGAGCGAGCTGGTGGCAACGCCCACGCCCGCTGCTGCGACGCTCGCCAAAGCGCAAGCCTCGCTCGACCGGATCAACGCGAACACGACCGCGCTCGATGGCGAGATGCGCGTCTTCGCGAAGGGCGCGGCCGAAGCGACGAAGCTCATGAACGAAAGCGCCGCCGTCAAAGGCGGCACGGAGGCCGATCAGAACCAGCTGAACACGCTCCGCGGCGAAATCGGCGCGACCGCGAACCAGCTCGACCGCCTCGTCAACGAAATCTCGAACGAATGGGCGCTGCAATCGGCGTTTCTGGCGAAAGAACGCGCCGCGCTCGCAACGCTTGGCGGCCCCGGTCTCGCCGCGACCACAGTTGCAGGCCCCGGGACGACCGGCGCGCCCGGTTCGGCAAGCGCAGCTCTCCTTTCGCAGCCCGCATTCGTGACCATCAAGTTCGACCGCCCGAACGTCAGCTACCGCGACGCCCTAGCTCAAGCCGTCTCCGCCGCCAAACGCCGCAATCCGGCGACTGCGTTCGACATTGTCGGCATCACCGCAGGCCGCAGCGTAAGCCCCGAAACCACCGCGCGCGCGCAAGAAGTGGCGAACACGCTTTCCACGCTCGGCATCGAGCCCGCGAAGATCCGCTTGCTGACCGCCGTCAATTCGACAGCCCAAGCGAACGAGGTCCGGATCTACGCGCGGTAATCAGAAAACAGAACACTAGGATCGGATGAGTTGAGCTTCGATTTCTGATCCCTGTATTCCGTTTTCTGTTTTCCGCTCACTTCTTCCCGAATCCCTTCGCATGCACCGTGCGATAAGCCTCCCACGGCCCCAGCGCGTCCGCTTCGAACACCGCCCGCCCGATCGCCCGCGCAAGGCAGTCCGCCGCGACCGATCCAAGCATCGACACTTGCATCAAGGCCGTCTCGTTCAACATCTTCGCGCCCGTGGCCATCACGAAGATCGCGTCGCCGTCGACCGGCGTGTGTACGGGCCTGAGCGCGCGCGCAAAGCCGTCATGCGCCATGATCGCAATGCGCTTCGCCTGCGCGACCGTCAGATAAGCGTTGACCGCGATCACCGCGATCGTCGTGTTGCCCGCCGGAACCGGCGGCCGCTTGATATCGTCGGGAAATCCCATCGGCACCGGCGCACGCGGCGCAATCTGACCGCCCATCTCGCCGTTCTGCTCGAAACTCCACGCCCACAGCGCGGACGACCCCGGCATCACCGGCGAGCCGAACGAATTCACCGCGACGATCGCACCGATCTCGAACCCGTCGTCG
Source organism: uncultured Flavobacteriaceae bacterium (assembly GCA_964647355.1). Lineage (GTDB taxonomy): Bacteria > Pseudomonadota > Alphaproteobacteria > Micropepsales > Micropepsaceae > SZUA-430. The sequence continues at coordinate 66,176 of CAZYGK010000007.1, read as the reverse complement.
GTGACCGCCGACGCCGACCCTAGACCACCTTTGTAGGCGCCCGCGCGCCCGCCGTAACCGGCACCTGCATTGCCGAGCTTGAACGCATCGCTCTGCGTCTCGCACGCCTTCACGGCGAGCTTTCGATACGGCGGCTCCGGCCCCCAGTTCTTGTCGCCGCCGTTCGTGAGATCGAACAGGATCGCCGACGGCACGATCGGCGCCACCATAGGCGCCCCCACCAGCTTGTACCCCCGCCCCTTCTGCGCGATCCAATTCGTAACCGCGCCCGCCGCGTCGAGCCCATAGACCGACCCGCCGGACAACACGATCGCATCGACCCCGACATTGAGCCCCTCGGGCATCAACGCCTCAGTCTCGCGCGTGCCGGGCGCCCCGCCGCGCACGTCGGCGGCGCCCACGGCGCGCCCTTCCGCAAAAATGACTGTTAAGCCGCTCATGGCCGTTGCATCTTCGGCGTTGCCGACCGTAATGCCACGGACATCGGTGATGAGATTGCGCGAACCAGGACGGATCATGATGCCGACGCTAACCCTCGCCCGCGCCTTGCGCAATTCGCTGCTGACTATGGTGGCGATGCTTGGCCCAACGGCAACCGCGGCCGACACGTTGCCGCGCCGCCACGTCATCGTCGCTTCGCACAAACTCGCGACAGACGCGGGGCTGGAGATGCTGCGCAAAGGCGGCACCGTCATCGACGCCGCGGTCGCCGCCCAAGCCGTCATGGGCCTGGTCGAGCCGCAATCCTCAGGCCTCGGCGGCGGCACGTTCCTCGTCCTTTGGAACGCGAAGACAAAGCGCGTCGAAACCTACGACGGCCGCGAAACCGCCCCCGCCTCCGCGACGCCCGACATGTTCATGAAGGACGGCAAGCCGATGTCCTACCCGGAAGCGGTGTTGGGCGGCCGCTCTGTAGGTGTACCCGGCACGATCGCGGTGCTGGCATTCGCGCACAAAGAACACGGCAAACTTCCCTGGGCGACGCTGTTCGACGCCGCGATCAAACTCGCCGAGAACGGTTTCCCCGTCGGCCCGCGCATGGCGATGGCGATCGAGCGCGACCAAGGCATCCCGCTGGTGCCCAGCACGGCCGCTTACTTCCGCCCGAACGGCAAGGCGCCGCAAGTCGGCGACATCATCAAGAACCCCGACTACGCGGCCACATTGCGCGACATCGCAGCGAAAGGCGCCGACGGCTTCTACAAAGGCCGCGTCGCCGACGCGATCGTGACCGCCATCACCACCTCGCCGCACAGCGCAGTGAAGTTCACCCACGAAGACCTGGGAGGCTACAAGGCGAAGAAGCGCCCACCCGTCTGCGCCGCCTATCGCGCCCACAAAATCTGCACCATGGGCCCACCAAGCTCCGGCCTCACGATGCTGCAAACGCTGAAGATGATGGAGCGCTTCAACGTCGCCAAACTCGAACCGAGAACCACCCCGCCCATCCACCTGATGACGGAAGCACTGCGCGTGGCCTACGCCGACCGCGGCGCCTACGTCGCCGACCCCGACTTCGTGCGCGTACCGACGCAAGGCCTGCTCGGCCCCAAATACATCGCAAGCCGCTCACGCGTCCTTTCGCTCGAAAAAATCGTCGACCGCACCACAATCAAACCAGGCCGCCCCGCCGGCACGAACTTAATCCTCAACCAACTGAGCAACCCCGACCGTGCCCGCCCTGGCACCGCCCACATCAGCCTCATCGACGCGCAAGGCAACGCGCTCGCTATGACGACAACCGTCGAAGGCCCGTTCGGCAGCCGCCTGATGGCGGGCGGCTTCATCCTGAACAACGAACTCACCGACTTCACGTTCGAGCCGACAACCGAAGGCCGCCGCACCGCGAACGCCCCACAAGCCGGCAAACGCCCAATGTCCTCGATGACCCCGACAATCATCTTCGACAAAAAGGGCCGCGTCCTTGCCGTGCTGGGCTCGCCCGGCGGCGCGCGCATCATTCCCTACGTGACAAAAACCGTGATGGGCCTCGTCGACTGGAACATGTCCATGGCCGACACCGTGGCGTTACCCAACGCAACAGGCCGCGGAACCTCGACCGAAGTCGAACAAGGCCGCACCCCAGACACCGCCGTCGAAGCTCTCAATGCATTGGGCCACGACGTCAAAGTCACCGACTACGGCATAGGCCCAAGCGGCCTAAACAGCATCCGCGTCACGAAGGGTGGCTTCGAAGGAGCCCCCGACCCCAGACGCGAAGGCACGGTTGGCGGGGATTAAGATGTCTCACGCGAAGCCGCGAAGGACGCGAAGATAAGACGCGAAAGTACCTGGTCCCCGGGCGCGGAGCGCCGTGTCTCTACCTCAGGTGCGCGCCTGTGGCACGCGAAGCTCTATTCGCGCTTCGCGCCTTTCTTCGCGTCCTGCGCGGCTTCGCGTGAGACAACTTCGACACTTCCACCGAACCAACGCAGAAGGTGTATCAACGCACCATCGCCGCGAGCCCACGGAACGCGAGGTCTTTCGCGGTCACGAGGTAACACGGGATCGGCTCCAGAAAATACTTGATCCGCCCCTTCGCCTCGAACCGGCGGCGAAACAGTTTCGTGTCGAACAAGTCGTCCCATTGCGCGACGATGCCGCCTGCGATGTAGACGCCGCCCTGCGCGCCCAACGTCAAAGCAAGATCGCCCGCAATGCTGCCGAGCCAACCCGTAAACAACGCGACAGTCTCGACGGCAACGGGATCCGCCTTCGCGCGCGCCGCCTTCGCGATGTCGGCTGCGATTGGCTTGGCCTTCAGCTTCACGCCGTCGAGCGAACAAATCGCGAGATAGACGTTCTCAAGACCAAGTCCCGACACCGCATCTTCGGCCGCCACATGCCCGCGCTCGCGCATCAACTGAAACACGACGGCAAGCTCGCGCTCGTTCGTCGGCGCAAGATCGACATGCCCGCCTTCGCCCGGCACGGCCACCCACCGTGCACCGTCGAACACCGCGCTCGCCACGCCAAGCCCCGTGCCCGGCCCGAGAGCCACCTTCGGCGCATGCGGTAGCGGCGCGCCGCCTCCGATCTGCACGACATCGTCAGCACCAAGCACCGGCAAAGCCTGCGCCACCGCCGCAAAGTCGTTGACGAGACGAACACGCCCGCCAGTCGCTGCCGCGATCTCCGCCATCGAAATCGTCCAGGGACAGTTCGTGAGCTTGATCGTATCGCCGACTGGCGGCCCGGCCGCGCACACCGCGGCCCCGCCGAGAGGCAACCGCAATCCGGTCAGCTCCGCATACGCCTTTACCGCCGATCCGAAGTCCGGATAGAGCGCGGTCAACCAAGCCTCGTGCCCCTCGATCCGGCCGTCGCCGCGCAGCACCGCAAAGCGCACGTTCGTGCCGCCGATATCAGCGAGCAGAAAATCGGAACTCATGGCGGCGCATCTCCGAGTGCGGCGACATCGGGGATCGTGATCCGAAATGTCGTGCCGCTCGGCCCACTCGAAAGCAGCGCGACCTCGCCGCCGTGCCCGCGCGCCAACTCGCGTGCAATCGCCAAGCCCAACCCCGTGCCGCCCACACGCCCTTTGCCCGCAAACGGCTCGAACAACCGCTTGCGCGCTTCCTCCGGAATGCCCGTGCCATTGTCGCCGAGATCGATGGCAACGACGTTGCCCAACCGCTGCGCGCTGAGCGTGATCGCCGCCCCTTCGCGCCCTTCGAGCGCCTGCGCCGCGTTACGCCCGATATTGATCAAGATGCGCAACAGCTGATCCGCATCCGCATCGACCTCCAATTTCGGATCGAACGCGTTGCTCCAGGCGGTTCGCCCGTCGCCCGCAGCCAGCGCCGCATGCATCGCCTCGTCCGCAATCGCAAGCAACTTCTGCCGCCGCCGCCGCGGCGGAGCTTCTTCCGCGCGCCCGTATTTCAGCGTGTTCGTCGCAAGCTCAATCGCTCTATCGATCGACGACACGAGCCGCGGCGCCAGCGCCTGCACGGTCGGGTCTTTGCTGTTCGCCAAGCGATCCGAGGCTAGCTGAGCGCTAGCGAGAATGTTGCGCAAATCGTGCTGGATCTTCGCGACCGCCGTGCCGAGCGCCGCCAGATGTTCGCGCTGCTGCAGCGCCTGGCGCAACTCCGTCTGCATCGCGGCAAGCACGCGCTCCGACTGCCCGATCTCGTCCGCCCTTAGGCTCGGCACAATGATGCGCTGCGCGTCGTCCGGCTTCTCCTGGAACCGCACCATGGACTGCGTCAATCGCTGCATCGGCCGCACGAACAGAAGATAGAGCGCAGTAAACACCAGCACCGACGTCACCAACGCGATCAGCACCGAAAGCACGAGTATCCGCACGGAATAGGAGATCATCTCGTCGCGGATCGGCGCCTCGTCCACCAGCGCCTCGATCAGGTCGCCGGCGCCGAGCCGCGGCACGCTGACGATGCGCAGGATACGCGGTCCGCCGAAAAACATACACTCGAGGCTCGACCAGATGAGGTGTACGGGCTCCGCAGTGCGAAGATCGACCTCGACGTCCTTCGTGGGCGGGATCGACTCCGCGAGATAGAGCCGCCGCGTATTGTTGCGCTTCAAGCCGACAAGCCGCACGCCGGCATTCGCCAAAATCTCGCGCCTGAGCTCCGGCGACAAATCGGTGTCGCGCACTTCGTCGAGCGCAAGAACGGCAACCTGCGCCGACGCTAGCCGCGCCGCGAGGATGTCGTGGTAGTAGCGCGCCGCCGACGGGAAGTAGATGAACATCTCGGCCAGCATCACGAAAAGGGTCGTGAAAAACAGCAACCGCCCCGACAGACTTGCCGTCAGGTGCCGGTGCAAAAAATCCCGAACGCGCGTGAGAGTGCCGACCATGCCCGGGGCGAGGGATAGCACAGGCTGCGCATGATCGAAGTGGAACTTCAGCGATTAACCGCTCATGGTGACCAAACAACATTGGTCGTCGTGGTCGGGCTTGACCCGGCCACCCAGGGTCGCTGCGCGAGCGCTCGCAAGCGCACATCTTCGGGAGCAGCGCAGAAATGCGCGGTCAAACTTGGCGCAGCACCCCTGGGTGGCCGGGTCAAGCCCGGCCATGACGAACTTATTGTGACAGACGTTTGGCGTGACCCGTCACGGCAACCATGACAAGACTTTAACCACCGCCTTCGTCCGCCCCGAGAACAGCGTTGGCGTGAAATGCGCGCTCGAAGCGCGCTTCGAAATCTCACCAAGCGTCGGATACGGCGCCACCAAGCCGGCCATCGACGACATCTTCGCCTTCTGTCCGATCGCCATCACCCACGGCAGGATCAGGTCGCCCGCGTGCGGCGCCACGATCGTCGCGCCGATCGGCCGCCCGCGCGAAATGACGATCTTTGCCAGCCCATGCGTCTCGCGTTCGGCCTGTGCGCGATCGTTGTCGTGCAGCGGCCAGCGCGTCACGCTGTGGGCGATGCCCTTCTCTATCGCCTGCGCCTCGGTCAGGCCGACATGCGCGAGCTCCGGATCGGTGTAGGTACACCACGGGATCGCCGACGTGTCCGTCTTGACCGGCACCTTGAACAGCACCCGCCGGATGATCAGCCCGGCGTGATAGCCGGCCACGTGGGTGAATTGCAGCCCGCCCGCGACATCCCCGATCGCCGAGACTTTGCGGTTCGCGGTGCGCAGCGACGCATCGACCTCGATGCCCTTGCGCGAGTATTTGATACCCGCCGCTTCCAGATTGAGCCCGTCGACGTTCGGCACCCGCCCGGCCGCGAGCAGCAGATGCGATCCGGCAATCGCCTCGCTCTGTCCGTTGCGCGAGATCGTCACCGCAACCCCGCCGTCCATCTTCGAGACCGCCGTGACAGCCGTACCTTCGCGAATGACGACGCCCTCGTCTTCCAGCGCCTTGCGCACGATCGCGACTGCTTCCGGATCGTCCTTCGGCATGATGCGGAACGCTTCGAGGACCGTTACGCGCGAGCCCAGCCGCCGGTGCGCCTGCGCCATCTCAAGCCCGATCGCGCCGCCGCCGATAATGATCAAATGTTCCGGCAACACGGTGTTGTCGAACACGGTCTCGTTCGTGAAATGCGGCGTCTGATCGAGTCCGGGAATCGGCGGCTTCGCGGGCGAAGACCCGGTCGCGATCACGAAGTGCCGCGCCGCGACCCGCTCGCCGCCCGCATCGACTTCGTTGGCGGAGACGAACTTCGCGGCTGCCTTGATCACCTTACACCCGAGCTTCTCGAACCGCTCGACGGAATCGTTGGGCTCGATCGCTGCAATCACCTCATGCACGTGCTTCATCACGCGCGCATAGTCGACCTTGGGCTCGCCCGCATCGACGCCGAACTCGCCGGCCCGCCGGATCGCATGCGCGTGCGAAGCGGCCGCGATCAACGACTTCGACGGCACACAGCCGTAGTTCAGACAATCGCCGCCCATCTTGTGCCGCTCGATCAAGACGACCTTGCGCCCTAGCTGCGCCGCGCCGGCCGCAACCGAAAGCCCGCCCGAACCGGCGCCGATGATGCAGAGGTCCGCCTTAATCACCGCCATGGCCCTATGCCTGCTTCTTTGCAAAAAATGTCCGGTACACGACGGGGATCAAAGACAGGATGATGAGCCCCCCAATCGGAATGTAGAAGTCGGATCGTGAAAGAAGCGCTGTTAAGCTCAAGTCCGGTTGCTCGCCCGCGTCGAACAGCACGCCCAGCCCGTTGCCGATGCTCGCGAACACAAATGCACCTGGAATGATGCCGACAAGCGTCGTGACGAAGAACGTCACCACCGAAACGCCTGTGAAAGATGCCGCCAGATTGACGAGCCAAAACGGAAACAACGGCACCAATCTGAGCAGCAGCATGTAGCTGACCGCATTGGCGCGAAACCCTTCCTCGAGCGACTTCACCTGCGAAGCAAACCGCTGCCGCAACGGATCGCCGAGGGCCGTCTTGGCGACGAGGAACAAGATCGTGGCCCCGACTGTGGCACCGATGACACCCCAAGCCGCGCCGAACACGCTACCGAACAAGAAGCCGCCGGTAATGCTGACCAGCGCGCTGATCGGCAGGGAAAACGCGGCGACGATGATGTAGGCCGTGATGAACAGCAGCACCGCCTCGGTCTTGTTCGCATGCACCCAGCTCTTGAGAACCTCACGGTTCTCCCGCAACAGATCGAGCGTCAGATACTTGTTCAGGCCAAGCGCAAAGAACGCGATCAGAACCGCAGCAAAAACGAGCAGCGGAATCAGGCGCCCGATCGAGAACGTGGCTTTGGGAGTCGTTGGCGTTTCCATGTCCCTCACTTAGCCTCATTCAGCGACCAGTCATAGTCGTAGCCGTCTATCGTCTCGATGCCTGCGAGCGCCTTCTTCAACGGCGGCGCGGCATATTTGGCGATGTGGCGCAGAATCTCTGCATCGCTTGCCCCGAAGTCCGAGCGGTACCAGGAATAAATCCGTGACAGCGTGACCTTCGACCCACCCAGGCGCACCCCGCGCGGATGGTTCACGTAGTCTTTCGCGCCCTGCGTCAGCATCTCGTCGAGATTGGCGGCCGTGAACGCTTTCGCCATCAGATTGGGGCAGCTCATCGACGCACAGTTCACCGCATAGTGCACCCGCGGATCGTTCCAGACTTTGCGCAAGATGTCGTGCTCCACATTGTCGAGCGACAACGCCTTGCCCTCGACTTTTACGAGGGGCTTCTTCCATGGCCCGGACGCAAAGAACCCGCCGCCCAACGAAATGTCCTTGATGGTTTTCACCGGATAGCGGTCGAGCACGACGTCGATCGTCAGCGCGTTGTAGAGGTTGATCCAAAACGCACGTTGTTCGTCGGCCTTCAGCGCAGTCACTTTCACATTCTGAAGCGCCGCGAGATATGCCTTGAGGGCCTTCTTGTCGGCCGCATTCACCCGCCCATACGCAAAGCGATTGATTCGGTCGGGCGACGGCACGAGATACATCGTGAGGATCCGCTCCCAAGCACTGTGATCGACGGTCATCGTGGCGTTTGCATCGTTGGTGGAAAAATAGGCATCGAGGTCGCCAGCTTGCGCGGGCACAAGGACAAAGCACGCCAACACAAGCAAGGCGGCACGAACGAGGGTCATCGGCGCCTCCGCAAAAACGAGCAAGAATCCTGGCGCTTATGCCACCGAACGTCCACGCCCGCGACATAACAGCTTCATCAGCCGCCCGTGAACGCCTCCAAGCCCTTGGTAACCCTCCAAGATTTGACTTGAACGCGCCAATTCCCTATATGCCCGCCCTCGAAACCGAAGACGCCGTTCTTAAGGAATTCCCTGCCGTGGCCAGCAAGCGCACCTATCAGCCTTCCAAAATCGTCCGCAAGCGCCGCCACGGATTCCGTTCGCGCTCGGCCACCACCAACGGCAAGAAGGTGCTGGCCCGCCGCCGCGCCCACGGCCGCAAGCGTCTGTCGGCTTAAGAGCCGCCTCAGCGTGTCTGCAACCGACACGCCCACCTTACCGGTCAAAGTGTCGCGTCTCCTTAAGCGCGCCGATTTTCTGCGCTTGAGCCGCGGGCGCCGTTGGTCGGCGCCGGGTCTCGTTCTGCAAATGGCACCCACCCCCGAACCCTCCGGCGCGTTGCGTGTCGGCTTCACCGCAACGAAGAAACTGGGCGGCGCGGTCGCAAGAAACCGGGTGAAACGCCGCCTGCGCGAGGCAGCTCGAGCGGTTCTGCCCCTTTTAGGACAGAAGGGTCATGACTATGTTCTCGTCGGTCGCGAAGCGACGGCGGACCGGCCGTTCGTCGCGCTGATCGACGACCTGAAGCAGGCTCTCCGCAAAGTACATGGGGGCCGCCCCCAAAAAGCGGAGGAGCGATGAAAGTTTGGGATGCGCTCGCGCACGCCGCAAAGCGGCTCGCCAAGGCGCCCATTCACGCCTACCGCTACGCGCTTTCGCCGCTGATCGGCCCCGTCTGCCGCTATCAGCCGACATGTTCGGCCTACGCGCTGGAGGCGATCGAGAAACACGGCGCAATCAAAGGAGCCTGGCTGACGCTGCGCCGGCTCTCACGCTGCCACCCCGTCAAGTGGCTCGGCGGCGGCGAAGGCTTCGATCCCGTGCCCGACTGCAAACATCATCATCACCACCACGCCAAGACCTAAGCGATGAACAAACAAAACGATTCCGGCAATCTGATCGCGGCGATGGTGCTGTGCGTCCTCGTCATCATTGGCTGGGACTACTTCTTTTTGGCGCCGCAACGCGAAGCGGCACGGCAAGCCAAGATCGAACAACAAGCGACGCAACCGGCCAACCCCGCGGCACCGGGCGTTCCGACAACGCTTGGCTCAGCAACAGCGGCGGCCCCCAAGCCGCGTGATGTGGTCGTCGCCGAAAGCGGTGCCCGCCTGCGCTTCGACAACGGCAAGGTCGACGGCTCGATCAAACTGACGGGTGGCCAGATCGACGATCTGCGCCTTCAGAACTACCGCGAGACGATCGACCCCAAGAGTCCCGAGATCGTCTTCCTGTCGCCGCAAGGTTCGGCCGGCGCGACATTCGCCGAAACCGGTTGGACGGCGGCCCCGGGCTCGGCGACCGCGGTGCCGAACGGCGCGACGGTCTGGACACCGTCGGGCAACACGCTAACCGCCACGACGCCGGTGACGCTGACTTGGGACAACGGCCAAGGCCTCGTCTTCACACGCACGATCGCCCTCGACGAGAACTACATGTTCTCCATCACCGACAAGGTCGAGAACAAGTCGGGCGCGCCGATCACGCTTTACCCCTACGCTCTCGTGGCGCGCGAAGGCGAACCGAAACACGAGGCGAACTGGATCCTCCACGAAGGCCTCGTCGCCGTTTTGGGCGGCGAGTTGAAGGAGGCCGATTACGCCGAAATGCGCGACGCCGAGCTGCCGGAGATGAAGTTCGAGAGCAAAGGCGGCTGGCTCGGCATCACCGACAAGTACTGGATGGCGACGCTCGCGCCCCCGCAGAACGAACAATTCAATGCCCGCTTCTCGATCACGAAGGGCGCGCTTGAGACCTTCCGCGCCGACTACCTCTTGAGCCCCCGCAACATCGCGGCCGGCGGCACGGCGACGGTGACGCACAATCTCTACGCCGGCGCCAAAAAGGTCTCGCTCATCGAGGGGTATCAGGAAAAACTGGGCATCCAGCGCTTCGACATGACCATCGACTGGGGCTGGTTCGGCTACCTCACCTATTGGATGTTCCATGGCCTCGACTGGCTCAACCAGCTCGTTGGCAATTTCGGCATCGCGATCATCCTGCTTACGATCGTCGTCAAGATCCTTTTCTTCCCGCTGGCCAATCGCTCTTACGAGTCGATGACCAAGATGAAGAAGGTCCAGCCGCAGATCAAAGAGCTGCAGGAACGCTACAAGGACGACCGTTTGAAACTGCAGCAGGAGCAGATCGCTCTGTTTCAGCGCGAGAAGATCAACCCAATGATGGGTTGCCTGCCCATCCTTATTCAAATCCCGGTGTTCTTCGCGCTCTACAAAGTCTTGTTCGTCACGATCGAGATGCGCCATGCGCCGTTCTTCGGTTGGATCCAAGATTTGGCGGCAGCCGATCCGACCTCGCTCTTCAACCTGTTCGGTCTGTTGCCGTTCGCCGTTCCTTCCTGGCTGCACATAGGCGCCTGGCCGGTGCTGATGGGCCTGACGATGTGGTTCCAAACCAAGATGAACCCGCCGGCGACCGATCCCGTGCAGCAGCAGATGATGGTGATCATGCCGCCGATGTTCACCTATCTGATGGCGCAGTTCCCGGCCGGTCTCGTCGTCTATTGGACAGTGAACAACGTGCTCTCGATCCTCCAACAATGGCTCATTATGCGGCGCCTCAACGTGCCGATTGAGTTCAACATTCCGGCCTGGGCGAAGAAGCTGTTGAACAGGCCCGGCAATAGCGGCGCGCCGGGCGAATGACGGCCCCAAAAGGCGCGCTCAAGAAGGGCCATTTGTTGTTCGCGCAGGAATGCAAATTCCTGCGCCCCGTGCGCGCGTTCGCCGATCTGCCGCCGACGAAGCTCCCCGAGATCGCCTTCGCCGGCCGTTCGAATGTCGGTAAGTCGAGCCTTCTGAACGCGCTCACGAACAGGAAGACGCTGGCGCGCGTTTCGAACACGCCCGGCCGCACGCGCGAGATCAACCTGTTCGACTTAGGCCACAAGCTCACGCTCGCCGACCTCCCCGGCTACGGCTTCGCACGCGTCTCGAAGGCGATGTCGGCCGACTGGCGCCGCCTCATCGAATCTTATCTCCGCGGCCGCCCGCAGCTGCGCCGCGTCTGCCTGCTGATCGACGCCCGCCACGGCGCAAACGAAAACGACCGCACGATGATGGAAATCCTCGACGAGGCTGCGGCCTCGTTCCTGGTCGTCTTGACCAAGACCGACAAACTGAACGCGACCGAGGTCGCCGAAGCGGTTAACGCAGCCGCAGCGCTCGCCAAGACCCACGCGGCCGCCCATCCGGACATCTTTGCGACTTCCGCCGAAACCAAGACGGGTATCCCTGAGCTGCGTGCCCATCTCGCGGACCTCGCGGAAACCGTCTATAAGGCGCGCCGTTAAGCTACGTTTGAAAGCGCGCGCATGAGTTCTCCAGACGACCCGACCTTCCAAGGCAAGGACGAACGCGTCCAGAACCTGCGCCAGCTCGCGAAGTGGCGCGCGACCGCCCGGGTGCTCACCGAAGCATTGCCGCACATTTTGCACTACGATCAAAAGACGGTGCTCGTGAAATACGGCGGCAACGCCATGGGTGAAGAAGGCGTCGCCGAGCACTTCGCGCAAGACATCGTGCTGATGCGCCAAACCGGCATTGATCCTGTCGTCGTGCACGGCGGCGGCCCGCAGATCGGCGCGATGCTGAAAAAGCTCGAGATCAAGTCGTCGTTTGTCGACGGCCTACGCGTCACCGATCAAGCTGCCATCGACGTCGTCGAGATGGTTCTGACCGGCACCGTCAACAAACAGATCGTCTCCGCCATCAACAACGCGGGCGGCAAAGCTGTGGGCGTCTCGGGCAAGGACGGTCAGATGATCGTCGCCAAGAAGGTCGTAAAGACCCGCCGCAACCCCGACACCGGCAAGGAAGAAGCCGTCGACCTCGGCTTCGTGGGCGAACCGGAAGAGGTCAACATCGAGGTGCTGCAGGCGATCGTCCGCGCCGACATGGTTGCCGTCATCGCCCCGATCGGCGTCGGCCGGAACGGCGAGACCTACAACATCAACGCCGACACGGTTGCGGGGGCCGTCGCAGGTGCCCTCAAAGCCGACCGCATGCTGCTCCTGACCGATGTCCCAGGGGTTATGGACCGCAACGGCAATTTGATCGAACGCCTCACCACAACCGAGGCGCGCGCTCTGATCAAGGACGGCACAATCTCCGGCGGCATGATTCCCAAGGTTGAAACCTGTATCGACGCGGTCGAGCGCGGTGTGCGCGCGGCGGTCATTCTCGACGGGCGTGTTCAACATGTGCTTCTCATCGAGCTGTTTACAGAGCACGGTGCAGGCACCATGATCGTGCGTGGGTGAAGCCTCGCGATTTCAAGGACTTGGACAGTTTGTTCGCTTCGTTGCGCCAGTTCGCGCTGTCGATCGGTCTCGCGCTTGTAGCCGCAAGCGGCGCGGCTCGCGCGCAACCTGCTGAGGACGCGGCGCCCGCATCGACGCCCCAGCGCCCCGTCGTCATGCCCATGACGCCCGGCAGCGAACTGCGCGAGCAAACGAAGCCTGCACGCACGAAGCCTCGCATCGTCTCGGCACCCGGAGCCGCTACGACAGAAGCCCCCGCAAAGCCGATCCCCGGCGTCGGCAACCTTCAGCCCGATCGCCCCCAGCGAAACGCGAAGAGCGACTACACGTTCTGCAACCGCACATCCTACGCCCTCTCGATCGCCGTCGGCATCCGCAATGGCGGCCTGCTCGCAACGCGCGGCTGGTGGATTGTCCCCGCCGGAGAATGCCGCGTCGTGATCAAGGGCGAACTGAAGCAGCCGACATTCTACACGTTCGCCCGCTCGTCGTTCGCCCACTCCGGCGCGATCCGAACCTGGGGCGGCACGCAGACGCTTTGCACGGGCAAGGGCACGTTCCAAGCGACGAGCGACGGCTCCAACCAATGCGGTCCCGGCTACGAAGCGCAAGGCTTTGCCCGCGTCGACACCGAAGGCAAAACTGCCTGGACGACGACGCTGGCCGAAACACCGGGCTTCAAATCGCTCGATCAAGCGCGCATTGCGGGCGTACAGCGGCTTCTCGCCGATCTCGGCCGCTTCGAAGGCGCGATCGACGGCGTGCCCGGTCCGAAGTTCGTCGAAGCGCTGGGCCAGGTCCGCACCGCACTCGGCCTGCCCTCGAACGATGCGACCGGCCTCTACAACAAACTGCTCGCCGAAGCGGCCAAGAACCAGGCCGGCGCGGGCTTGACGTTCTGCAACCGCACGCAAGACATCATCTGGTCCGCTCTCGGGATCGAATCCCAAGGCAAGAAGCGCTCTATGGGTTGGTGGCGCCTGCAACCGGGCCAATGCGAGAAGGTGATCAAGGATCGTCTGATCGAGCGTTATGTCTATGCGTTCGCCGCCGCCGATCGCACGGAAGGTGTCGCCGAAACCTGGGGCGGCACGAAGCAGTTCTGCACCCGCGACGCGACATTCGAAATCGACGACGCAACCGACTGCCAGGGCCGCAGCTTCAAGAGCACGGGCTTCTTGGAAATCGACACCGGCGGCCGCCCCGGTCTCACATTCGAGTTTGCCGCGCGCCGGGAAGAACCCGCGCCGCAATAGGCTTAAGCAGGCACCTGCACCAGAGGCGAGCACTCGAGGATCGGCGCCCGAACGATCAACTCCGGATCGCGCGCCAAAACCTGAACAACATGCACCGGCACGTTTGACGACGACTTGAGCTGTTCGGCTAAGATCGCCCGCACGCGCGCCACGCTGTCGTGCGCCAGCCGCTCGATCACCTCGACCGCAAGCGCATGGCCGCGCACCGTCATTTCGGACGAATGCTCCGAAACCTGCCGCCCCACCTTCTGAGCGAGTTCGCAACGCACTTCGACATCCGCGTCGGCAGCCAGAATCTTGTTGGCGCGCTGCGGGGTTGAAGGATTGGCGGCAACGAGCCTGCGCACCGCAACCGACTCGTCGTTTGCCAGATAGTAAAGGATCTCGGGCTCGACGTCCGGACGCCCCGCCAGATAGCGGCGCGCGTTGTGAGCGTGCGTTTCCAGCGCGGCGCGAGCGTCCTCGTAGGACATCCGCGGCCGCTCCGCGAGCTTTCCGATCATGTGCTTCAGCATGGCAGTCACTCGTATCCCCCACCGCCTTAAGCTTACGCCCCGCCGTTTAAGGCCGCTTTGCCGGAGGTGGTTAACATTCGGTTGCGATACGGCCTCGGGTCGGGCTATTCCGCCATCGGCATGACCCACCCCCCGCCCGACTTCACCCCCATAGATACGTGGGTCTTCGACCTCGACAACACGCTGTACCCGCCGAGCTGCAATCTGTTCGCCCAGATCGACGTCAAGATGCGCGCCTTCATCTCCGACCTGCTCCAAGTCGACGGCGACGAAGCCTACCGCCTGCAGAAGCTCTACTACCGCGACCACGGAACCACGCTCTCGGGCCTCATGAAGCTGCACGGCATCAAGCCGCACAGCTTCCTCAACTTCGTGCACGACATCGACGTCTCTGTAGTGCCGCCGAACGAAGCGCTTGCCGGCGCACTCCAGCGCTTGCCCGGCCGCCGCCTCGTCTTCACGAACGGCACTGTCTTCCACGCCAAGCGCGTACTCGACCGCATCGGCATCCACGACCACGTGGAGGACATCTTCGACATCGTCCACGCCGACTTCATCCCGAAGCCGAAGCTCGAAACATTCGAACGCTTCGTGAGGAAGCACGAAATCGACCCCAAACGCGCCGCGATGTTCGAAGACCTCGACCGCAACTTGGCACCCGCCCATGCGTTGGGTATGACGACCGTCCTGGTGCGCGCAGCCGAAGGCCACGCCGACCCGGCCGTACGCGGCTGGGGCGACGCGCCACCGGACGTGCCCCATGTGCATTTCCGCACCGACGACCTCGCCAAGTTCCTGACCACCATTCGCGTAAGGGCCGCCCCATGAGCTGGACGAAACTGCAGATCACGATCGACGAAGCTTGGGAGGCCCGCGACACGATCTCGCCCGCCACGCAAGGCCCGGCCCGCAAAGCAATCGAAGAAACCCTGGCCGCGCTCGATTGCGGCGAGTTCCGCGTCGCCGAAAAAACCGGCGGCGAGTGGCATACGCATCAATGGATCAAGAAGGCGGTGCTACTCTCGTTCCGCCTGAACCCGATGGAACCGATCCCGGGCGGCCCAGGCGGCGCACATTGGTACGATAAGGTCCCCTCGAAATTCGCGAAGTGGTCGGCCGACGACTTCGCACGCGCAGGCTTCCGCGCGGTGCCGGGCGCGATCGTGCGCCACTCCGCCCACGTCGCCCGCACCGCCGTGCTGATGCCCTGCTTCATCAACGTCGGCGCGAATGTCGGCGAAGGCACGATGATCGACACCTGGGCGACCGTCGGCTCCTGCGCGCAAGTGGGCAAGAACTGCCACATCTCCGGCGGCACGGGCCTCGGCGGCGTTCTGGAACCCCTGCAAGCGAACCCCGTCATCATCGAAGACAATTGCTTCGTCGGCGCACGCTCGGAAGTCGCTGAAGGCGTGATCGTCGGCGAAGGCGCCGTCATCGGCATGGGCGTCTTCATCGGCGCCTCCACTAAAATTGTCGACCGCGCCACCGGCCAAATCCACCAAGGCCGCGTGCCGCCCTACTCCGTCGTCGTCGCCGGCACGCTCCCCGGCGCACCCGGCAAACCGTCGCTCTACTGCGCCGTGATCGTGAAGACGGTCGACGAACGCACGCGCTCCAAAACGAGCATCAACGACCTCCTGCGCGACTGACTGTGACTGCGCGCGCCACCCCAACCGCCTTTGCAGCGACATACGGCGCTTGGGCAATCGTCGCCGGCGCTTCCGAGGGTTTGGGAGCCGCTTTCGCGCAAGCGCTCGCAGAGCGTGGATTGAACCTCTTGCTCCTCGCGCGCCGCGCCGACCATCTCGCCCGCGTCGCCGACGGCTTGCGCAAGTCTGCTCAAGTCGATGTGCGAACAGAGACGATCGACCTCGCGCGGCCAGACCTCCCGGCGGCGCTTGAAAGCCTAACCGCAGACCTCGACATCGGCCTCGCCGTGTACAACGCCGCCTTTGCCCCCGTCGGCGAACTGGTGAGCCGGCCTATGGACGATCTGGCGCGCGTCGTCGACGTCAACATCAAAGGGCCCCTGACGTTCGCCCGAACGCTCGCGCCCAAGATGATCGAACGCGGCCGTGGCGGCATCGTCCTGATGTCCTCGCTCGCCGGCTACCAAGGCGCACCCCGCATAGCGACCTACGCGGCGTCGAAGGCATTCAACATCGTCCTCGGCGAAAGCCTCTGGGCCGAACTCAAACCCATGGGCGTTGACGTCGTCGTCTCCAGCGCCGGCGCCATCCGCACGCCGGGTTACGCCAAGGCCGCGGCCAGAGACGCGCCTGGAACGCTCGACGCCGCCGATGTCGCAAACCAAACGCTCGAAGCCCTGGGCCGCGGCCCCGTCGTCGTGCCGGGCGCGGTAAATCGCATCGCCCGGTTCGCGCTTGGCCGCCTGCTGCCGCGCCGTACGGCCATCGACATCTTCGCCCGCTCTACGAAGGACCTCTCATGACGCTCGCAGGATTCTTCGCACCACTCGGCGTGTACGCGTTGATCACGCTACTGCATTTGCTCGTCCCCGCCCGAACCGTCGACGGCTATGTAACCGACCTGGTGACCGGCAAACCGCTCCGCTACCGCCTGAACGGGCTAATCGTCTTCGCGCTCACGATCGCCCTCTGGGCACTCGCCTGTTCGCAGGGTTGGCTCGCCTGGGATTTCTTCTGGACGACGCGCTGGGAGGGCCTCGCTGGCGCCTGCGTGTTCGGCCTCATCTTCACCGCCATCGTCGTCCTGCCCGAGCAGCCCACGGGCAAAGGATTGCTCGCCGATCTCTTCCTCGGCCGCACCCCGAATCCCCAATGGCTGGGCGGGCGCATCGACGCGAAGATGTGGCTCTACATGGTCGGCGCGACGATGCTGGGTCTCAACATCTATTCGTTCGCAGCGCACCACTATCTGACTTTCCCTGAAGAACCATCATTCGGCATCGCACTCTACGCAGCGCTCTTCACGTTCTTCCTGACCGAGTATCTCTTTTTCGAGCGAGTCCATCTCTACACCTACGACTTCTTCGCCGAGCGCATGGGCTTCAAGCTCGGCTGGGGCTGCCTGCTGTTCTACCCCTACTTCTACGCCGTCGGCCTCTGGTCCACCGCCGAGCTACCCAACCCGCACACACCGGCGGGCGTTCTCATCATCGCGATAATCCTGTTCTTCGGCGGCTGGTCGCTCGCCCGCGGCGCCAACATGCAGAAGTACACGTTCAAGCGCGACCCAAGCGCCAAATTCCTCGGTCTCACACCGGAGGCCCTCACAGACGGCAAGCACCAGCTCCTCGTCAGCGGCTTCTGGGCAGTCTCGCGCCACGTCAACTACTTGGGCGAACTCCTGATGGCGAGCGGTCTCGCCCTCGCGCTCGGCTACCCCGGCCACATAGGCCCGTGGCTCTACCCGATCTACTACGTCGCGCTGCTCGTCCCGCGCCAAATCGACGACGACCGCCGCTGCGCCGAGAAGTACGGCGCACTGTGGACGGAATACGTAAAGCGCGTGCCGTACCGCATCATCCCCGGCTTGTACTGAGAGCTACTGGAACGCCGCCGCGCTTCGCCACAGCACATAGGCCGCAACCGACAAAACAACGCCTGCAAAGATGCGGTTCAAGAGGCCCTTGCGCGCGGCCAAACGCTGCGCCAATGCAAGCCCGGTCAACCCGCCCAAGAGGCCGCCGCCGATGAACTCTCCCGCGATCCGCCAATCGACGAGACCATCGGCAGCGTAACTCACCGCTGTGGTCAACCCGAACGCACCAACCGAAAACAGTGACGAGCCGACCGCATTCAGCATGGCCATGCCGCTCCCAAGCATGATGCCGGGCACGATTAAGAAGCCGCCGCCGATACCGAAAAACCCGGCAAGCAATCCGGTTGCAAGACCGATCCCGACAAGACGCACCGCGATCTGAGGCGTAATCCGCACGTTCGGATCGCCTTCCGCCCCGCGCGGGCGAAGCATGGCAAGCGCAACCGCCACCATGACCAGCCCAAACACGAACAGAAGCTTCTGGCCGTCGACAAGCTTGCCTAACGTGGAGCCGGCAAACGCACCCGTGACGCCCGACAAGCCGAAGACCACGGCGCATGGCCACTTCACGTTGCCGGCCCGCGAATGCGCGATCAAGTTTGCGAACGCGTTCACCGAAACGGCAAGCGCGCTGGTCCCGATCGCGACGTGCGGATTGGAGACACCGACCACGTACAGCAACAGCGGCACCGCAAGGATCGACCCGCCGCCGCCAACCACCCCGAGCGTCAACCCGACGACGCTCCCGGAAAGGACGGCCAGCAGATCGGTGATGGTCGGATCGAAGCTCATTGGACGCTTGCTTATCGCATTTTGCCGACAGAGGACATGCACGATCGCCACAAGCCCTTGACCCGCGTCGCCATCCGTTCTTCGCTGCCCAGCATTACCACGAGGCCACTATGCACGACCCGCGCATCCCCGCCGCCAAAGCCGCCGCGCTATTGATCGCCCGCACGGAGCGCATAGCGATCGCAGAATCGTCTGCTGGCGGCTTGATCTCGGCGGCCCTGCTCGCCGTCCCCGGCGCTTCCGCGTACTACGCCGGTGGCGGCATCATCTATTCGCCGCGAGCATTCAGAGGGTTGCTTAGTCTGGATCGCGAAAGCCTGGGCGGCATGCGTTCGTCGAGCGAGCCCTACGCTGAGTTTCTGAGCCGGACGATCCGCGAAAAGCACCGCGTCGAATGGGGCCTCGCAGAAACCGGCGCCGCCGGTCCAACCGGCAACGGCTATGGCGACCCCGCGGGCCACACCTGCCTCGCAGTCTCGGGCCCCGATTCGAAGGTGCGTACGCTACGTACGAACCTCAACGACCGCTGGACAAACATGAACTGGTTCGCCGAAGCAGCGCTCGAGCTTCTCGTCGAAGCGCTGGAAAGAGCACCACCGCCCAAAGACTGAGACAGCGCTTGTCTGGGCGGCGACCCCCGCAAGACGTTTCAGCCTACAGCGCCGTCGTCCCGCTCACGTCGTAGATCGCAAGCTTCCGGTCGGAGATCCCGAACGTCGGCCACGCGGCCCGCCATTCCGCGAGATGCGGCATGTGAAAATGCCGCTGCAACGCCTCGCGGTCGCGCCAAACCTCCCACACGCGTACCAACCCCCGATCAAGCACATCGACCGAGTAGGAATAGTCGATACAGCCGTCTTCGGCCCGCGACGCCGCGATCATCCGCGCCATGATCCCGCGCGCTTCGTCGAGCTTCGCCGGAGGCACGCGAACGGTACCCGCCACAATAATCATCGCGCTTACCCCTTCGCAGCCTGCTCCAGCATCGACGGATCGATTCCCATTGCCTGCACGAACGGCGCGTAGACCGCTTCCTGCGCCGCCCCCGTGGGTCCGACGGTAATCCCGCCGTCAACGACCAGGGCATGCCCGTTCACGAAGCCCGAGCCGTCGGAGGCGAGAAAGAGCGCCGCCTCCGCGATATCTGACGGCAACCCGGCCCGAGGAATCGGCTGCGAGTTCTTCATCACGGTCACGATCTGGCTGACCGTCTGATCGGCGACCTGCGTCGCCATCCCGATGCCTTTCGCAAAGATCGGCGTCGCAATCAGCCCCGGGCAGATGCAGTTCACCCGGATGTTCATCGGCCCAAGCTGCGCTGCGGCCACCTTCGTCATATGCACGATTGCCGCCTTCGCGGTCGAGTAGAGCAGCGGCCCATACCCGTTGCGCAAGCCCGCGATCGAGGCGGTCGAGATGATCGAGCCGCCGCCCTGCGCCCGCATCACCGGCACCGCGTGCTTCATCCCGAACATCGCGCCGAGCACGTGCAGCCGCATGACGGAATCGAAGCCATCCGCTGTCACCGTTTCCGCATTCTCAAGAGCGCCCGGCGTTCCGGCGTTGTTGAAGATACAATCGAGCCGCCCGAACGCCTGTACCGCCAAATTGACGGCTTCCTTCACATCCGCCTCGCGCGTCACGTCGCAGCGGATGTAGCGCACGGCCTTTCCCAGTTCTTCCTCAAGCCGCGCCCCTTTGTCGTCCTGGATGTCGGCGGCGACGACTTTCGCCCCCTCGCGGACGAACAACTCGACCGTTCCGCGCCCGATTCCGGACGCACCGCCCGTAATCACCGCCACTTTTCCGCCCAGCCGGCCTGCCATGACTACCTCGCTGTTAACTTGGCTTGTGCTTGAATTGACCTCGTCGACTGCCGGTTCTAAATCGCCCCCATGGAAACACAAGTACGCGCGCGTTTGGCCGACCCGCTCCTGCTGGCGCAAGACCTCATCCGTTGCCGTAGCGTGACCCCCGCGGACGGCGGCGCGATTGCGGTGCTGGAGCACGCGCTCTCGAGCTTGGGCTTCAACTGCACGCGCCTTGCCTTCGCGACAGGCGGCCCGAGGATCGAAAACCTCTACGCGCGCCGCGGGACCTCGGCGCCGAACTTCTGCTTCGCCGGCCACACCGACGTCGTGCCGCCCGGCGACACGTCGACCTGGCGCCACGACCCATTTGCAGCAGTCGTGGCCGACGGCACCTTGTTCGGCCGCGGCGCCGCCGACATGAAGAGCGCGATCGCGGCCTTCGTCGCCGCCGTCGCCCGCACCGCGGACCGCCACGGCAACAAAGGCTCGATCAGCTTGCTGCTAACCGGCGACGAAGAAGGTCCAGCCGTCGACGGCACCGTGCGCATACTCGAATGGATGCAGGCGAACGGCGAGCACATCGACCACTGCATCGTCGGCGAGCCGACCGCCGAATTCACCGCGGGCGACACGGTCAAGATCGGCCGCCGCGGCAGCCTCACCGGCCATCTGACTGTCAAAGGCGTCCAAGGCCACGTCGGCTATCCCGACCGTGCCAAGAACCCAATCCCGGGTCTCGTCGCCGCTTTGGCGCGCATTACGTCGCGCAAGCTCGACACAGGTACGAAAGACTTCCAACCCTCCAACTTGGAAGTGACGACCGTCGACGTCGGCAATCCGGCCACGAACGTCATCCCGGCCACCGCCCGCGCCACATTCAACATCCGCTTCAACACCGAACAGAACGCCGAGGATCTGGAGCGCTGGATCGGCGGCGAATGCGACGCAGCCCTCAAGCCTTTGAACCTCGCCCACGAACTCAAGTTCGTGCGCGGCGCGCACCCGTTCCTGACCAAGCAAGGCACGTTCACAAGCCTGCTCGAACGTGCAATCACGGCGGCCACCGGCGACAAGCCCAATTTCTCGACCACCGGTGGAACCTCCGACGCGCGCTTCATTCACCACCATTGCCCCGTCGCCGAGATCGGCCTTGCCGGCACAACGATGCATAAGACCGACGAGTGCGTCCGCCTCGCCGATCTCGAACGCCTGACGAAAATCTACGAAGCGATCCTCACCACATACTTCGAAGGGGGCGCTGCGTGAGCGTGAACATCGCCTACGTCAACCGTTCGCTCGATGCCGCATTCGCGCTCGTCGTGCGGGACCGGCGTGCGTGGGATAAGTTCGATCTCACCGTCGAGGGTTTCTATCGCTCGTTCGCGGCTCTGCTCATCGTGATCCCGATGAATATCGGCATGGACCTCCTGGCCCGAGGCGTGATCGCAGCCGAGCGGCTCCGGCAGGGCAAACCCCCGTTGGAGAACGCCTACGGCTTGGGCGACGCTGTCTTCTCGACGCTGACGCTGTCCCTGCAGTGGATGCTGTTTCCGCTCGTTATGATCTTCGTGCTGCGCTTCTTGGGGCTCGCGCACCGCTACGCACCGCTGATCATCGCTTACAATTGGGGCACGATCGTCATCTACCTGCTGAACCTGCCGGCCTTCTTGTTGTTTGCGGCAGGGATCATCGACGCGAGCGACACCGTCACCCTCTACACGATCATTCTCGTCTTCACGCTCTACTATCGCTACTACACCGCCGAGACTGCACTCGACGCCGGTTGGAGCATCGCCGCCAGCACCGCGCTGTTGGGGTTGGTGTTGCACTCCTACTACGAGTTCTTCGCGGTCCCCTTCGCCGCCGACCTCTGGTTGCCGGCCACACGATGAACGACACCCCGATCGCCATCTTCGATTCCGGCGTAGGCGGTTTGACGGTCGCGTCGGCCATCGCAAAGCGCTTGGCCAACGAGCATCTCGTCTATTTGGGAGACACCGCCCGCCTACCCTACGGGACGAAGAGCGCCGAGACCGTCACCCGCTACGCCGTGCAAGCGACACGCGCCTTGATGCGCTACCAGCCGAAGCTGATCGTCGTCGCCTGCAACACCGCGTCGGCTGTCGCGTTGCCGGTGCTGACCGCCGCCTACGCGCCGATACCCGTGTTGGGCGTCGTCGAACCGGGCGCGCGCGCGGCGGTCGCCGCCAGCAACGGCGGCCCGATCGCGGTGATCGCAACCGAAGGCACGGTGAAGGGCGGCGCCTATGTTCGCGCCATTCACGCCCTGAAACCCGAGGCCAAAGTCGTGCAGCGCGCTTGCCCCTTGTTCGTCGCATTGGCCGAAGAAGGTTGGACAGATGGCGATGTTCCCGAGCGCGCCGCCGAGCGCTACCTCAAAGACATCTTCGCGAGCGCCGAACGCCCGGACACGCTCGTCCTTGGCTGCACCCACTTCCCCGTCTTGGTCCAACCGATCGCAAAGGCGGTAGGCCCGAACGTCGCGCTCGTCGACAGCGCCGCAACGACGGCACACGAAGTCGAAACCCTACTCGATACCCGCGCGTTACGCCGCCAAGGGCCGCCGAAACAGCCGACCTTCATGGGCACCGACGCACCGGAGCGCTTCGCGCGCGTCGGCTCAGGCTTCTTCGGCCGGACGATCGCACCCGATCAAGTCGAGCTCGTCGACCTAACCCCGTAGTCGACGCGAACCAAGTAGAGCCCGTCCGGCGGCGCCACGGGACCGCATTGCGTCCGGTCCCGCGCGGCCAAAGCGGCCGCGACGTCGTTCACCGTCATTTTCCCCGCGCCAACCATTTTCAGCGTCCCCACCATCGAGCGCACCTGATGATGTAGGAACGAGCGTGCCGAGGCGCGCACAGAAATCTCTTCGCCCACGCGCGACACGTCGAGCCGGTCGAGCGTCTTCATCGGCGACTTCGCCTGACACTCGGCCGCGCGGAACGTCGTGAAGTCGTGATGCCCGACGAGCCGCTGCGCCGCCGCATGCATCGCCGTCGCGTCCAGCGGCGCCTGCACCTGCCACGCCTTCCCATGATCGAGCGTCAGCGGCGCCCGGCGATTGACGATCCGATAGAGATAGTGCCGCCCCGTCGCGTTGAACCGCGCATGAAAATCCTCGCTCACCGCCTCGGCGGCAAGCACCGCAACCGGATGCGGCCGCAAATGCGCGTTCAGCGCATCGCGCATCTTGTCGGGGGCAAGAACCTTCGCGATGTCGGCATGCGCCACCTGGCCGAAAGCGTGCACACCGGTATCCGTGCGGCCTGCCGCCGCAATCGTGACGCTCTCGCCCGTCAGCTTCAGGATTGCCTGCTCCACCGCGGCCTGCACGGAAGGACCATTGTCCTGCCGTTGCCAGCCCTGAAACGGCGCACCATCGTACTCGATGAGAAGCTTCCAGCGCATCAGCCGAGCCGCGAACCGACGGCCAAGGGAAACCCACGGCGAAACTCTTCCACCCCCTGCGCACCGCGCCCCGCGCGCTGCAGCTCGACCACCTCCAGCGCGCCCTCGCCGCACGCAACGACAAACGGCGAGGCAATCACCGTGCCGGCCACGCCGCCGCCTGGCGCAAGACGCACCCGCAAGATCTTCAACCGCGCCTCTCCGGACATCGTCCAAGCGCCGGGCGCGGGGTTCAGCCCATGCACATGCCGCAGCACCTCGCGCGCCGGGCGCGTCCAGTCGATCTTCGCCTCTTCCGGCACGATCTTCTTTGCATAGGTAACGCCTTCGGCGCTCTGCACCACCGCGCGCAAATCGCCGGCAAGCGTTTCGACCATCAACCGCGCGCCCTCGCGCGCCAGCACGTCCTGCAAAGCGCCCGTCGTCGTATCGTCGCCGATCACGCACCGCCAGGCGCTGAGCACGGGCCCCGTATCGAGCCCCTCCTCCATGCGCATGACCATGACGCCGGTTTCGTCGTCGCCCGCCATCACCGCCCGGTGAATGGGTGCCGCTCCCCGCCAGCGCGGCAACAGCGAAGCATGCAAGTTGAAGCAGCCAAGACGCGGCGCGTCCAGAATAGGTTTAGGCAAGAGCAGCCCGTAGGCCACAACAACCGCCGCATCGAGCTTGAGCGCCGTAAACGCCGCCTGCTCGTCCGCCCCCTTCAAGCTCACGGGCACCCGCACGGGGATCTGAAGCCGCTCCGCCGCAGCCTGAACCGCCGACGGCTGCAACTTATGCCCGCGCCCAGAGGGCCGCGGCGGCTGCGAGTAAACGCAAACGATCTCATGTCCCGCCGACACCAACGCCTCCAGCGTCGGCACGGAAAACGCAGGTGTTCCCATGAACGCGAGGCGCAGACGGCCCACTAGCCCACCGTCTCGCGCTTCCGCGCTTTGATGAGCTTCTTCAGCATCATCTCGCGCTTCAGCCGCGACAGATGATCGATGAAGAGCACGCCCTCGAGATGATCCATCTCGTGCTGAATGCAAACGGCAAGCATCCCCTCGCAGTCGATCTCGCGTTGTTCGCCGTGATAGTCGAGATACCGCACCTTCACCCGCGCCGGCCGCTCGACCTCCTCATAGAGGTCCGGCACCGACAGACACCCTTCCTCGCACATCACCTTCTCGTCCGACGCCCAGACGATCTCCGGGTTCACGAAGTACATCGGATCCGGATCTTTCTCTTTCTTCTTCGCCTCGTCGTCGCCGTCGTCGGCATCGGGCTTATCCTTTCCGACATCGATCACGATAATGCGCTTCGCAACGCCGATCTGAATAGCCGCAAGCCCGATCCCCGGCGCCGCGTACATCGTCTCCAGCATGTCGTCCATCAGACGACGCAACTCGTCGGTAACCTCCGCCACAGGCTGCGACACCTGCTTCAGCACGGGATCCGGAGCAACAAGAATAGGACGTTTAGCCATGGTCGTGGACGTAAGACCAACCCCACCGGCCGTCAAGACGGCAGCTTGGTGAACGGTGGCTACATCGCCCGCCGTGCCGCAAACGCGGCGGCGAGCGTGCCCTCGTCCAGATAGTCGAGTTCCCCGCCGACCGGCACGCCGTGCGCCAGCCGGGTCACCGACACGCCGAGCGGCGCGATCAAATCTGTCACATAGTGCGCGGTCGTTTGGCCCTCGACGGTGGCGTTGAGCCCCAGCACCACCTCGCGCACGCCTCCCGCTTTCACACGTTCGACGAGCGCGCCGATGCTCAGCTGATCCGGCCCCCGCCCGTCGAGCGCGGAGAGCGTGCCGCCGAGCACGTGATAGCGCCCGCGAAACACGCCCGCGCGCTCCAGCGCCCAGAGATCGGCCACGTCCTCGACCACGCAGATGAGCGCCGCGTCGCGCTTCGCCTCGGTGCACACGCCGCACGGATTTGACGTATCGAGATTGCCGCACGTGCCGCACGACTTAATCACCCGCCCAGCCTCTTCCAGGGCGGCGGCGAGCGGCTGCAGCAGGCTTTCCTTTTTCTTGATGAGCACAAGCGCGGCGCGCCGCGCAGACCGCGGCCCAAGCCCCGGCAGTCGCGCAAGCAGCTGCACCAAGCGTTCGATCTCAGGGCCGGAAAGCGCCGCCATCGGCTAAAACTTCATCCCCGGCGGCAACGGGAACCCGCCGGTTGCTTTCGCCATCTCGTCGCCCACGCGTGCGTCGACTTTACCGCGCGCATCGTTGATCGCCGTGCGCAGCAAATCTTCGAGCATCCCAACGTCGTTCGGATCCATGAGCGACGGATCGATCTTAACCGCAGTGGCAAGCCCGCTGCCGTTCAGCGTCACGCGCACCATCCCGCCGCCGGATTGCCCCTCGGCTTCGACGGCTTTGACTTTCTCCTGCGCCTCTTGAAAGCGCGCCTGCAGCTGCTGCGCTTGCTTCATGATGTCGCCGAAATTCTTCATGACGCCTCCCCGCCTTCTTCCGGCACCTCACCCTCCACGTCGAAAGCATCACGGTCGCGCACGGCGACGATCTTGGCGCCCGGAAACATCGCCATCGCGGCCTTGAGCAGCGGGTCTTGCGCCGCCGAGGCACGGCGCGCCTGATCCTTCGCTTCAATCTGCGCGGCGATCGTGGGCTCGCCTTGCGCACTCGACACCGTTACGACCCAGCGTTCGCCCGCCAGCTTCCAGAGCTTGTCGGAGAGTTCGCCCGGCAACGCCGGCGGCGCCGCCGGATCGAGCCGAATCTCAAGCCGCCCGCGCACGAACCGCACCAAATGCACCCAATGCTCCAGCGCATAAACGAGCCGCACCTCCCGGTGCTCGCGCGCCAGCGCAACGATGTCCGCAAAGCTCTGCAGAGTCACCCGCGGCGCAGCAGCGGATTGTGCGACCGGCGGGGCGCTCATCGTCGGCTCGCTCCGCGCGGTCGCGGTCCCGCTTTGCGAACTCATCCGAAGTGGCGGAGGAGATGGCGGTGGCGCCGAACCCGACGCGCCGCGCGAAGGCGTCGACGCGGCCGGCGCGCCCGATCCCGCACTCTTCACGAGTTGATCCGTCGGCGGAAGCTCGGCCGCATAGGCGACGCGAATGAGCGCCATCTCGGTCGCCGCCGCGGCATCGGGCGCCACCTGCACCTCCGCGAGCGCCTTCAACATCAGCTGCCACGTCCGCGCCAACTGAGGCACCGTCAGCCTCTGGGCCAAGTCCTGCAGCCGCTTCGCCTCTTCCGCCGTCGCACCGGCACTCCCGCTCCCGCCCACGACTTTCGTGCGCGTAACTTCATGGCAAATCTGCGAAAGATCTTGAAGAACCGCCAGCGGATCGGCGCCGGAATCGTATTGCGCGCGGAACTCGCCAAGCGCATCGCCGATCGCGCCGCGCATCAGCATGGCGAACAGCTCCAAGCCCCGGCTGCGATCGGCAAGGCCCAACATCGAACGCACGGCTTCTTCTTCGATATCCGCCCCGCCCGCATGCGCAAACGCCTGATCGAGCAGCGAGAGCGCATCGCGCGCCGATCCCTCCGCGGCCCGCGCGATGAGAGCAAGCGCAGCAGCGTCCGCCGGCCGCTCCTCCGACTTGCACACGTAGGCGAGATGCGCGGCCAGCTCGTCCACCGGCACGCGCTTCAAATCGAACCGCTGACACCGGGACAGCACGGTGATCGGCACCTTGCGGATTTCCGTCGTCGCGAAGATGAACTTCACATGCGGCGGAGGCTCTTCCAGAGTCTTGAGCAACCCGTTGAACGCCTGCTTGGACAGCATGTGAACTTCGTCGATGATGTAGACCTTAAAGCGCACCTCGGCCGGCGCGTAACGCACACCCTCGACGATCTCGCGGATGTCGTCGATGCCGGTGCGCGATGCCGCGTCCATCTCGAACACGTCGGTGCAGCGCGATTCCGCGATCGACTTGCAGGGCTCGCATTCGCCGCATGGCTTCACCGTCGGCTCGGTGCGCTTCCCATCCGGCCCGATGCAGTTCAACGCCTTCGCAATGATGCGCGCCGTCGTGGTCTTTCCCACGCCGCGCACACCGGTCAGCATGAAGGCGTGCGCAATGCGCCCGGCAGCGAACGCATTTTCAAGCGTCCGCTTCATTGCGGCTTGGCCGATAAATCCGTCCTCGAACGTCTGCGGCCGGTACTTCCGCGCCAGCACGCGGTAGGCGGTGTGCGTCTTGTTCTCGTTCGCGTGCGTCTTCGGCTGGAGCACCTTCTTGGCCCCGCCACCACCGCCCAACCCGAGATCCGGCTCGTCCGCAGGAGCGTCCGACCCCTTATCCTTCTTCGCCATCCGATGGTCCGCATAGGTGGGCTGCGCCCACCGAAGCCCCGCGAAGCGGGGCGAAGGTGGGAGGCTGGTGAACGACCCGAGTCGAAACTCGTTACGGCTGCTTCCTTCCGGACCTGACCGGGTTGGCGAGGGACACGTCCGCCGCCAACCTCCCGGCAAAACTATAGCAGACCGGGCGTATCCCGGCGCAAGCGCTGATCCGTTGCGGCGGCTGCGGCGCTCATGCAATGGTCGCGGCCCATTTCCTGTGGATTTCGCCAAGCCAAAGCCGAGGGTGCATGAGCACGAGCCTGGTTCTGCCCAAAAACCCGAACATCTTCGCCAACTCGCCGCTCGACCGCGCCGCCCAACACCGCACAGACCAGCAATGGCTGAGCGCTGCCTTCCAAGACAAGCGCTCGCTGTTCATTCCGGTGTGGAAGCTGATGCCGTTCCTGATCAAGAACCGCGAAGGGCGCCGGGAAGCGGGTTGGGTCACTGCCGAACTCGCGCTGCCGCTGAAGACGCCCGGCGCACCGACGATCTTCTTGGGGCTGAACGGCGGCGTCGCGCATTTCGCGATCGACATTTCGCCGTTGCCGGACCCGGCATCGAGCGGACCGCTTGCAGGCTTGGGTCAATTCGCAGACCTACGCACGGTCGCCGAAGAAATCGATCCTGGCGACGCCGCGATTCTCGCGCAAGCGAAGTCGCTGATCGATTGGCACCAGCGCCACGGCTTCTGCGCGAACTGCGGCAACGCGACCGTGCTCGCCGACGCCGGCTACAAGCGCTACTGCGAAGCCTGCAACACGGAGCATTTCCCGCGCACCGACCCGGTCGTCATCATGCTGGCCCTGCACGGCGACAAGTGCCTGCTCGGCCGTCAGGCGAAGTGGCCGCAAGGCTTCTACTCCGCGCTCGCCGGCTTTATCGAGCCGGGCGAGACCATCGAAGAAGCCGTCGGCCGCGAACTCATGGAAGAAGCGGGCATAAAGATTGACCTGGTCGCGTTCCACTCGACGCAACCCTGGCCCTACCCGTCCTCGCTGATGATCGGCTGCTTCGCGAACGCGACGACGACCGAGATCACGCTCGACATGAACGAACTCTCCGATGCGAAATGGTTCACGAAGGAGCAATGCCGTGCGGCCATGACGGGCGGCACCAAGGATCTCCGAATGCCCCCGGCGCTCGCGATCGCGCACCAACTGGTGAAGAGCTGGGTGGAAGAAGGTTGATCGTTTCGACGCTCAGCCGCGCAGACGAATTTCCTTTGCAATGCGCTCGGAGGGCCTGGCCTCTGCAAATGGCGCGTATTGCTTGGCTAAGGCGAGAGCAAAGGCTTTGCACTGCTGGTCTGCGAGAAGCTGTTCGACCGCTTCTCGAACTTGGCCCGCCTCTAAAGAAAGAAGCGGAAGCCCTCTGCCAACGCGGGCGAGCGTAACGCCCCGCGCCTGCCCCCAATGCTCGTCGTGCTCATACAACACGAGCTGCCTGACACCCGCCAATACAGCCGACGACGAAAAGCCAAGGCCGCCGCAGTGAATCGCCAAGTCCGCACCAGGCAAGTCGCGCGCCAGATCGAACGGTCTGTCCCGCATCACCAGGTTGGCCGGCAAGTTCTTAGGGCGCTTGCCGCTTCCGTAAACTTCGATCTGGCGATTGATTTCGCCGAGTTCCGCCCAGGTCGATTCCGGCAAAACGGCATCGCTGAAATAGGCAAGAATGCGCGATGTTTCGGGACCAGGCTTCGGGGCGCCACTTGGAATTTCCGCGCCGAGATAAAGTTGTTTTCGGACCTGCCAATAGGGATCGAACAACGGCAAGGTGACCAGCGCGACGAGGTCGCCCGCATTCATTTGCGGCAGAAACTGAAGCGGTAGGGCACCCACTTTCGTAAGCCCCCGGTTCAATGTCTCGACACAGTCGGCTTCGCTAAGCTCATCGTCCCCTGCCTCGCGATACGGCGGGAAGCTCTGAAGGTCGGGCGGAGGGATAGAGTACCCCGTTCCGGTCACCACCGTCGGCACGCGGCCCCGCGCAAACATAGAAAGGCCTGGAGAATACTCCGCCAGCACGACGTCCGGCTTGAACCGTGTGAAAGCCTCGTCCCAGTACCGAAGCCTCGCATCCCAAATCTCCGCCTCGCCGCAGAGCGCGTCGAAGAGCATGAGCCCAAACGTACGCCGGGCTCTGCGCCTGAGTGACCGCTCCACGAGGTGTGGGATTCGCCGCCAATCGTCGTAATCGCGCTTGGTTGCGGTGAGAGCATGACCGCGCGACGCGTGGACTTCGATCTGGCAAGCCGGATTCAGTTCTCGAAGAATTCGCGTGACGGACGCGACAAAGACGGCATGTCCGCTTCCGCCACCGAATTCACAGCCGACCAGCACTTTCAAGGAAGCACAATCCTCGCACTCTGACGGCCAACCTCAAATTCACTCGGGCACTGGATCCCATCCCGTGCAGTAGCCATACGCGTTGGCGGGCGGGAGCGTGTAGCCAAAATAGGGAATACACGTCGCTGGAGGCACAGCGCCCGCGACACCTGCCGCACCCGCACCGAAAATCTCAAGCGCACGGTTGCGCGGATCGTCCTCGCGGTGCCGGCGTATCAGGCTCTTTCCGGCGTCGTTGCCGCCGAAGTAGAACGACAAGCCGACACTGGCGTGGACCAAATCGTCTTCGCCAACGCCCACGTCGCCCTTAATCGACAACGGCATGGAGTCGATCATCCATTCTGCCGCCACATGACCCGACTCGAACTCGGCGATGCTGCTAGCGCCAACCGACAGGCGCAGGTTCTCTTGCGCATAGTAGGCGACATCGATGAGGCCAAAACCCTTGGTCAGGTCAGAACCGGCGTCGTAATCGACGTCGACCGCACCGGCCGCGGCCTCGATGGAAAACTTGTCCAGATAGAGTTCGGCTTCCACCCCACCCCATCCTGCCTCGGCGGAGCCCAAGTCGCTGTAACCGCCAATAAAGCCCACGAGGTAAGAGCCGGGATCACGCGTGAACAGGTGACCGCCCCCGCCTACAGCTGTCTCGCCGTAGATATCTGTGACTGAGAAATCGGTTTGCACGCCATAACGGTCGGCCAACGGGATGCTGAGCGATGCGCCGCCATAGAGCAATTCGTCATTGCCGAGCGTGTCCGTATCTACCGTACCGACTCCCAGCTCCACTTTGCCATTCAGCGCGGAAACCGCCGGTTGCTCGGCCGCTAAGGCCCATGATCCGAACATGCCCGAAAGGATCGTGCTCGAAAGAAGCGCCCTATAGAAGAACTTCGTTCTTGCCAGCTGCTTCGCCAAGACCCGCTTCATCGTGCTTACCTCTCGTTACAATCGCCATCGGAAAGCGGCACGACGGAAGTCACATCGCTCACAACAAAGGACTGGTAGGAGCAATGTGGTTAACAAATCGTAAAGACGAGTTTCGAGCCATCAAATGGCGCACAGTCGGACCGGCCTGCAGCCGCCCAATTCGCCAACTCTTTGGTCGCCACTAAACCGGCGCCGCCACCGTCTTGCGGAACGGATGCGCCGGATAGACGCCCAGAATGCGCAAGTGCGTCGTGAAGAATTGCAGCTCTTCGAGCGCCAAGCGCACGTTGCGCTCCTCCGGATGCCCTTCGATGTCGGCGTAGAACTGCGTCGCGTTGAACGACCCCTCGAGCTGATAGGATTCGAGCTTCGTCATGTTCACGCCGTTCGTCGCAAACCCGCCCATCGCCTTGTAGAGCGCTGCGGGCACGTTGCGCACGCGGAACACGAACGTTGTGACGACATCGCCCGACCCCGCCTCTGCATCGTCCGGCTCGCCCGACATAATGAGAAAGCGCGTCGTGTTGTGCGGCGCGTCTTCGACGTTCGCCTTCAGGATGTTGAGCCCATAGATCTCAGCCGCAAGCGACGAGGCGAGCGCCGCCACCGTCGGATCCTTCGCCTCCGCCACCTGGCGCGCCGAGCCTGCCGTGTCGGCGCCCACGATCATGCTCAGGCCCAGTGAACGGATGATATTGCGGCACTGTCCGAGCGCCGGCGTTTGGCTCATCACCGACTTCAGACCCTCAAGCGTCGCGCCCTTCACCGCCATTAACTGATGATGCACGCGCAAAAAGTGCTCGCCGATGATGTAAAGACCGGACTCGGGAAGGATGTGATGGATATCGGTGATACGCCCATGGAGCGAGTTCTCGATCGGGATCATCGCAAGCCGCGCCTTGCCTTCCTTGACCGCCGCGAACGCGTCTTCGAACGTCTGACATGGCAGCGCCGTCATCTGGGGAAACACCTCGCGGCAAGCGAGGTGCGAGTTCGCGCCGGCCTCTCCCTGAAACGCGATTGTGTTGGCCTTGGCGTTCATTTCGTCCCCTTTGCGAGCATCTGCCGCGCGCGCTCCAAATCCTCGGGTGTGTCGACGCCAAGCGGCATCGTATCCACAATCCGAACCGCGATCGTCATCCCGTTCTCGAGCGCGCGGAGCTGCTCCAGCTTCTCCCGCTTCTCGAGCGGAGAAGGCGGCATCTTCACGAAGCGTTCAAGCGCCTCTCTGCGGTAAGCATAAATGCCGATGTGGTGATAAAGCGGTCCGTCGCCCCAAGGCGCGGTCGCCCGCGTGAAATAGAGCGCCCTGCCCGCGCGCGCTCCATCGGCGAGCGCCACAACGGCCTTCACCACGTTCGGATTCGTCCGCTCGGACGGTTCGCCAATCTCCGTCGCCAGCGTGGACATGTCGCTGCCCGAATTGCGCAACGCGTCGACGACAGCGCGCACCAAAGCCGGATCGAGCGTCGGCAGATCGCCCTGCACGTTGACGACGAGGTCGTGCGAACGGTTCGCATCAAGCCGCGTCAGCGCTTCATAGATGCGGTCGGACCCTGACGGATGATTCGGATCGGTCAGCACAGCTTCGCCGCCTGCTTGCACGACCGCATCCACAATCTCGCGCTCGGCAGCCGCAACGGCAACGCGTCCGGACTTGGCTTCCATCGCACGCCGCCAGACCTGCACGATCATCGGCGCGCCGCAAATGTCTGCGAGCGGCTTGCCCGGCAACCGGGTCGACGCCATGCGGGCCGGAATAAGGATCAGGGGTTCGCTCATCAGACCGAGTGTGTTCTAGGCTTCGCGCGCCCACCAAAATGCGACGTTCCGCCGCAATGACCCGAAAGTCGCCCCCGGTATTGTCTCGCCGCCTTCATACGCGGCGCCGTCGGCGCAGCGAGATTCGACCCTCCTTTAAGCAGCATTCAGTCAAGGATTGCACTGATGGATTCCTTCGAGTGGAACAAGATTTTCGGCGCAGTCCTCGGCACCGTTCTCGTCATCGCCGGACTCAATATCGTCATCGGCAAGATGATGGCGCCGCACCAATCCGGAAAGCCGGGCATGGAAGTGGCCGTCACCGAAACGCCGACGAACGGCGGACCGGCTCCTGTAGAGCTCCCGACCGACTGGGGCACCGTGCTTCCGGCAGCTGATGTCGCAGCAGGCGAAAAGATCACGCAGCAGAAATGCGTCAGCTGCCACGACTTCGCCAGCGGCGGCCCCAACAAGATCGGCCCGAACCTCTATGGCGTCATTGGCGCAAAACACGCGCACAATGCGACGTTCGCCTATTCAGCCGGGATGAAGGCGCTGGCGGCCGAAGATTGGACCTACGACGCCTTCGAGAAGTTCATCAAGGATCCGAAATCGGCCGTTCCCGGCACGAAGATGACGTTTGCCGGCCTCTCAAAGTCGCAAGACCGCATCAACTTGATTGCGTATCTTCGCACGCTATCGGGCTCGCCGCTCGCTATCCCGGCACCGAATCCGGCGCCGCCGCCGGCACCCGCTGCACCCGCAGATGGTGCTGCGGAACCGCCGGCCGGCGAACTGCAGGCTCCGCCGCCGGGCACCACGCCGGAAACACCGGCGGCACCCGGTGCAGCAACGCCGGCAGCACCTGGCACTCCGGCACCCGCGGCACCGGCAACGCCTCCGGCACACTAACGCTCTCCAATTGGATTGATTTCTTGTCCGGCGCGGCACCAAGCTGCGCCGGATTTTTTTTTGAGGCTCGGCCAACCATGCCCCAGGGCGCATTGCTCTTCGACTTGCCCGGTTACCCGCAAGAACGCTGGACCGCGCATCTGCGCCGGTTCCTACCCGATCTCGACATTCGTGCGACGGTCGACGCCGCGACCGCAAGCGACATCGCCTACTGCGTCGCCTGGAAGCCCGCACCCGGTGCGCTACGCGCCTTGCCGAACCTGAAGATCGTCTTCTCGATGGGTGCAGGCGTCGACGGCATCGTCGCCGATCCGACTTACCCGCGCCACATCCCGCTCGCGCGCGTCGTCGACGACACGTTGGCCCAGGCGATGAGCGAATACGTCGTGCTCGGCGTCCTCTATTGGCACCGCCGCCTGCACGATTTCGTCGATCTGCAGCGCGACAAAAAGTGGCGCCAGCTGGCGGCCCCGCGCGCGCAGCACGTGCGCGTCGGCATTCTGGGCTTCGGCGTGTTGGGCCAAGCGGCAGCAAAAGCGCTGAGCGCGCTCAACTACCAACTCTTAGGATGGAGCGCGACGCCCAAGCGCGTTGAAGGCGTAAAGACGTTCCACGGACAAAATCAGCTGCAGGCGTTCCTCGCCGAAAGCGACATCCTCGTTTGCCTGCTGCCGCTTACGGACGAGACGCGCGGTATCCTGAACGCAACGACGCTTGCGGCGCTGCCGAAAGACGCCTGCGTCGTCAACGCGGCGCGCGGCGGTCATGTTGTCGAGGACGACCTGATCCGCGCGCTCGATAGCGGTCACCTTCGCGGCGCGATGCTCGACGTGTTCAGCGCCGAACCGCTGCCGGCAACCAGTCCGCTCTGGTCCCACCCTAAGATCGTGATGACCGCACACTCCGCAGCCTTCACCGATCCCGAATCGTTCATGCGCCAGGTTGCAAACACGATCCGCCGGATGGACGAGGGACTGCCGCCGGAAAATCTCGTCGATTTCGCCCGTGGTTACTGACGGCCATAACGCGCGCGCAGCACCCCATAGATCGCGCGCACGGCTTGCGCCTCGCCGCCGATCGGACGCCCGGGCTTAGCGCGGTCGTTCCAGGCCGCGATGTCGAAATGCGCAAACGCCTTCGTCTTTTCAACAAAGCACGACAGGAACAGCGCGGCCGTTATCGCACCCGCATTCGGGCTGCCCGGATTGTTCGTAAGGTCGGCGATTTTGCTGTCGATCAGGTCGCGATAGCCGCGCCACAGCGGCAAGCGCCACATCGCGTCGGCTTCGCGTTCCGACGCCGCCGCGAGTTCCCCAGCAAGCTTGTCATCTTGCGCAAAGAACGGCGGCAAGTCGAACCCGGTAGCGATCCGCGCCGCACCGGTCAGCGTCGCCATGCAAATCAACAACTCCGGCGCCTCGCTGTCCGCTTCGCACAGCGCATCGGCGAGCACGAGCCGGCCTTCCGCGTCCGTATTGCCGACTTCGACCGTCAGACCCTTGCGGCTCGTGAGCACGTCGCCGGGCCGGTAGGCATCGCCCGAGACGCTATTTTCGACAGCAGGAATCAGAACACGGAGCGCGACCGGCAGCTTCGCGTCCATCACCATGTGCGCGATCGCCAAGACGCCCGCGGCTCCACCCATGTCCTTTTTCATGGTGAGCATCGCCGCAGCTGGCTTGATATCGAGCCCGCCGGAATCGAAACAAACGCCCTTGCCGACGAGCGTCACGCGCGGGTGTTTCGCATTCCCCCAGCGAATGTCGACAAGACGGGGCAGACGCGACGATCCCGCACCAACGCCCCAGATCATCGGATAGTTCTGGGCGATCAAATCGCGCCCAACGACGATCGAAAACGTGGCGCCGTGATCGCGGGCGAGACGCTCCGCCGCGCTCGCCAGCTCCTCTGGCCCCAATTCGTTCGCAGGCGCGTTCACCAGATCGCGCGCCATGAACAAGCCGTGGGCGACGCGCAGCACGTGCGCGCGATCCGCATCCTCAGGCCAAACAAGCTGCGGATAGATCTTCGATTTGTCCTGCGACTTCAGCCGCGCGTAAGCATACGCCCCCATCGCCCATCCGAGCGCGATGTGATTACCATCGCTACCAGGCGGCCGAAGCGCAAGCGCGTAACTGCCCTGAGGCAGCGCGGCTGTCAGTGCCGCGTACGCAAATGGATCGTCGTTACCGCCAAGGCCGAACAGCACCCCTGCAACGCTTCCATCCGCACCTGGAAGCATCTGCACCTTACCGGCGCCGCCCGTGAAGCCCACTGCCTTAATCCACTTGGCGTGGGGTTCGAGCGGTCCAGTCAATGCACCCTCAAGCATCGCTGGCGTGACCGCGTACAGCGGCACGGACGTTCCGGACGTCGAAAACAAATCGGCGATATTCATGTGATTCCCCTAACCAGCGCGCTCAGGCAGTGCCACGGCGACCATGGCGAGCACCGCAAACGCCGAAGCGTAGTAGCCAACGACCGCCTTCATCGCAATCGCACTGAACGCGAGCAATCCGAACGCCCCGGCAAGCAGCACGAGAGCGAGCCATCGCAGCGCACCGGGCTTCTGTGCATCGAGGCGCCAAAGCAGAACGCCCGCCGCGAACACCAAGACGGCCATGACGGGCGGAATGGTGGGTTTGATCTTGAGCTGCAACCCCAGCGCATCGCTAACGATCATGCAGCAGGTCAGCGCAATCGCTCCGATCTGCGCGAGGTTAAGCCCAAGATACGCCCGCCGCAATCCCATCGCCGACATGGTCTTGTTCTGCCAGAGCCCGATCAACAGGGCCAAGAGGGCAATTGCTGCCCCGGCCACGGCAATCGTCAGCACCGTCATCGGTCGCGTGCCGATAATCGTCGTGTTGCCGAACAAATCCCACTGGATCACCGTCCGGTTGGGAAGAACCCGGTAGAACTGCAGCACGAGTGCGACGGGCGCGAACCCCAGCACGATCATGGCGAGATAAGTACCGAGGGGTTGACGCAGGATATCGGCTCCCTAACGCCTATCGCCC
Organism: uncultured Flavobacteriaceae bacterium; assembly: GCA_964647355.1. Taxonomy (GTDB): domain Bacteria; phylum Pseudomonadota; class Alphaproteobacteria; order Micropepsales; family Micropepsaceae; genus SZUA-430. The sequence continues at coordinate 29,035 of CAZYGK010000007.1, read as the reverse complement.
GGCGTCGGCGTAGAAGCGTTCCGCGCCCGGGTGAAGCGGCAACGGAAGGTTCTCGGCCGCCCTTGCCGGATCGATGGTCGACGCGACTTTGCCGAGACGGCGTAGCTCGCCGCGGTTTGCCGGATTCCAGAGCGAGCGCAAGATGCCGCGCACCACATCCTCCGGCAGCGATTTTTGCACGACCCAGACCGACGCTACGCTAAGCGTCGTGACTTCTCTGGACGAGCGATAGGTGTCGCTCGGCATCACCTGGCGGCCGAACATGGGATTGTTGCGCGCAAGCCGCTCGATCACAGCCGCATCCAACGAGACGACCCGAGCTTGCCCCCGCCGCACCAAGCGATCGACTGCGGTCACCGGCACAACGCCGATCACGAAGAACGCATCCAGCTTTCCGCTTTGGAGCGCTTCGGCGGCGCGCGCTGTTTGGTCGAACGACAGCCTCACGCGCGACAGGTCGACCTTCGCCGCGCCAAGAACCAGTCGCGCCGTGTAGTTCGTCGCCGAGCGTGGTCCGTCGATGCCCACGCGCTTCCCAACAATGTCGCCTAACTTGCGGATACGGGCACGTGGCGACACGACGAGATGCAAGGTCTCATCATGGAGCCGCGCAATCGCCCGCAGATCCTTAAGCGGGCCCATTTTGCCGAAGGGGCCCTCGCCCTCTCGAGCCGCGGCAGCGACATCGCCCTGAACCAGCGCCGACTTCACCCGGCCCCCATTCACCGCAATCGCGTTCGAAACCGATCCGCTTGATGACCGCAGCGTGGCGATTAATCCTTCAGGTCCGCAAACGCCGGGCATGTCGCACCGCGCAAGCCCCGGTGGATGGCTGACGATCTTGGCGATGACCTCGCCAACGCGCAGATAGGTCCCCGACGCGGGCCCGGTCGCGATTTGAAGCGAGATGCGTTGTGTCTCGGGCGGATCGATTTGAGCACTAAGCGGTGACGCCGCAAGGACAGCCGAAATCGCGATCAGCGCATTCGTCAGCTGACGGGCGTTTCGCCTCACCGCAGTCGTCCTCCAAGGCGCGTCTTATACGCCCGCGATCCGGTATCGGGAAGACGCGTTAACGCGCGAATATGCTTAAACGTTTGTTATCCGCTTGCGGCGAAATTAGGTCGTTCTCAACCCTGCGGCCAAGGGGTGCGTCCCTGCATGGCCGTATGACTCTTAAGCAAGGGGAATTGACGATGGTACGAACGAGCCGCGCCCTGCTTCGCTCGGCGAGCAGGGTGGCGATTGTGGCCGGTACGGCCGCCCTACTGACCGGCTGCGGCAGCGCCGGCATCTTCGGATCGCAGAAAACGCCGGAGGCAGCCACCATTGCCGCCTTCGAAAGCGGCGACCCCGAGAACCAGGACTACGCGGGCGCCGCCGCCTATTGGGGCGCAAAGTACGAGGCGAACCGCGGCGACATCAAGGCTGCGCTCAATTTTGCGCGGAATTTGCGCCTGATGGGCGGCGCACGCCAGGCCGTGGCCGTACTCAAAGACATCGTCATGAAGGCACCCGATGACGCTCTCGTTCTGTCGGAGTATGGCAAGGCCTTGACCTCGGTCGGCCGATCCCAAGACGCCATCCCCTTCCTGGCCCGCGCGACCCAAATGGATAGCTCCGACTGGTCGACCTATTCGGCCTACGGCGTCGCACTCGACCAAGCCGGAAACCACGAAGTCGCCCGCCAGAACTACGAGATCGCTCTCAAGCTTTCGCCGGGCAACGCCACCGTCGAAAGCAATATTGCGATGTCGCACGTGTTGGCCGGACGCATCGATCAAGGCGAAATCATCCTGCGCCGCTTGGTCTCTCGCCCGGATGCGACCCCGCAAATGCGCCAAAACCTGGCCATGATCGCGAGCCTAAAGGGCAATCCCGTCGAAGCAGAACAGCTGGCCCGCGAGGACTTGGCCCCCGAGCAAGCGACAAATAACTTGGCGGTTTTGCGCCAGATGGACGCCGGCAATGCCGAGCCGACGGCGGCTCCGGCGCCTGAGACAGCCGCGCCGATCACAACACCTGTGGCCAGCGCCCCGATCGCCGAACCGGCCGCAGAAGCCACAGCCGAGGCAACGGCACCTGCGGTCGCCGAAGCCGCCATCGCCGAAACGGCACCGATCGTGACCGCCGAACCCGCACCGGCCGGCAACCCGTCGCGCTTCCAAATGGCCCCGATCGCCGACGACATCGAAAAACCGACGTCGATCACGCCGAAAATTACGACGGCACCGAAAAAGGATGCTGCGAAGCCTGCAACACCCACGGCTGCCGCCGCCCAACCGGCGCCGCAGCAGAGTTCTCTACTGCGCAAGTCGCAATCGATTTCGGTGGCGAAGGCAAACTAACCCGACAGCCCGAAACGAACCGAGGCCGCGTCCACCCAGGACGCGGCCTTTTTCTTTGCCTGGAGCCCAGGCCGAACAGGCGGCGAGCACTCCCCTCCCCTTCTGAAGTCTCCCGCAGACCTCGGCGCGGCAATCAAAACGACGAAGGCCGCGTTCCGATCCGGAACGCGGCCTTCGTAACCGCCCTTGCCGGGCAGGGATCCTAGAGGTTCATGATCTTGATCGATGCCGGACCCAAGATGACCACGAACAACGCCGGCAGGAAGAACACGATCATCGGAACCGTCAGCTTGGCGGGCAGCGATGCCGCCTTCTTTTCGGCTTCCATCATGCGCATTTCGCGGTTTTCGAGCGCCATGACGCGCAGCGCCGTTCCAAGCGGCGTACCGTAGCGCTCCGCCTGGATGAGCGAGGTACAAACCGCGCGCACGCCGGGGTGTGCGCAACGCTTGCCGAGGTTGTCGTAAGCCTGCCGGCGATCCGGTAGGTACGAGAGTTCGGCGGTCGTGAGCGCAAATTCTTCGGCCAACTCGACCGACTGGCTGCCGATCTCCGCCGCCACCTTGTTGAACGACGACTCGACCGACATGCCCGACTCGACGCAGATCAGCATGAGGTCGAGCGCGTCGGGAAACGCCTTCATCACCGAGCTCATGCGCTTATCGATAATGTTTTGCACGTACAGGTCGGGCAGATAGAAGCCGGCAAACGCGCCGCCGAACGCAATGGCGATCTTGCCGAGCGGCGGCAGATCGTACTCCGACAGTACGAACAGGTAGATGACCGCCGCGAAGAACACCAAGAACGGCATCACGAAGCGGAAGAACATGAAGGTGTAGATTGCCGCCTGGCCGCGATAGCCGGCGCGCGACAGCTTTTCCTTCGTATTCGGCGACTCGAGAATATTCCGCAGGTTCAGCTTCTCGACTGTCTGCTTCATGAAGCCGACGGGATTTGTTCTGAGCTGCCCCTTCTTAGCCATGGCCTCGCGCTGCATCCGGCGCAACTCTTCGCGCCGCGTCGCAACTGCCTTAAGCCTCGAACCAAGCTTGTCGCCGGCCAGCAGAGGATAGGCCAGCGTCAAGATGGTTGCGAACGTCGCAATCGCCGTCAGCACCGTCACGACCAGCTGACGGTCGAAGAGCATGTCGATAAATTGCATCATGGCGACGCTCTCCGGCTCAATACTTGAACGAAATCATTTTCTTCATCACGAAGATGCCAACCGACATCCACGTGACGCAGCACAAGAGCAAGAAGTTGCCGAAGCGGTCCGTGAACAGCAACGCGATGTACTCTGGCGTTGTCGCGTACACGAGACCCATAACGACGATCGGCAGCGAGCCGATGATGCCGGCCGACGCCTTAGCTTCCGACGACAGAGCCTGAATTTTGCCTTGCAGACGCTTACGGTCGCGCAGCACGCCCGACAGGTTGCCCAGCGCTTCCGACAAGTTACCGCCGGTCTTCTGTTGAATGGTCAGCACGATCTGGAAGAAGTTCACCTCCGGCACGGGCATGCGGTCGTACATGCGCTTCAAGCCGTCTTCGAGCGTCACGCCGACCTTCAACCCTTCGACAATCTGGCGAAACTCAGGACCGACAGGCTCGGACGCCTCGTTCGAGATGATTTTCAGGCACTCATTCAACGGCAAACCGGCCTTGACGCCGCGCACGATTACGTCGATGGCGTTCGCGAACTCCTTCACAAACGCCTTCTTGCGCCTTCCGATCGTGAAGCCTAGATACCAGCGCGGCAAACCGAGACCGCCGACGAATCCGGCGCCGATTGCGACGTACCACGGGTAACCCATTACGAAGAACCCGACGAGCGCAACGACGGCAAGTCCTGCGGTGATCATATGAAACTTGCGCGGATCGATGCTCCAGTCCGCTTGCTCGAGCATATTGGCAAGCGTGGGCTTTGCCTTCGTTTGTTCTTGCTTGCGCTCGATTTCCTTGAGCGTTTCTTGCACCTGCTTGCGGCGCTTGGCGGTAGACTCGCCCGCCGTATCTGCCGCTGCTTTCGCAGACGCTCCACGCCCTGAGCCCCGCGTCGCCGCCGCAACTCGCTTGTTCGCCTTTGCGGCACCACCCGCGCCCAAAAAAGCAAATGCCGCGCCGCCAACAGCCAATGCGGCCATTAGCGCGATCGCAACAATCATAATCGTGCCTTGATCCATCGCGACCTTTGGAGCTTCCGCCCCCCTCCTTATTTTGCGGCCGCCGCCTCGAGCGCGTCGAGCAACTCTTGCTCGCGATTGAAGTAGCGCGCTCGATCCCAAAACGCGGGCCGCGAGATACCAGTAGATGCGTGCCGGCCCTTGACCTTCCCGTTCTCATCTTCGCCGGTGATCTCGTAGAGGAAGAGATCCTGCGTGATGATGACGTCGCCTTCGAGGCCGATGACTTCCGTAATATGCGTGATGCGGCGCGAACCGTCGCGCAAGCGTGCCGCCTGCACGATCACGTCGATGGCACCGACGACCATTTCACGAATTGTTTTCGACGGCAGATTGTAGCCGCCCATCGTGATCATGGATTCGATACGTTGTAGGGCTTCTCGCGGCGTATTGGCGTGAAGCGTACCCATCGAGCCGTCATGGCCCGTGTTCATCGCCTGCAGCAAGTCGAACGCTTCGGGTCCGCGGACCTCGCCGACGATGATCCGTTCCGGACGCATACGTAGACAGTTCTTGACGAGATCGCGCATCGTAATTTCGCCGGTACCTTCGAGGTTCGGCGGACGCGTTTCCAAACGCACCACGTGCGGCTGCTGTAGCTGAAGCTCGGCCGCGTCTTCGCAGGTAATCACGCGCTCGTCGGCGTCGATGAACGCGGTCATCATGTTGAGAAGCGTCGTCTTACCCGAACCCGTACCGCCGGAGATCAGAACGTTACAACGGCAGTTGCCGATGACGTCGAGAACCTTGCCGCCTTCGGGCGAAATCGAGCCGAAGCGGATCAAGTCCGCCATCTTCAGCTTGTCTTTCTTGAACTTACGAATGGTGAGCGTGGGACCATCGATCGCAAGCGGCGGCGCGATGACGTTCACACGGGAACCGTCCGGCAAACGCGCGTCGCATATCGGCGAGCTTTCGTCCACGCGGCGGCCGATCTGGCTCACGATGCGTTGACAGATGTTCATCAACTGCGCGTTGTCGCGGAAGCGGATATTCGTAAGCTGCACTTTACCGGCGACTTCGATGAAGACGCGCTCGGCACCGTTGACCATGATGTCGGCGATGTCGTCGCGGGCGAGCAACGGCTCGAGCGGGCCGTAGCCCAAGACGTCGTTACAGATGTCAGTGAGCAGTTGCTCCTGCTCGGCGATCGACATCACGACGGCCTTGATCGCGATGATCTCGTTGACGATATCGCGGATCTCTTCGCGCGCCGACGCTGCGTCGAGCTGCGCCAACTGCGCCAGATCGATCGTATCGATCAGCGCATTAAAGATCGTCGTTTTGATTTCGTAGTATTGGTCCGACCGGTTGTCGACGGCGAGCGGTGCAGGTGCAGGCGGCTCCGCACGGCCGGCGGGCTTCGCCGCCGGAGGTGGGGGCGGCGCTGCCGGTTTGGCCGCAGCCGGTTGGGGCGCCGCCGCTTTCGGCTTCGGCGCCGTCGCTACTCCATCGCCTCCGGGACGCTTACCGAACATCGTCTATCAAGCCTTCTTGCGGCGCAGGAAGTCGAAGCTGAGCTTGCTGGCGGGCTTCGCCTCGGGTTTCGGCTCGCGGCCCGTCAACTGCTGGGCCAAGTCGCGGAAGCTTTGGGCGACGCGGGACTGCGCGCTCAGCTCGCCGACCATCTGGCCATTGTTGCTGGCGGTGGCAAAGGTCTGCGGGTCGAACGGAAGTACGACGCTCGGCTCGGCCGACATGGCCTCCGCGAAATCCTTCACCGGAATCTCGGGACGACGCGGCACGCCGACCTGGTTCAGAACGACCTTCAGCGGCTTGTCGTTCGGACGCGCACCGTTGATGATGTCGTAAATGTTCTTGCCGTTGCGCAGGCTGGCAAGGTCGGGCGTCGCGACGACGACGATCTCGTCCGCCGACGTCAGCACCTGCTTCACCCACGGCGCCCACACGTGCGGCAGATCGACGACGACGCAGGGGGAAGCCTGCCGCACGACGTCGAGCACCATCTCGATCGACTCTGGCGGATAGAGCGTCTCGCGGTCGAGCTGCGCCGGCGCGACGAACAGGTTTAGCCTGCTCGTGTGCTTGATCAGCAGGCGGTCCAGCAGCACGTCGTCCAAGCGTTCCGGGCTCGCAAGCGCCTCGGCGATGCCGGTGCCGGTATCTTGGTTGAAATCGAGGCCGGCCGTACCGAACGGCACGTCCAAATCCACGATCGTCGTGGCGATATGCAGGTCTTCCGCGATCGCCCATGCCGTATTGTGAGCAACCGTCGACGAGCCGACGCCACCGCGCGCACCGACGAACGCGAAGATCTTGCCGATCGGTGCCGTCGCCGGGCTGTGATAGAGCGCAGCAATCGCTTCGATCACTTGCAGCGGATTGAGCGGCGCGACCAGATACTCGCTCACGCCCTGGCGGATCATCTCGCGATAGAGCGTGATGTCGTTCGACTGACCGATGACGATGACCTTCGTCCCGGGATCGCAGACATGGGCGAGCTTCTCAAGTTCGCCGAGGATGGCAGGGCCCGTAACCCGCGTCTCGACCATGATTACGTTCGGCGTTGACGAGTCTTGGAAGTACTCGGCCGCCCCGAATACACCGCCCATGTGAACCGTCAGGTGAGCCTTCGCCAGCCGGCGGTCTTGCCCGGCACGCTGGATCACCGAGCCCGTGTCCGGCGACTCGCAAAACGCATGGATCGAAATCCGCGGAACGGGTCGATCTTGCACTTCGGCGCCGAACGGAGCGTCGGTCTTTTCCGGCTCTTGAGGCTTACTCATCGGGATCTGCTCCTCAGATTCTTCTATACGTTATTGCTGGTTCCCGACCGTGCTGGACTGGCCGCTGTCGGCACGGTTCGCGGCCGCTTCTGTCTGCGACCTGAAGCCCTGCTGGTACTTATCCGTGATCACGACCGAACGGCGCTGCGCGTCGGCCGGATCGCTAGAGCGCGGCTCGACCAAGTCCCGCGGGTCGGCAACGATCGCTGCGAGATTGTGTTGCGTCGAGCAACCGAATTCCGGCCACGGCAGATTGCGCGGTTCGAATCCCAAATTTTTCGACCAATCTTGACCGCAGTCCGCTGCCGTCGCTGCGTAGGCAACGAAGCTCAACGTGACGGGCGGGTTCGCCTCGCCGCCGGCCGGCGGATAGGACGAGAAGTGCACGGATTTCTTGTCGACCCCGTTCGCGGCCAAAACCTTGCGCAAGTGAGCGACCGCCCCGTCGTCGGAAGCCGTGCTCGCGGTCGCAACGTTCAAGAGCCCCTGCCCCCGCGCCTTCCAGCGCTGAGCGAATGCCGCGATGCGGTCGTCTTCCCCGCGCGCAAGGCTCTTGAGATCTTCGTCGACGCGAACGGCCAGCGTCACAACCTGCGGTTCGACCACGATCGGAAACTGCTGCTCGACGCTATAGTAATGGCGTCCGTCATTGTTGAGCGGCGGCGCCGTGCAGCCGCTCGCGGCAACGCCGATCAGCGCCAGTGCGAGAAGTGGGGAGGTGCGGTTCATAACGGCCATCCTAATCTTTGAGCAATTGCTAAAGTCTTGCGCGGGTTTCATACATTGCTAGCGAACGATGAAACCGATTGGTCCCTTTAGCGACCCTTGCGGTTTCTTGCCTTTTTCGCCGTAGACGGCGTTCAGGCGCGACAAGAGCACCGTTTCCGCATCGCTCGGCGGGACGAACCCGTCGGTCGGCGAAGCCAGATTCTGCGGCGACGTCGCCTCGACGAGATACGGCGTCACGATGACCACGAGCTCCGTTTCGCCCGACTGAAAGTCGCGGCTCTGAAACAGCGACCCGAGGATCGGCAGGTTCTTGAGGCCCGGGATGCCGTCGATGTTCTGCTTCATCGTCTGTTGCAGCAGACCGGCCATCAGCATGCTGCCGCCCGACGGCAACTCGACCGTCGTCTCGGCGCGGCGCACCTTTACGCCCGGAATCGTAATGCCGGACACGAAGATGCGGTTGCCGTTGTCGTCGATAGTCTCGCCGCCCTGCGACACGAACGAATTCTCGCCCGTAATCTCGGAAACCTCGGTCGAGATCTTCAAGCTGATGCGGCCTTCCGACAGCACCACCGGCGTGAAGCCGAGACCGACGCCGAACGGCTTGAACTCGATCTGAACGTTACCGTCACGGTCGCGAGCGACCGGAACCGGGAACTCGCCGCCGGCCAAGAACTTCGCCGCCTCGCCGGAAACTGCCGTCAGGTTCGGTTCGGCCAACGTACGCACCAGACCCGAGCGTTCGAACGCACGCAACGTCGCCTCGACGCTGTTGCCGCCCGTGATGCTGCCGACGCCGAAGAATTGCGACGTCGAGAGCGCCTGACCGAGCAAAGAGAACGGATTCGAGCTGCCGATCCCAACCGGAATATTGCCGCCAACACGGAACAGCGCGTTGAAGTCGACGCCGAGCTGCTTGGCCAGCGTCCGCTGCATTTCGGCAACGCGCACGCGCACCATCACCTGATCGCCGCCGCGAATACCAACGCGATTGACGACCGCATCGCGCTTCAGCGGCTCGTCAGGATCGGTGACGTAGCGGATCGCAATTTCGCGCGCCGCCGCTGCATCCGAGGCACTCTTTACGCTGCCGTTGATGACGACGTTGTCGTTGATCGTCTCAACGGAAACGTCGGCACCCTTAATATTGCGCTCGATCAAACGCTTAAGTTCGACCGTGTCGCGCTGAACGTGGATCTCCAGATTGAGCAGCTGCTTGCCGCTCGAGGTGAAGAAGAACGCATTCGACGGACCGGCCTTCATGCCGACGACGTAAACCTGGCGCGGCGTGCGTACGACCGCATCGACGACATCGGGGTTCGACACGAGAACGTCGCGCGCATCTTCCGGCAACTCGACGATGATCGCCTTGTTGATGCCGAGGCTGATCGTTTGCGAGTGCGGCCCGCTCCCGCCGGCGCGCACGCGCAATGTCTGAGAGGGTGCCGGCCGGGGCTTTGCGCCGGCTCCGTCGGCATACGCCGGAGAACCAAAGCCTGCAGCAGCCAGGGCAGCAATCGCGAGGAGACGAACAATCTTCATGGTTTCACCCATTATTCCTTAGATGCCGGCGTCGCTTGGCTCGGCACGCCAAAACGCAAGATCGAAACTTGTGAACCGTCGTCGTCGCCGAAGGCTTTGATCTCTTCATCGTCGGTCGGCTGATCGGAGTTGGTCAGCGACCGCAACGACAGCGACAGGTCGCCCATCGCTTCTGCGAGCGAAACGACTTCAGCCTGCTGCGCGGTCAGTTCGAGAGTCGCTGTCTTGCCGACGATCGACTTCGAATCGCCCTCTTCTTGCGACGTTTGATCGACCGCAAGAACCCGCACATCGCGAAGCACCGTCGCCGCCCGGTACGAAGGATTGCCCGAAGCGTCGTTGCCCAGCTTGCGCGTCATGATGACGTCGACCCGGTCGTTCGGAAGAATGAAGCCGCCCGCGCCCTTTTCGGCCGAGAGCTTCACGCCCACCGCACGCTTGCCCGGCGTCAGCACAGCAGCCAGAAAGCCTGCGCCATCCGCCTTGATGACTTTGGAGACCGTAACCGGTTCGCCGGCGACGAGTTGCATGCGCGCAACCGAGCCCTCCGCGGCGTCTTCAAGCGCCTGCGGTTGCGCCTCTTTCGTGATGAAGCTCGGATCGAGCGCTGTCTTGGGCCAGCCCTGCCACTTCAAATCGCCGGGAACGATCTTCGCGCCCACCTCGATCGCGTGTGCCGCGACCATGATTTCGGTCAGCTGCATCGACTCTGCAGCCGCAGCTTGGTTTTGACCGCCACCCATCATTCCGCGGGCGAGAAAAGCAGCCACACCTGCAGCGCCGAGTGCGCCAACAAGTATGAGAATACGCGTCATGTCCATCGGTCGTTCTCCTGCCGCGGCACCTGTTTCCGCCGGCCTTGTCGACGTTCCTATCGTTGAAGCATCAAGCTAAGGTTAACTTGGTAAGCAGGGATTTAACGTTGTGCGGCTTTAACCGCCGGCGTGATCGAATTGCCATCACCTATGGCGCACTCGAGAGAAACAAATGCGTGCTCGGCAAAACGAAGAGCGCGCCTGCTGCGATCGCAACACCGTAAGGAATACCAGCGCCGCGCTTGACCAAATGCTGCAACCACGCGAGGTGCGCGCCGAAGCTCGATGCGGCGAGCCAACGCAGCGCCATCAAAACACATGCGACGAGGCCACCCGCGAGCGCGACCGCAAATGCGTAGGCGCCGAACCAAGTGGCGCCGATATAGAGCGATACGGCGGCAAATAGCTTTGCATCGCCACCGCCTATGATTCCGCCGGCAAACAGCAGAATTCCGACGACAAGCGCGGCGAGCCCGATCCCGACATGTACGCCGGCCTCGGCCCATGTGAGCCCGGCGCTGATGGCGACGAGAGGAAACAGTGCGATCAGGATCAGTGAGATCCAATTGGGAATCGTGAGTGTCGCCGCGTCATAGACCGCCCCGGCGATGATCGCCGTACCCACCAATACGAAAAGCACAGACTCGATCATGATCGCCGCCTCAACCCCGCATAACGCGAGGGCCGAGCCTATGGCTGCGGCATTACCGCGATGTTAAGCAATCGCGGCCGCCCAAAGAAAAAGCGCCAGCCCCGCACAAACGCGCGAGACTGGCGCTCAACTCCAGACCTAAGCCCGCGCGCGAGGCGCGAAGCCTAGCCGTTGCTCTCTATTAGAGAGCGCCGGCGACCGTCGTGAAGGTGCTGTTGATCGCACCACCGGCCGACGTAACCGCACCGATGATCACGACCGCGATCAACGCTGCAATCAGACCGTACTCAATCGCGGTCGCACCAGCTTCATCTTTCAGAAAACGAGTCACAAAGCGGCTCATTTGAGGCCTCCTTCATTTGACACCACTACACCTCCTACCCACGCGGATTCTGCGACCCGCTTGCGTAGGCAGGGGGAGCTTAGGCGCCGCGCGCTTAAGAAAGCCTTTCCCGCGAAGTATTCGACCGCGTATGAACAGTAAAACTCGATGGAATGCAGTGTCGTGCTTAATAACGCGTAACGACAAACTCGAAGACTGCAGATAACGACTGCAAGTTGATTCAAAACGAAACACCGCGCGGTTTGATTCGGAGGAATCGAGGGCACGTAACGGTTCAGACATCCTTAATGGCTTTCCGCCAGTCTTGAGGCCGACGATCCAACCGCCATCGGAGCCAAGTTATGTCCGCAATTCGCGCCGTCTTTCTCGTCGCAGCAGCCGCTGCCTTCAGCCCGGGCGCCTTCGCCGACGGCGCCGAAGCCTCCCTGCCCGGCCACATGCGGGTCGACTACGAAAAGACCACCGCCGTAAAGCTCGACCGGCCCGCCAAGACGGTGCTCGTCGGCAACCCGCTGATCGCCGACGCGCTTCTCGTCAACAGCAATACCATCTACGTGCAAGGCCGCATGTTCGGTAACACGAACGTCATCGCCGTCGACTCCGAAGGCGCCGAGATCCTGAACACGAACGTGACCGTCGGCGCGCCGAATCTTCAGCAAGTCACGATCTATCGCGGCTCGCAAGGTCAGCGGAACCTCGCATGCGCGCCGCGTTGCGAGCGCACCGTGACGCAGGGCGACCGCGAGATGATCCCGATGTACGACGACGCCGACAAGAAAGTCGACGTCACCCGCAAGTCCGCCGATCTCTCCACCGATCGCCGCTAAGCGCATCGTCGCCTCGAAACGAAAAGGCCCGGCAGAAATGCCGGGCCTTTCTCTTTGCACGCGGCGCTTCGCCTATTGGCTGAGGCGCAGGTTCGATAGATCCTGCGCGATCGCCTGGAACACGCCCTGCAACTGGCTGGCGCTGGGCGATTCGAAATAGAGCGACGGGTCCGACGCACAGCTGCGCATCATGTTCTTCGCAGTCGTGGCGTCCTCTTCAAGGAGAATCGAATAGATACGAATGCCTTCAGCTTTTGCACGGTCGCAGACCGTCACCGTACGCGTGTCTTGGTTTGTCGCCGCTTGGCCGGCGTTCGTCGTGCCCAGCTGGTTGCGCAGCAAGTAGTTGTAAGCCGTGTAGGTCGACTTGTGGTATGTGCTATTCGATTGCACGGTGTTAAGGCCGTCCGTCATCAGAACGAGCGCTTTTGTCCAGTCGGGATCTCCGTACTGTGCCCCTTCGGTGTACGGAGCCGCAGGTGACAGTGTCCGCCAGCCCCACCCCGCGCCGATCGCCACATGCGTATAGCCGGTTGCAACCATTTGGTTCACGTAACTCTGCAACAGAACCTTGTTGTTCGTCAGCGGCAAAATCTTCTGCATATTGCAGTCGGCGTTCGGGTTGGTTTTCGTTTGGTTGACGTACTTCGCCGAGCGCCGCAGACGAGTCTCCTGATTGCCGCTCGTGCCGTCGCTGAGATACGTCGTATAACCCGAATAGGCGTTGGAGTCTGGGCCATCGGGTTCGAAGTAGGGCACCCACCGCGTATCCGGCGTACCGGCAGTCGGCGCCGTATCCAGCTCTTCGTAGCCGTTCGGCCGCGCCTCTAAGCAACCGCTCCAACTGGAGTTCTTCATGGACGCCCAAACCGAGAACGCATACTTGTTGTTGTCGAAATTCAGCTTGGCGGTGCTGGACTGCCCAGTTGCGTCCATCCACCCGCTATTCAAGAACTGATTGGCATCCACTCTCACGGTCTGCGAGAACGGCACAAGCGCCATTTTCAAGCGCGCCGGCATATTCTGGTCGCCGAACAAAATGTTGATGAGCTCGTTCGTAGCAGTCTTCAGAGCTTCGATCTTGCCGTTGGAAGCCATCGAGCCTGTATTGTCCAGCGCAAGGGCAATCTCAAGCCCCTTCGACTCGCGCGTCACTTGAACGTTCACGCCGACATCCAAATAGTTGACACCGAAGATGCCCATGAAAGCCGTATCGACGCGTGCCGTCCCTGAAACGGTTACGAGGTTATTGTTGTAGCCGCTCGACGATACGCTTAGTGACGTGACCGTCCCGAGTTCGTTATCGGGATAGTTTGCGTAAAAGAATTGCTGCGCCTTGGCCGTCATTTCGGCGTTCGTCAGGCCGATCGAGCCGCCGACGGACAGCCCCGCCGCATCGAGCGCCTCGCCAAGCCGCATCTTCACGACCATTGCGCGCGTAAGATCGACGGCCGACCCCACCGCGGCCATCGTCGGCAGCAGCGCCAGCCCGTAGATCATCGCGACGTTACCGCTGCGCGACTTCAAGAACCGCTTCAACAACCCTTGCGGCTTACGCTCGATCGAGTGCGTCATAGCTCTCGCTCCCTTCATTTACCCATACGGCGTTGCAAGCCCCTTCGAGGGCTCTCACCTTTGCGCACGAAAGTGAGCTTGACTGCTTAAGGATGCGTATCTCCAGCGAGAAGAGGCACAGACACTTTCAATTATCGATAACAAGATGTGAACGCGGATCTCGGTCGTTTGCAGTTTGTTTGTCACGACAACAGGCCTTTGTTTCATCGCATGGGACGCAATGATAAACATGCTCATTGCTCGCATTCGGCCGCGAGGGATTGCCGCGCGGCCGCAAGAGAAGGAGCGACCGATGCTTCTGCTACCGCGCACCATGCTATTGCTGAGCCGCTTCAAGAGGGCCAGCGGCGGCGCCGCCGCGCTTGAATTCGCACTCGTCGCGATGCCGTTCTTCCTACTGCTCTATGCGATCATTGACGTGGCGTTGATCTTCTTCGCCTCGACGACGCTCGAAAACGGTATTGTTGCGGCAGCACGCCAAATCCGTACCGGCCAGGCGCAATCGATGGGCATGACCGAAGCTCAATTCCGCACCCTGGTCTGCAACCAAATCTCGATGATGCTGGGCTGCGACGCACGTCTCGGGCTCGATGTTCGCAAGTTCAACGGATTCAACGGCGTGAACCTACCGGCCGCTCTCGACGCCAACGGTAATCTGACCGGCAACCTGTCGTTCGATCCCGGCGCTCCGGGCGACGTGATCGTCGTCCGCGCGTTTTACACGTGGCCGGTCATGACCCCTACGGTCGGCCTGCAATTCGTCAATATGGCCGGCGGTCACCGCTTGCTCGAAGCATCCATCGCATTCCGCAACGAGCCGTTCGGCTCGTTGCTGGCCAACTGAGGGTACAACCCATGTTGAACGTCGTCAGAGACTTCAAGAAGTCGGAAACCGGCGTCGCCGCAATCGAGTTCGCGCTCATTATTCCGGTAATGCTGACCACATTCTTTGGTGTGTCCGAAATCGCGAACTACATTCTGGCCGCACGCAAAGTTGCCAACGTTGCATCGTCGGCCGCGGACTTGGTCGCTCAAGACACCACCATCGGTACGGCCGAGGTAAACGACATCTTGGACTCGCTGAACGTCGTTTTGCGTCCGTTCGACGCGTCCTCAGCGACAATACGCATTACATCCGTTGTCGCCGATCCGAACACTGGCAACAAAACGGTCGACTGGAGCGACGCACGCAATATAGCGCCGCGCGCGCCCGGTTCGTCCGTCACGATGCCGGACATCATTTCACCGGGCCAGAGCGTCATCATGGCCGAGGTGACCTTCCACTATCAGACACTGTTCGGCGAATACCTGACCAGCGGTATGACTGTGTCCGATACGTTCTACCTGAAGCCGCGCCGCTCGACGAAAGTCGAACGTCTATAGTTTGCGCACTTACGCACTCTTTACCTTGTGCGCCTAACGTGCCGCTGAAGAGAGACTTCGGCGGCACATCCGCTTGAACGCGCGAGCAAGAACGTTGAAACAAGTCACCGCACAATCGAAAAAACAAAAGAAGCGCACCCCCGACCTCGCGCAAACACTGCATCAGGAAACTGGCGAGCTTGAGGCGCTGCACACGGGCCTCGTGCGCCATTTGACCGCGTGGCAGACCGCTCATAATGCAACGGTCGCCCATATTGCGGCAGTCATGTCGCGCACCGATGCAATTCTGGAACGCATCGAACGCAACCGCATGACACAGGGCTAGTCACACTCCCCTCCCCCGCCGCGCTCCCTTAAAATCGGAAACGAATCACGGGCACGAAAAGGCGCGAAATTCCGCGCTTTCCCGGGGGAAGTCGTGCAAACACTATCGTCGTTCAGCCGCGTCTTAAGCGCCGGCGCCGTCATCGCTGCAGCCCTGCTGATCGTCGGCGGGGCATATTTCGTCGGCTATGTCGGCGAACTGCAACGCACATTGAGCAACCCGGCGACGGCGCAACCCGAGGCCGTTCAAGCCGTTGCAGCCGTCGAGCAAGCGCTCGGCCACGCCGGCTTCCTCAAAACTTACCGCAACTATCGGTTGACCGGGGATGCAGCTGCACGAGTCCAGCTGACCCAACAAACGATCGAGGCAGGACGCGCCCTTGGCCGCCTGAAGAAGATTTACGCCGGCGATCCGTCTGCCGCCGCCTCGCTACGAGAAGCCGAAAGCGTCGGCGAAGCCTTTGCTCATGTTGCTCAAACGGCGCCCGACACCGGTTCGACCGCGTTGCGCGGCTCGGCCGCCATGGGCGAGCTTTCGACCCTGCCGCAGGTGCCGCAACTCGAAGCCTCATACCTCGCACTCCGCACCGCGCTCGATCGCTTGACGAGCGCCGACCAGAATAAACAGCTCGGCGGAATCGCTGTGATCCTGAACTGGAGCCAGTGGTTCATCATTGCCGCAATCGGCGCGCTTGCGGTTGGCCTGCTGGTTGCCGCCGGCGCGCTGCAGCTGAGTGTCGTTCACCCTCTCAAGTCGCTTGAGCGCAGTCTTAACGCGGTCGGCGATGGCGCCATGGCGCAGGACGTGTGGGGAACAGAGCGCACCGATGAATTCGGCGCTCTCGCGCGGGCGGGCGACAAGCTTCGCCGTGGTCTGACCGAAACCACCGCCCTGCAGACCTTGGCCCGGAAAGGCCAACTTCACCTGACGCTGGACGGTCAATCGTCGCTGCTTCTGCAGCGCTTGGCCGATGAGGTCACGCAGACGACAACCGCCTTGAAAACCGCGGCCGCCGACTTTGCCCAGCTGCAGGATGGCAACCGGCGTCAGTTCGAGCAGGCGCTGGCGAACCTCCACGCCTCGGCCGGCAATGCCAACGAAGCCGCCGCAACACTACGCGACGGTGCCGCCTCGGTCGCAAGCGCGAACACCGAACTTTCCGGTACAGTGGCCGATCGCATCCAACGCCTCGACCGCTTGACGGAAAAATTCGACCACAGCCGCCGCCAAGTCGCACAGATGGCAGCCGACATCAGCGGCCGCGCGCGAACGGCCACGGACGAGATCGCCGCATCCGCCGAAACGCTGAAGAATGCGGCCGAAAGCGTCGGGCAGATCCAATCCACGCTGTCGCAGTCCTTAACCGAACTGTCGGCAGGCGCCGGGGATTCGACGGAAAAGGTCCGCACACTCGCGGCGCGCCTCTCTGAAACCATCGGTCTCGTCGACGAACGCTTGAGCCGCAAACTGGCAGCTCTCGACGCACTTGAACAAGCGGTGACCGCCAACCTGACAAGCCTGCGTGCCAAGACCGAAGAAGTCTCGCATGCCATGAGTGCGGCGACGGACGGTATGAGCAAACGCGCGTCGGCCGCAATCGACACCCAGTCGAGCGATCTGGCGGCCGCCATCGCGCGCCTCGACCGGATCGCTGCCAGCCTGGCCAACCCAGACGCCACGCCAAACGCTACGGGTAACGAGTTACAAGCCCTTGCCGGCGCGCTTCAAAGTCAGCTTGAAACCGTTCGTGGCGAAATCCGCGACCTCGCGATCCGCATGACTGAGGAGCGCCTGCTCGCAACCACCGACGCACGCCCGGCACTGGACTTCAGCGGCGATGCTCCCTCGTTCACGACCGTACCTCAGCGTACGCTCGCCGATGTTCCGGGCGAAGAGATCATGGCGCGTCTCAAAGATCTCGCGGCCGAGATGAACGCCGCACATGATCACACCGATCAGACCGCCTCATTGAAGGCCGCACTCGGCAAGTTCGCGGAGGAAGTTAAGAGTTTAGCGGCCGGAGCCGACCGCACCGCACGCCTCAGAGCCATGGGTGAAGCGCTCGATCAGCACGCCGAAGAAATCGAAGCCCATATGCCCGAGGTAGGCCCCTCGACCGCGCTGCGCACGGAACTCGCCGGCATCACCGGGGAACTGCGCGCAATAGCCTCGCGGGCGCAAGCACCCGGCACGAAGAACGGGACGGAACTGCGCGACTCCGCACTGGAAGTCGGCGCCCGGGCGGCATCGCTGTTTGCCTACCTTGCCGAGACCCATCCCGATGGCGATGCGGACGACGCACCCGGACAATCGCCGGATGCCGCGGGCGATATCGCAGCCCTCGGCCACCTGATCGATCGTATCGAAGCGCGCGCGACATCGCTTGCCGCGCCGCAGGGAAGCTTGGACACAAATGGCGCGATCCACATGGTCTTCGAGTCGATCGGCCGCCTCAACAACATTGCGACCGCCCTCGCCCGCACAGGCCGCACCGAACGGGTCCGCCACGTAACGCACTGACGATCATCGTAGATCGGGAACGCCCTCGGTTGGCGGTTTCAGCGACGGCAAGTCCTTAAAGATGGAAGGACCCGCCGGCTGATCGACGCGATCGGTCGTGCCCGCAAGACCGCTCTGCCCGCGCGGGGGCGGCGGCTTGATCCAACCGCGTGCAACACCGGCCTCCTCAAGCGACATCGTCGCCGTGTCGTTGCCGAGCATGACACCCGCATCGCCTTGCCGGTTCAGCGGATCGCGCATGCCGAGATCGACGGTCCCGAAATCGTCGGGGCACGCCCGCTGTGCAGCCTCGCTCAACGCGTGGTCGCGATTGCACAGATAGCGCCAGACAGCCAACGCAGGATCGCCGTACCTCGATTTGAACTCAGGAGGCAGCCCCAAGGGATTCCGCGGACGGAAACGCGGCATCATCAGCGGCGCGTCGTCGGCGCCGGCAGCCTCAACCGGCGGCGGAGGAGGCGGCAACGAAACCGCCACGATTTGCGGTTCGACGACATCGAGTTCAGGCGCTTTGAAGGAAATCGAGAACGCAAGCCCAACCAGCGCCAGGACGTGAACGATCACGGCCCCAAGAAAGGCGACACCGAACCGGCTGGTTTGCTCGAACTGCACCCCGAACCATCGGCGAAATCGCGAAGCGGGGCAAGAAACAGGCGGGGGCGTGGAAGCTGGGTTCTTCCACGCCCGTAACCCATCAGCGATGGGGGTCGCTGGGTGGCCGCCTCTTTGCCGGAGAGCCGGATGAATGGGGGACGACTCGGCCGGCGGGGGACTCGAACCGGCCTCTGGGGAAGGCCGGGTTACTAACAAGTTGCAGCCTAAGACCGGCCTCTTAATAAACCCCTAAAGCGAGCGTCCCCCGCTAATTTCCCGTCAAACGTGTGCGCCCCGTCGCGTAAGGTGCTGCACTCGGCACTTTGGCACTTACAATCTCCTTGCACGGCCAAGCCGCTCCCACGCCTCCACCATCCATCCATCGGTGCGAGACCTCTTGGTAGGGGTAGGGAGTGAGACAGGCAAAAGTGCCGAAGTGCGGAGTGCGGCACATGTAACCGTGCCTATGATCGCACGCGGATCAGCCCCTCTTGCGCGACCGAGGCGACGAGCTTCCCGTCCCGCGTAAACAGGCTGCCGCGGTTGAACCCGCGAGCGCCCGCTCCGTTCGGGCTGTCCTGCGCATAGAGCAGCCAGTCGTCCACGCGGAACGGATGATGGAACCACATCGCGTGATCGAGGCTCGCCGACTGCAGCCGCCCCGAATACCAACTGATCCCATGCGGAATGAGGCACGTGTCGAGCAACGTCATGTCGGACGCATACGCCAGCACGCATTGATGCATCGAAAGATCGCTCGGCATCTCGCCGCGTACCTTCATCCAAACGTGCTGATAGGGCGGCGCCTTCTTCGGATTCATCAGATCGTCTTCGTCCTCGACCGCACGAAGTTCGATCGGATTCTGCCGGGTTACGTGGCTCCGCACGGCTTCGGGCAGCTGATGCGCGAGTCGCCGCCGGCGCTCCTCCTCGGTCTCAAGGCCCTCCGGCCCCTTGACCTGCGGCATGTCGAACTGATGCTCGAGCCCCGGCTCCGGCATCTGGAACGACGCCGACAAATTGAAGATTTGCTCGCCGTGCTGCACCGCGACGACCCGGCGCGTCGTAAAGCTCTTCCCGTCCCGCGCGCGGTCGACCTCATAGAGGATCGGCACCTTCGGATCGCCCGGCCTGATAAAATATGCGTGAAGAGAATGGCACACGCGGTTCTCGACCGTGCGGTAGGCAGCGACCAGCGCTTGGCCCAAAACCTGGCCTCCGAACACGCGTTGCCAGCGATCCTTGGGGCTGACACCCCGAAACATATTCACTTCGATCGCCTCCAAGTTGAGGAGATCGAGCACGTCTTTGATGGTCTCGCCGTTCATTTGCCTTATTCGGCTCCCCATATGGGCGACAGGGCCGATTTGTTAGGGGCTGACGGTGCGTTTCCGCAAGAGCACCCGTGAGCGCATTTGAGGGACATACGATGAACGTTGCCGATTACGTCGCGCGCGGCTGGGAAACGCTGCTCTGGTTTGCGGAAACGGTCATCGGCACGGTCGCAACCTCGATATTCGGCGGCTGGAGCGCGGTCTTCGGCCTCGCGGCCGTAGCGTTCCTCCTCTTCCTCATCACCCGCCTCTTCGTCCGCCGCACGGACGACTAGCGCGATGACCCGCTGGAAGGCGCTTCTGCTTCGTCTAGCGCTCACTGACTGGAAGACCATCCTGACCGGTGTTGTGCTGGTCGCGTTTCTCGTGGTTGGGACCTTCGCGGGAACCTATTTCACAAACCGTCAACTGCCGAGCGAACTCACAATTGTCAATCGCACGTCGAGAACGATCACCAGCGCTCGAATGAGACAAATCGGCAGCGAACTCAGCTTGGAGAAAATCGAACCCGGGGAGCGTCGATCGGCGAACTTCTTCTCACGCGAGGGTGCGCTGACGCTGGCCGTAACGTTCAACTCGGGAGATGGTTTGTCAGCCCAAAACGTAGGCTACTTGGCGCCTGACCTCCCCGCGATCGTCACCTTTGATGTTACGGACGACAAGGTGGCGCTGCGCAACATAGTCAGGCGCAAGTTCAATCCTCAGTCCTACAAAAACTAAGACAATCGCTCGCGCCTGGCCGCTACTATAACGGCTGCCCAAGCAGCTTCAGCTTCAGGAACGCCGCGATCGCCGCACTCTGCGCGTCGCGGTTGGCCTTCTTCTGGAACCCGTGCCCTTCGTCCTTAGCGAGCATGTACCAGGCCTCCGCCCTATTCGCACGGATGGCGGCCAGCATCTGCGTCGCCTCGCTCGCCGGCACGCGGGGGTCGTTCGCGCCTTGAATGATCAACATCGGCCGCCGGATCCGCCCGGCGTTGGAGAGCGGCGAGATGCGGAAGAGATAGTCGCGCATGCGCCCGTCGCGCTCGTCGCCATACTCGACGCGGCGGAGATCGCGCCGATAGCCGCTGGTGTTGTTCAAGAACGTCAGGAAATTCGAGATGCCGACGACGCTGATCCCGGCCGCCAGGCGATCATTGTATTCGATCATGGATGCGTAAGCCATGAAGCCGCCGTACGACCCGCCATAGACGGCCACGCGGCGCGAATCCAAGTCGGCCTGCGCGCCGATCCAGTTCAGCGTCGCGCCGATGTCGCGAACGGCCTCGCCCCGCCGCACGCCGTTGTCGAGCTCGACGAAGTACTTCCCATACCCCGTCGAGCCCCGAACGTTCGGCGCCACGACCGCGACCTTCAGCTCCTGCACCAGATACTGAATGAACGCGTTGAAGTTCGGCCGGAACTGCGACTCCGGCCCGCCGTGGATCGACAGCAGCACCGGCGCCCGCGCAACACCCTTCGGCTTATACAGGAACGACGATATCCGCCGCCGCTTGGCGTCCACCTCGTCGAACGTGTCGTACTCGACGAGCTGCGGCTCCACGAACGCCGCCTTGTCGAGCCCGCCGACTTCGCTGTCCGTCCACGCGACCGGCGGACGCTTGCTCAGATCCCAAACGAACGCATCGCGCCCCGCCGTTCCGTTCAAGGTGAAACCGAGCCGCCGGCTGTCCGCACTGAAGCGCAAGTTCTCAAGCTCGCCCGCCGCAAGTTTGGGCCCCGCCACCCGCCGCCCGCCGACATTCATCGTGTAGAGACGCGACAGCCCGCCCTCGTTCGCCGAGAAGGCAATCGTGCGCCCGTTCGGCGAAAGCTCCAGCGCCTCGACATCCCACGGCAGGTCTGTCGTCAGCGGGTCCTCGTCGTCGGTGTTTAAATTGTACCGCGCGACATGCCGGAATTCGGAATCGTCGTCCGAGATGTAGAAGAGGCTCTTGCCATCCGGCGAAAACACCGGCGAACCGCGAAACACTTTGACCGGCGACGGCTTAATCTGCGCCTTACGCCCCGTCGCAAGCTCGACCAGCCACATCTGCTGATCGTTGACGGCGTTCATGCGTGTTACGGCCAAGGTCTGGTTGTCGGGCGAAAACGCACCCGGCGCCCACGCTCCATCACCCTCGAGCGCGACGCGCACTTTGCGCGGTTCCGACGCGTCGGCCACCAAGATGCGATAGCGCGCGGAGTCCGAGGCAACGCTGGACCACGCCACGAACCTGCCGTCGCGTGAGAAAATCGCATTCGTGTTGCGCGACCGGCCGTCGGTGATCCGCACCACGTCGCCGTTCTTCTCGTCCACGAGATAAAGTTGGTAGAGCTCGTTCCCGCCGTAGTCGCGGCTGAACAAGATTTCCCGCTTCGGCCACTTGCCCGGACGGTACAGCGCCGTGTTCACCGGCTCGTCGTAGAATGTGATCTGCCGCCGCATGGCAAGCGGCCCATCCACTTTGTGTAGCTGGTTCGTCTCGGCAAACCGCGTCTGAATCAGGATCCCCCGCCCGTCCGGCGCGAAGTCCAGAAACACCGACCCGCGCGCAGCCTGATAGAGCCTGAGCCGCTCCCGCATAAAGGGCGTCGCGTCCGGGACGTTCTCAAGAATGAGGCTACCCTTCTCCACGCGGCGCACCTGTGGCGCGGGCTGCGCGAGAGCGAACGAACCGGCCGCGAAAAACGCCGCAGCCAAGACAAGAAGGCGATGCATCAAGAAACCCCGGGTGAACCCAAACCCCCGGACAAATTTAGGCCTCGGCCTTCCGTTAGTCCACGTTCGCATGCAATCTGGCGAAAATGTTAAGAGCGCCGGATGCCCGCCATCGAAACTCGCGTTGATCTGAATAGCGAAACCGCCCGCGTTAACCGCGAAGGCCACCTAAAACTCCTATCGGAAGTGCGCGCCCTGGAAGCCAAGGTCCGCGCAAACTCGGCGAAGTCGGGCAAGAAGTTCGAAGAGCGCGGCCAGCTCCTGCCCCGCGACCGCGTCGACTTGCTGCTCGACCGCGGCACACCGTTCCTCGAACTGTCGACCTTGTGCGGCCTCAAAATGCACGACGACGACGGTGCCGAAAACGCGAGCGGCGGCGGCGTCATCTGCGGCATCGGCACCGTCTCCGGCGCGCGCGTTGTCGTAAGCGCCAGCGACTCCGGCATCAAAGGCGGCGCCGCAACGCCGATGGGCGTCGACAAATCGCTCCGCTCCCAAGCCCTCGCGCTCGAAAACAAACTGCCCTACGTGCAACTGGTCGAGAGCGCCGGCGCAAACCTGTTCCGCCAAGCCGAAATGTTCGTGCGCGGCGGCCGCACATTCGCCAACCTCGCGAAGCTTTCGAAGGCGGGCATCCCCGTCGTCGCCGTCGTGCACGGCTCTTCGACCGCAGGTGGCGCCTACCAGCCTGGCTTGAGCGACTACGTCGTCGTCGTCCGCGGCCGCTCGAAGATCTTCCTGGCCGGACCTCCCCTCCTGAAAGCCGCAACCGGCGAAATCGCGACCGATGAAGAATTGGGCGGCGCCGAGCTGCACTACCAAGTCTCGGGCCTTGCCGAATACATGGCCGAAGACGACCGCGACGGCATCCGCTTGGCGCGCGAAATCCTCGCCAAGATCGGCTGGGGCAAACCTGCGCCGAAACGCACCTACAAGGAACCGCTCTACGACGCCGAGGAACTGCTCTCCGTCGTGCCGCTCGACTACCGCAAACCTTACGACGTGCGCGAGGTGATCGCGCGCATCGTCGACGGCTCGGACTTCCTCGACTTCAAACCCGATTACGGCCCCCACACGGCGGTCGGCCACGCCGCAATCGAAGGCCACACGGTCGGCATCATCGGCAACAACGGCCCGATCGATCCGGCGGGCGCCGTCAAGGCCGCACAGTTCATTCAGCTCTGCGATCAGTCCGGCATTCCGCTTCTCTTCCTGCAGAATACGACGGGCTACATCGTGGGCACCGAGGCCGAACGCGGCGGCATCGTCAAACACGGCTCGAAAATGATCCAGGCGGTGACGAACGCAGCCGTGCCGAAGATCACGCTCCATATTGGTGCCTCATTTGGCGCGGGTAATTACGGCATGTGCGGACGCGCCTATGACCCACGCTTCATCTTCGCCTGGCCGAACAACCGCATCGCGGTCATGGGCGGCGAGCAGGCGGCGAAGGTCATGACAATCGTCGCCGAAGAGGGCGCAAAGCGCGCAGGGCGAGAGCCCGACCAAAAGATGCTGGCCGCCGTCGCCAAGCAAGTCATCGACACCTACGACGCCGAGTCGACCGCCCTCTTCGCAACCGCGAGATTGTGGGACGACGGCATCATCGACCCGCGCGACACGCGCCGGGTCGTGGGCCTCTGCCTTGACGTGTGCAAAGAAGCGGACGAACGTCGCCTCCGGCCGAACTCGTTCGGCGTGGCGAGGATGTAATGCAAACCGCTCGGACGACCTTAGGCTGAATCGGGTAAGACCATGACCCTCGGCAAAACGCAGGCTCTATTCGTCATCATGTTGCTGTATGCCGGTGCGGTGAGCCTCTACATCACGATGTCGACGTCGCAAGCAATGGCCA
Source organism: uncultured Flavobacteriaceae bacterium (assembly GCA_964647355.1). Taxonomy (GTDB): domain Bacteria; phylum Pseudomonadota; class Alphaproteobacteria; order Micropepsales; family Micropepsaceae; genus SZUA-430. Next base: position 4,559 of record CAZYGK010000007.1, on the reverse strand, counting down.
TATCACCTACCAACGACGAGGTGGGTCTGTTTATGGGTGGGTTCGCATTTCTCAAAATTCTTGGAAGCGCCATAGCCTTCATGATCCTAGTTGCGATCCTCGACTTGATCGCACACCGCGAGCAGCAGTTGCTTTTGGCTCTAAGCGTAGGTCTAGCCGCAACTGCCACGTGGGAAGCGGCCAGTCAGGTCGCATTCATCCGCAGTTACGCCTACTATAAGGATACTCTGACAAAGCCGGGCGAACAGCCGCCGGCCCCAGCCCACTAGGAGGAATCACGCGATGGAAAAAATCTTTGGTGGCCCGATCGTACCCACGCTGTTTCGGCTGGCCATTCTCTCCTTCATCGTGGGCCTGATCTTCGCCGTTTTCGGCATCGACCCGGTCAACCTCTGGAAGGAGTTCGGCGCTACGATTCAGCAAGCCTGGAAACTGGTGTTCGACTTCATCGAGTGGGGCGCTGGTTACGCGATCCTGGGCGCGATTGTCGTTCTCCCGGTTTGGATCATCTACCGCGTCATGACGGCGGTCACGCGCCCGAAATGAAACTCACCAGAGAGCACGAGGAGCTTCGCCGCTCGCTCATCAAGTTCATCGACACCGAAATCAACCCCAACGTCGACAAGTGGGAGGAGAACCCGCCGTTTCCCGCCCACGACGTCTTCCGCAAGATGGGCAGAGCGGGGTTCTTGGGCATCACGAAGCCCGAAAAATTCGGCGGTCTCGGCCTCGATTACTCCTACGCCGCCGTCTATTGCGAAGCCTTGGGCCACATCAACTGCGGCGCGATCCCGATGGCGATCGCGGTGCAGACCGAGATGGCGACGCCCGCGCTCGCCCGCTTCGGCAGCGATGAGGTCCGCGAGCAATTTCTCCGCCCTTCGATCACGGGCGAATACGTCGCCTGCCTCGGCGTCTCCGAAGTGGGCGCGGGCTCCGACGTCGCCGCGATCAAGACGAGCGCCCGCAAAGACGGCGCCGACTACGTCATCAACGGCGGCAAGATGTGGACGACGAACGGCGCGCAAGCCGACTGGATCTGCCTGCTCGCCAATACCGGCGACGGCCCCGTCCATCGCAACAAGACGATGATCTGCGTGCCGATGAAGACGAAGGGCGTCACCGTCGCCCGCACGCTCAAAAAACTCGGCATGCACGCAAGCGACACCGCGCAGATCCACTTCGACGACGTGCGCGTGCCGCAAGCCTACCGCATCGGCGAGGAAGGCCTCGGCTTCACCTACCAAATGGTGCAGTTCCAGGAAGAGCGCATGTACGCGGCGCTGGCAGCCCTCACCGGCATGCAAAAGTCGATCGACGAAACGATCGCCTACACGCGCGAACGCAAGATCTTCGGCAAGCCGGTGCTTGACAACCAAGCCGTCCACTTCCGCCTCGCCGAACTGCAAACCGAACTCGAAGCCTTGCGCGCCCTCTGCTGGAAATCCGTCGAACGCTACGTCGCCGGCGAAGACATGACGAAGCTCGCCAGCATGGCGAAGCTGAAAGCCGCCCGCCTCGACCGCATCGTCAACGACGCCTGCCTGCAATACTGGGGCGGCATGGGCTACATGGCCGAAAACCCGATCACTCGCCGCTACCGCGACGGCCGCCTAGCCTCCATCGGCGGCGGCGCCGACGAAGTGATGCTAAGCATCATCGCCAAACACATGGGGACGCTCCCCGGGCGCGGCAACGCGTGACCAACCCTTCGATTGTCATCCCGGAAGTTAGGCGAGCCCAATTGCGCAGCAATTGGAGCGCGAGCCTTACTATCCGGGACCCAGGAGACCGGGCTCTGCTTCGCCGCTCGGGACAAACTCACCTGGGTCCCGGCTCGCGCTACGCTACGCTCCGCTTGGCCGGGATGACAGACGTTTGGGGTGACGACGGAAAATGACCCACCACCGCCCCTTCAAAAGCGTCCTCATCGCCAACCGCGGCGAAATCGCCGTCCGCATCGTGCGCGAAGCAAAGGCGCTCGGCTTGCGTGCCATCGCCGTCTACTCCGACGCCGACAAACGCGCGCTCCACGTCGAAGAAGCGGACGCCGCCGTCCACATCGGCCCGGCGCCCGCGCGCGACTCCTACCTCAATGTCGAACGCATCCTCGCCGCCGCCAAACAAACAAACGCGGAGGCCATTCACCCCGGCTACGGCTTCCTCTCGGAAAACCCGGACTTCGCCCAAAGCGTGATCGACGCCGGCCTTGTCTGGATCGGCCCCTCGCCTGCCGCGATCCGCGCCATGGGCGACAAAGGCAACGCAAAAGAAATCGCGCGCAAAGCGAACGTCCCCGTCATCCCCGGCTACGACGGCGACGACCAATCCGACGCGAAGCTGCTCGCCGAAGCGAAGAAAATCGGCTGGCCCGTCCTCATCAAAGCAGCCTTGGGCGGCGGCGGCCGCGGCCAACGCCGCGTGACAGGGGAAGCCGACTTCGCCGAAGCCCTAGCCTCCGCCAAACGCGAGGCGCTCTCCGCCTTCGCCAGCGACCGCATGATCCTAGAAAAGGCGCTCGACAACGTCCGCCACATCGAAGTCCAAGTCTTCGGCGACGCGAAGGGTAACATCATCCACCTCGGCGAACGCGACTGCTCCGTCCAACGCCGCAACCAAAAGATCATCGAAGAAGCCCCGGCCTTAGGCGTCAGCGAAGACTTACGCAACCGCATGGGCTCCGCCGCCGTCGCCCTCGCCAAAGCCGTGAACTACACAAACGCCGGCACCGTCGAATACCTCCTCGACCCAGCCGGCCACTTCTACTTCCTCGAAATGAACACCCGCATCCAAGTCGAACACCCGGTGACGGAGGAAGTGACCGGCACGAACCTGATCCAATGGCAATTCACGGTGGCGAAGGGCGAACCACTGCCGCTGAAGCAAAACGAGGTGAAGATCACCGGCCACGCGATCGAAGCGCGGTTGTGCGCGGAGGACCCCGCGGAGGGATTCAGCCCTCAATCGGGAATGATCCTCGACTACTTCGCAAGCAAAGAGAAATACAGGTTCCGGCTCGACTCAAGCTTGCGCTCTAGCATGCACGTCGGTGGCGACTACGACTCGATGCTTGCAAAGGTGATTGCCAAGGGGGACACGCGCGACCAAGCTCGACGGCGCCTCATCGAAGCCCTTGGCTCGATCAATATCGCGGGCATAAGGACCAATACGAGCTATCTTATCGAACTCTTGGAGAGCGCTAGCTTTGCGCACGGGAGCCCCGCCATTGATTGGGTGAGCGGACTCCCACCCTTCGCAGATAACAACCTCGATGGCGATCTGGGTGCCCTTGCCGCGCTCTATCTGGCACATGGCCCTGGCGGGGGATTCACTTCAACCGGCTATCGACGCGCAAGCGTGAGGCTGCGCGAACGCGGCCAGGAGCGCACGCTCATCGTCGAGAACGGACGCGTGCGCGACATCTTGGCGACCGAAGTGGACCCAGCGCCGGAGGACAATTGGCTCGGAAGGATTCAGGCGGAAGGACCGCGCGGCCGCCTTCTCGCTTTTGTCGAGCAACACGGCAACAGAATCCAATTGGACACCCGCCGAAGAATCGCCATCTTCGAAGACATCACCTACACCCCCGCCGAACCGAAAGGCACCGCAGGCGCCAACGTCATCCGCGCCCCGATGGCCGGCCGCATCGTCAAAGTCGCAGCCGAACCCGGCCAAACTGTCGCGAAGAACCAAGTCCTCGTCATCCTCGAAGCGATGAAGATGGAGCACGAACTAAAAGCCGCCACCGACGGCACGGTCGAAACCGTCACCGCCAAAGCAGGCGACCAAGTCGCGCTCCGCCAAACGCTGGTAACGCTGAAACCCGCACATTAGCGGCCTGAGTACGCGCAACATACGCTTGAATTCGCACAGCGATTCCACCACCTTACCCTCATGATCGATTGGTCGCAGTGCCCGGCGGTAGAACGCATCCCAGGAAAAGTCAGCGGCGCCTGGCTGTTCAAGAACACGCGCGTACCCGTAAAGGCGCTGTTCGAGAACCTGGAAGGCGGCGCAACCGTTCAAGAGTTCTTGGAGTGGTTCCCCGGCGTCGAGCGCGGCCAAGTCGAAGCCGTTCTCGAATACGCTCAGCGCAGCCTCGAGCCGGCGCAGTAGCGGCGCGTGCGAATCTTGTTCGACCAAGGCACACCGGTTCCGCTGCGCCGCGGATTGGCGGCGAATTCTAAATCACGTCGAAATCGTCGCCGCTGGCATCGCTGCTCTGACGCCGGGGGCTTACCTCGAACTTTCTTTCCCCACTGAGTAAGGCCGAACCAATATGCCCTCCCGCATCCTCCTCGTCGGCGGCACCGGCGTCGTCGGCAACCGCGTCGCCGCGCTGCTGCGCCGCCATCACCCGGATCTCGCGCTCGTCATCGCCAGCCGCAGCAAGGAAAAGGGCGACGCCCTCGCCGCAAAGCTGGGGCACGCCGAAGGCGCGATCGTCAGAACCGGCGACGCCGATCCGCTCGCAACCGTCGATGGCCAGATCGGCGCCGTCTTGGGCCTCGTCCACGACAACGACGACAACCTGCTGCGCAGCGCCATCCGCCGCGGGA
>CAZYGK010000006.1:0-78245 GCA_964647355.1 uncultured Flavobacteriaceae bacterium | reverse complement strand
TCGACGATCTGTTGAACCTGCGCGATCTGTTGCACCGCGGGCCGAAACGGGCCGGCAAGGTGGCAGCGGCGCAGTAGCGCGCCGGTGTTCTACGCAATCGTCAAGGCGCTGCTGTCCGGTGTGATCGTTTTGATCGTGTCAGAGGTGGCCAAGCGCAATCCGGGCTGGGGCGGGATGATCGCCTCGTTACCGTTGATTTCGCTGCTGGGCATCATTTGGCTTTGGCGCGATACCGGCGACACTCAGCGTATCGCTAATCATGCCGAAGCGACGTTTTGGTTCGTGCTGCCGTCGCTGCCCATGTTTCTCGTGTTTCCGGCCTTGCTGCGTTGGAACGTCGCTTTTTGGCCCGCGCTCGGGGCCTCGTGTGCGTTGACCGTTGCGCTTTATGCGCTGATGATCTGGCTTTTGCCGCGGTTCGGGATCACGCTTTAGACGCAGGATTGGCCGCATTGCATCCGCAGGGGGCGCCTGCCTATATTGCGCGCCCCAAACGCACCCGCCGCGAACGCCGCGGGTTCGCAAGCAAATGTCGGAGCGTAGCGCAGCCTGGTAGCGCATCAGTCTGGGGGACTGGGGGTCGCAGGTTCAAATCCTGTCGCTCCGACCATTCACCGCAACGAGAGCGGCCCCAGACCGCGCATTGCCAAACGCAAACATCGTCGCTTAGCGTGAACGCCGCAGAGAGGTTCCCGATGGCGATTTCACTAACGACGAAGGCTGGCACTGTCGAAGGCACGTGCGACCCGAGATTCTCCGGCGTCCTCGACGCGTTCGTGACGAATTTCGAGGCGCGCGGCGAGGTGGGAGCGAGTTGCGCGATTACGATCGAAGGCAAGACCGTCGTCGATCTTTGGGGCGGCAAGCGGGCGCCGGGCGGCGCGGCTTGGGACAGAGATACGATCTGCTGCGTATTTTCATCGACGAAGGGTGCGATGGCGCTGACGGCGCACATGCTGGCCGATCGCGGAAAGCTCGATCTCGACGCGTTGGTGACGAAGTACTGGCCCGAGTTCGGGCAGAACGGGAAAGAGAACGCGCGCGTCGCGATGACGCTCGATCATTCGGTCGGCGTGCCGCACGTGCGTGCGGTGCCGAAGCCGGGCGGCTTCTACAACTGGGACTACATGGTCGACGTGATTGCGAAGGAAGCGCCGTTTTGGGAGCCAGGCACGCGCAACGGTTATCACGGGATTACGATGTCGTGGACGGTCGGTGAGATCGTGCACCGCGCCGCCGGCAAGCGGATGGGCGTGTACTTTCAGGACGAAGTGGCCAAGCCCCTTGGGCTCGACTTTTGGATTGGGTTGCCGGAGAGCCAAGAACACCGCGTCGCGCCGACGATCCCTGCGGCGCCGACGCCGGAGCTCATGCAGTCGCGCTTCGTCCAGAAGGCGATGAGCGATCCTACGTCGCCGTCGCATTTGTTTATGCGGGACTTCCTCGCGTTCAGCCCCAACATGCGCGAAGGGCGGGCGGCCGAAATCGGCGCGGGTAACGGCATGACGAATGCGCGGGGCCTGGCGGGACTGTACGCACCGCTTGCGAATGGCGGAACGCTCAACGGTAAGCACTTCGTCGGCAAAGACACGCTCGCGCGGATGGGGCGGATCGCGATGGCCACGCACTATGACGGTACGCTGATGATCCCGACGCGCTTTGCGCTCGGTTACATGAAGTCGATGGACAATCGCTGGCTGCCCGGCACGGACAGCGCGAGCTGCCTCTTGTCGGAGAGCGCGTTCGGGCATGTGGGCGCGGGGGGATCAATCGGCTTTGCCTGCCCCGAGACGCGCATGAGCTTCGGGTATTCGATGAACCAGATGGGGCTTGGCCTCCTGCTCAACGACCGGGGGCAGAGCCTCGTCGATGCGGCGTACAAGGCGCTCGGCTATCGCTCAAACGCTGGCGGCGTCTGGATTTGCTAGGCGGGGCGGCCGTCTGCCGCGCTCCGTATGATCTGAGGCGGCCCCAGAAATGATCTAAGTCAACGCGAAGGGGTGCGTTCGCGTGTCTTCTGCAATCCGTGACAGTAAGCGAGCCGCGCCGAGGCGCGGTCGTATCCAGGAGGGATTACCATGACTTTGTTTCATGCCGTGGTTTGGTTGGATCACCACAGCGCGCAGATCCAGCAATTTTCGGACGGCAAGGTCGAGGCGGCGAAGGTGAAAGATCACAATCACTACACGCGTCAGCACGGCAGCAACGTGCGTGCGATCCACGAGTTCTACGCCGAGGTCTGCGACGCGCTGAAGGGCGTGGAAGAGGTGCTTGTTGCGGGTTCGCGCCAGGCGCAGGCGGACTTCCGCCATTACGTCGAGAAACACCGAGCATCGCTCATGCCGCACATCAAAGGCTGGGAAACGGTCGAGCATTTGAGCGACGGGCAGTTGCTGGCCCTGGGCCGCAAGTTCTTCGACAAGCTCGATCGCGTGCCGCCGCCAGTGGCGTCTGGGCGGTCATAGGGGCGCCCCCCGCGCTCGCTGCGGGAGTCTCTACGGCTCAGCGAAAGTGATCGGCCTGCCGTTGCACTGGGTGCATGAACTGGAGGTAGGCGCGCGACATGAACGCCGCCCAGACGACGTTTCGGGCGAGGTCGAGGACTTGAGTGACGGCGAAAGCGGCGATCCCCTTGAGCGAGTCGAGGTCGTAAGCGAACGTGACGTAATCGATCGCGACGATGACGGTCGTGAACGGCAGGTCGCAGGCCGATAGTCCTAGGAAGAGCGCGAGGGTTTGGCCATCGGTTGCGCGCCATGACGCACGCGCCGTGGTTGCCGTGTCGCCCGTCGCGCTGGCCGGGAGTATCAAGAGGAAACGCGCGGTGGCGGCGAACAGAAGCGATGTGCCTACATAGATGCTCGCACCCTGGATCGGGGTCACCGTATCCCATGAAAGCCAGTAGATCAGTGTGGCCAGTACGACGGTCGGAAGCGAAGCCACGAGGAGGCGGGTGACGTAGGGTGGGATAACCTCTGTCGTTGCCGGAAAGAGCCGTGCAACAGGTTCGCCGTGAATAACGAAGCGGTACCAAACGATGGCCATACAGACGGAGCCAGCGATGCTGAGCAGTAGCGTGAGAAAGGTCGGCGCGATTGCGATCAACGTTGCATCGTCGCTCTCAGGCAGGTCGGCGTCCGCTCCGAGCAAGGCGACAACGCTTGGGATTGCCGTGATGACGGCCCAGGCGAGGGCGATCGGCAGGAATGAAGCGAGGTTTCTCAATAGGAGCAGGTATGCGGCCCAGACGGCTTCGGTGACGCGCATCGGTGTGTGTTCCTTGTAAGTCCGGCCTGCGACGTTGTTTGAGCGACAAACCGTCCGCCGCCAAACCCAAAGTGTCCGGGGTGCGATCCCTTGAGGTACGAAGTTTCAATGTTACTTATGTCGGTTGCTGCACAGTCGCGGGCGGCAATGCGGTTGGTCTGCAGTATGGGTGCTCGCTTTCGCCTTCGCATATTGGCTCGCGTTCTGGTTGCTGACGGCGCTCGCGGGTGTCGGCGGAGTTCTGCGGCTCGCCCAGCTTGTCGCAGACGGAGACCTAACGCATTTCTAACGGATATCTAACGGATGAAGTCGGAGAAATCAGCCAATCTAACGGATATAACGCTTCGGATTTTGCGCCGCGCGGATGCAGCCGTTGGTTGTATCCGGGTGGGCTTGTCCGCCTCTCGAATTGGGCGGCCGGCACCCTACCTTTGCGCGCACGTGGCCAGCTTGAAAAGGTGTGGCGAGTCGCGTTTCAAAGCCGCCTCACGGGTGGACGTTCTGAGGAATTGGTAGAGCAATGAAGATGAATTCGCTTTCGGTCGTCGCTTTGGGTCTGTTCGCCGCGCAGGCGGCGTTCGCGCAGCCGCAGCCGGTTCGCGTCGTCCCGACGTCGTCGCAGCAGATGCAATTGTCGTTCGCCTCCGTGGTGAAGAAGACGGCGCCGGCTGTCGTCAACATCTATTCGAAGCGCAAGGTGCGCAATCCGTTCGCGGACGATCCGTTCTTCGGGCGCATGTTCGGCGGCCGCGACCGGGTGCAAAGCGCGCTCGGGTCCGGCGTGATCGTGCGCTCTGACGGGATTATCGTCACGAACAATCACGTGGTCGCGAACGCGGACGAAATCGTCGTTGCGTTGGCAGACCGGCGCGAGTTCGAGGCGAAGGTCCTTTTGGCGGATGAGCGGACGGATCTGGCGATCTTGCGTGTGAGCACAAACGGAAAGCCGCTGCCGACGCTTGCCTTCCACGACAGCGACGATGCGGAAGTGGGCGATATCGTGCTTGCGATCGGCAACCCGTTCGGCGTCGGGCAGACCGTGACGAGCGGCATCGTTTCGGCGCTCGCGCGGACGCAAGCCGGCGTTAGCGACTATCAGTTCTTCATCCAGACGGATGCGGCGATCAACCCCGGTAACTCGGGCGGCGCGCTGGTCACGGTCGACGGGCGGCTGATCGGCATCAACTCGGCGATCTTTTCGCGTAGCGGTGGGAACATCGGTATCGGGTTTGCGATTCCGTCGAACATGGTCAAGGTTGTGGTGAACACCGCGCTTGGTGGGGCAAAGGAAGTTGCGCGGCCGTGGCTCGGGATCGACGTGCAGCCTGTCGATGCGCGGATTGCGGAGAGCCTCGGGCTCGACCGGCCGATCGGGTTGCTGGTGCGCGACGTCGTGCCGGGAAGCCCCGCGGCCCAAGCCGGTTTGACGCGTCAGGACGTGATCACGAAGGTCGACGAGTTTGCCGTCAACGACGAGCAGGGCCTAAACTTCCGCACGGCGACGAAGGGTGTCGGTAATACGACGACACTGACCTACCTGCGCGGCGGTCAAGTGCGGACAGCCTCCGTGCGGTTGATCAGCGAGCCTGCCAATGCGCGGGCGAGTGCTGCGATCGAAGGGCGCAATCCGCTGCAAGGCGCGAAGGTTGCGAACCTCACGTCCGGGTTGGCGAGCGAGTTCGGCATCGAGCGGGCGAGCGGCGTGGTCGTAACGGACGTCGACGACCGTTCGCTCGCGGCGCGGTTCGGGTTTGAGCCGGGCGACGTTGTTCTTGGTGTGAACGGACGCAAGATCACCAATGTGGCGTCGCTGCAGGACACGCTGCGTAAAGGCGCGCGCGTCTGGAACATCGCGGTCGACCGCGGCGGCAGCACGCTGACGCTGAGTGTCCGTAATTAGAGAGGCTTGATGGCGACGCTCTTCGAGGCAGCCGGGTTGGAGGAGGGCGCGGGGCCGCGCCCGCTCGCGGACCGGCTGCGGCCGAAGGCGCTCGCCGAAGTGATCGGGCAGGAGCATTTGCTCGGGGCCGAAGGGCCCATCGGGCGGATGCTGGCGGCAAAGCGGTTGTCGTCGCTCATCCTATGGGGGCCGCCGGGGACGGGTAAGACCACGATCGCGCGGCTTTTGAGCCAGGGTTTGAGCCTGCACTTCGAGCAGCTTTCGGCGATCTTTTCGGGCGTCGCCGAGTTGCGTAAAGCGTTCGACATGGCGCGCGCACGCCGCGCGCAGGGCAAGGGCACGCTGCTCTTTGTGGACGAGATTCACCGCTTCAACCGGGCACAGCAGGATTCGTTCTTGCCGGTGATGGAGGATGGGACGGTCATCCTCGTCGGGGCGACGACGGAGAACCCGAGCTTCGAGTTGAACGCCGCCGTGCTCTCGCGGGCACAGGTGTTGGTGCTCAATCGTCTAAGTACGGAGCATCTGGAGCAGCTGCTGCAGCGGGCGGAGGCTCTGACGAAAGAGAAGCTGCCGCTGGACGACGATGCGCGTGCGAGCCTGAAGGCGATGGCTGACGGCGACGGGCGCTTTCTTTTGAACCTGGGTGAGGAGGTTCTGGCGCTCAAAACGATGAAGCCGCTTACGACCGCCGATCTGGCGCGCACCGTGCAGAAGCGCGCGCCGATCTACGATAAGGGGCGGGAAGGGCACTACAATCTGATCAGCGCGCTGCACAAGTCGGTGCGCGGGTCGGATCCGGATGCGGCGCTCTATTGGCTCGCGCGGATGTTCGCGGGCGGCGAGGAGCCGCTCTATATCGCGCGGCGTGTCGTGCGGATGGCGATCGAAGACATAGGGCTTGCCGATCCGCGGGCGCTGACGCTTTCGATTGCGGCAAAGGATGCCTACGAGTTTTTGGGTTCGCCGGAGGGTGAGCTCGCGATCGCGGAGGCGGTGATCTTTCTCGCCTGCGCGCCGAAGTCGAATGCGGCTTATGCGGCGTTCGGATCGGCGATGCAGGCGGCGCAGCGGACGGGCTCGCTGAACCCGCCGTTGCACATTCTGAATGCGCCGACGCGGTTGATGAAAGACCTCGGCTACGGGAAAGGCTACGTCTACGACCCGGAAACGCCGGAGGGGTTCTCGGGCCAGAACTACTTCCCGGACGGGATGCCGCGCGAGACGTTTTACGAACCGGCGGGCGACGGTCTTGAGAAAGAGATCAAGGCGCGGCTCGAACGTTGGGCGGGCTTGAGGGGCAAGGCATGAGGGAGCGCAAGACGGCGCGCGCCGTGATGCTCGACCCGCAAGATCGCGTGCTGCTGTTCCAGTTCGAATTGCCTGCCGGCTTCATCGCCGACGAGCCCCGCCGGTTTTGGGCCACGCCGGGCGGTGAAATCGAGGCGGGCGAAGACGTGCGCAACGCGCTCGTGCGCGAGGTGCAAGAAGAGACGGGTATCGGCGGCTGCATCTATGGGCGCGAGCTGTGGTTCGGGTCGAACCAGCTCGTCTTCAAGGGCGAGCCGGTTAAGACGCTGGAGCGGTTCTTCCTCGTGCGCAGTCCGACGTCGGCGCTCAGCACCGGGAACTGGACCGATGTCGAGCGGGAGGTGATGCGGGCGCATCGCTGGTGGACGGTGGCGGAGCTGCTCGCGGCGACCGAGACGATCTTCCCGCCGCGGCTTGGTTACTTGGTTGACGCCTATCTGAAGAACGAGTCGCAGCCGCTTCAGGAGATACCGCTTTGAACGGGCGTAATGCCCATGCGATACCGCGCGGCATGGGAACTGTTGTTGCAATCGCATTGGGCGGCGCTTTGGGTGCGGTCGGGCGCTATGCGCTCTCGAGCCAGATCACGCATTGGATCGGGCCCGGATTCCCGTGGGGGATTCTGCTGGTGAACTTGGTTGGTTGTTTTGTCATGGGCGTCATCGCGGAACTTGGTGCGTTATCGCTGAACCTCTCGCCCGAGATGCGCGCGTTTTTGACGACCGGCATCTTGGGTGGGTTCACGACGTTTTCGGCGTTCGCGCTCGACAGCGCGGTGATGATCGAGCGCGGCGATTGGGGCGCGACGGTGCTTTACGTTTCGGCGTCGGTTTTGGGGTCGATCTTGGCGTTGTTTGCTGGGCTCGCGCTGGTGCGGGTGGTGGCGGCATGAGCGGCGTCGTTCAGCGTAAGATCAAACCCGAAGAGGACGGGATTCGCCTCGACCGCTGGTTTCAGCGGCACTATCCGCAGGTCACGCATGGGCGGCTTGAGAAGCTCCTGCGCACGGGACAGGTGCGCGTGGACGGCGCGCGAGTGAAGGCGAACCACCGGGTCGAGGGCGGACAGACCGTGCGCGTGCCGCCGCTCCCTCAGGGCGATGCACCTTTGATGGAGAAGCCGAAGGTCGAGATCTCGGCGAAGGATCGCACGTTCATTCAGAGTTTGGTGATCCATCGCGATCGCGACGTCATCGTTCTCAACAAGCCGGCCGGGCTTGCGGTCCAGGGCGGCACGAAGACGGAGCGGCATATCGACGGTTTGCTGCCGGGCTTGGTCGAGGAGGGCGAGGAGCGGCCGCGCCTCGTGCACCGGCTCGACCGCGATACGTCGGGCGTGATGGTGGTCGCTGCCAACGCGCGCGCTGCTGCCGCTTTGGCAATGGCGTTCCGGCGTCACGACACGCGCAAGATTTACTGGGCGCTGACGACCGGCGTGCCGACGCCGCGGCGGGGCAAGATCGACGGCGCTCTTGTGAAGCGGGCTGCCGCGGATGGGAACGAACGGGTACGGATCGCGGAAGAGGGCGACGAAGACGACGCGAAGAGCGCCGTCACGCTGTTCGACATGCTCGATCACGTGACAACGATGGCGTGGGTCGCGCTGATGCCGCTCACGGGCCGTACGCACCAGCTGCGTGCGCATATGGCTGCCATCGATACGCCGATCGTGGGCGATCCGAAATACGGCAAGGAGCCTGCGCGCGCACACGGCGAAATCCCGAAGAAGCTGATGCTGCACGCGCGGTCGTTGCGCATCCGTCATCCGAACGGGACATATCTTGAGGTCTCGGCGCCGCTGCCGCCGCACATGGCGAAGGTCTGGGACATGTTCGGCTTCGACAAGAACGACCGGCGCGATCCGTTCGAGAATTTCGTGCCGGAGAAGGGTACGCCCGCCGGCGTCGCGGAGTATCGTCCGAACGATCGCAAGCGCGACAAGAAAGACGTGCAGCATCACGCGCGCCGCGGAAAGGATCGTGGCAAGGACCGCGGTAAGGACCGCGGTCGGCGGAGGTAGGCATGCCAAAGCGCCCGCCGTTCATTCGCCACTGGTCCGAGGTCGAGGATGCGGAGCCGATGCGCCATTGGCACACGAAGGAGCCGATGGTGCGTCCGGCATCCTTTTCGGCGCCGTTCGAACTGAAGCGGGTCATCGTTCGTCACGATGCGATTGTGCCGGGTTGGCGCTCGGCGCCGCCGCACGCGGAGCGGGACGAGGAGGAGATGGTCTTCATCCTCGAGGGCGCGCCGGATTTGTGGTCGGACGGCTATCTCTACCGGCTGAAAGCCGGTGATGCGGTCGGCTGGCCGGGGCGCGACGGGCTTGCGCACTGCCTGATCAACAACACGGACGAGCCTGTCCGGATGCTCACGATCGGCGAGCCGTCGCGCTACAATTCGACGGTCAATTTTCCGGTGACACGGGAGGTGGCTGAGGCGGCGCGGAAGAACGGCAATCTGTGGCTCGATGCGCCGAAGCGCAAGCTTGGAGGCCATGACGGTCTTCCGGACGCAGTACGCAAGCGCGCGACGCCGGAGTCGTGGCGCGAGAGCCGCAAGCCCGCCTGCGTCGTCGACTGGCGCAAGATCTTGAAGCCCGGCAAGCCTTATCCGGGCGATGACGAGCCGATGGCGGACTTCGCGCATTTGTCTGTCGCGATGGGGCTGACGCGGATCGGCGTGGGTTACGACCTGCTTGCCCCGGGCCGGCGGTCGTCTTGGCCGCATGCGGAGTTCGACGAGGAAGAGTTCGTCTATGTGGTCGAGGGCGAGCCGGATGCGTGGATCGACGGCCATCTGCATCGTTTGAAGCCGGGCGACGGGGCGGGCTTCCCGGACCGCACGGGGATCGCTCATTGCTTCATCAATAATACGGACAAGCCCGTCGGGTTGATTGTCGTCGGCGAGGCGTCGCGCAGCCGGTCGAAATGCGTCTATCCCTTGCATCCGAAGCGGAACAAGGAGATTGGCGACTTCCTCTGGAAGGACGCACCGCGGCGGGAGCTCGGGCCGCATGATGGGCTGTCGGATATGCGGCGGGCGGCGCTGAAGGCGAAGCGGCGTAAGTGACGATGTCGAAAGGTGGGATCAAGCGGTTCTACAAGACCGTCGGAGTGAAAGCGTGCGATGGCGCCTATAACGTGCTGCTCGATGGCCGAAGTTTGAAGACGCCGGGCAAAACGTTGTTGCAGGCCGGAACTCATGCGTTGGCAAAAGCGATTGCCGACGAGTGGGAGGCGCAACAGGCGGACGTCGTGCCCGACTCGATGCCACTGACCAAGGCGCTCAATACCGCGATCGATCGTGTGGGCCCGAACCGCGGTGCCGTGGTGGACGAACTCGCCAACTATGGGGCCACAGACCTGCTCTGCTATCGCGCGGAGTCGCCGGCAGAGCTTGTGCGACGGCAAGCAAAGGCCTGGGATCCATGCTTGGACTGGGTTGACAGCCGCTATGGCGCGCGGTTGCGGGTCACGACAGGTGTGGTTCACATTGAGCAGCCTGTCGAAGCGCTCGCACGCCTTCGTGACGCGATCGATGCCGAAGATATCTATCGCCTCGTGTCGCTTCACACGGCGACCACGATCACTGGTTCACTCATTCTGGGTCTCGCACTGACAACGCGCACGCTTGATGTCGCTGCTGTGTTCAATGCGTCCAGCATCGATGCGGATTTCCAGGCCGAGCAGTGGGGTCGCGACGCCGAAGCCGAAGCGGTTCGGGCGCGTCGCTTGGCGGACTTGGAGGCGGCCGGTCGCTTCCTGGCTCTGCTTGCCGCCTGACGCAGCGGAAACCCTCGGAAAAGCCGGGTTTCCGCCATTGCGTAGGGGGGCGTTCTGTGCAGATTCGGCGGCAAATCTGACTCTGACGTGGGTTTCATGCACGAGATCATCAAGGAACTGGAACGGCGCCGCGCCGCCGCCCAAATGGGGGGTGGCGAGAAGCGGATCGAAGCCCAGCACGCCCGGGGCAAGCTGACGGCGCGCGAACGGCTCGACATTCTGCTCGATGAGGGCTCGTTCGAGGAGTTCGACACGTTCGTCGAGCACCGCTCCACCGACTTCGGCATGGATCAGCAGCGTGTGCCCGGCGACGGCGTCGTGACCGGTTGGGGCACGATCAACGGGCGGCTCGTCTATCTGTTCGTGAAGGACTTCACGGTGTTCGGCGGATCGCTGTCGGCGGCGCACGCACAGAAGATCGTCAAGATCCAGGACATGGCACTCAGGAACGGCGCGCCGGTGATCGGCGTGTTCGATGCGGGCGGCGCGCGTATTCAGGAAGGCGTCGACGCGCTGGCCGGCTATGGCGAGGTGTTCGCGCGGAACGTGACATCGTCGGGCGTGATCCCGCAGATTTCGATCATCATGGGGCCGTGCGCGGGCGGCGACGTCTACTCGCCGGCCATGACCGACTTCATCTTCATGGTTCGCGATACGAGCTACATGTTCGTGACCGGTCCGGACGTCGTGAAGACGGTGACGAACGAGGTCGTGTCGTCGGAGGAGCTTGGCGGCGCAAAGGTTCACACCACGAAATCGTCGATCGCGGACGGTGCTTACGACAACGATATCGAGTGCCTGATGCAGATGCGGCGGTTGTTCGACTTCCTCCCGTCGTCGAACCGCGAGCAGCCGCCGTCGTGGCCGTCGTTCCAGGATGTCGACAAGGACGATATCTCGCTCGACACGCTGATCCCGGCGAACCCGAACAAGCCCTACGACATGAAGGAACTGATCCTGAAGGTCGCGGACGAGGGCGACTTTTTCGAGATTCAAGAGAGCTTCGCGAAGAACATCATCACCGGGTTCGGGCGGATCGAAGGGTCGACCGTCGGGTTCGTCGCGAACCAGCCGATGGTGTTGGCCGGCGTGCTCGACAGCGACGCGAGCCGGAAGGCTGCGCGCTTCGTGCGGTTCTGCGACTGCTTCAACATTCCGCTCGTGACGTTCGTGGACGTGCCGGGGTTCTTGCCGGGAACCGCGCAGGAATATGGCGGGTTGATCAAGCACGGCGCGAAGCTGCTTTTCGCGTTCACCGAAGCGACGGTGCCGAAGATCACCTGCATCACGCGCAAGGCGTTTGGCGGCGCCTACGACGTTATGGCGTCGAAGCATATGCGCGCGGACATCAACTACGCCTGGCCGACCGCGCAAATCGCGGTCATGGGCGCGAAGGGTGCGGTCGAGATTATCTTCCGCGCCGACATCAACGATCCGGCGAAGATCGCGGAGCGCACGAAGGAGTACGAGGCGCGGTTCCTCAACCCGTTCGTCGCAGCGCAGCGGGGCTATCTGGACGAGGTGATCATGCCGCACGGGACGCGGCGGCGGATCGCGCGCGGCTTGCGCTCGCTCAAGAACAAGCGCGTCGAGATGCCGTGGAAGAAACACGACAATATTCCGCTGTGAGGCGGGCGACGGAATTCCTTTCAGCAAGAGCGGGCAGGGACGCCCGCGCTCCCGGGGAGGGGCAGACTATGAAACGTGCAGTCGTTCTTTCCGCAGCGCTGGCGCTTGCCGCGTGTGGCGGGTTGCAGACATCGAATTTGGGCGTGGCGCCGCAGCCGACGGTCGCGAAGATTGCTGGGGCCGATTTTGCTTGGCGCACGAAGACGCTGGCCGACGACCATTTCGAAGGGCGTGGGCCTGGGACCGCGAAAGGCGAGGCTGCGGCTGATTGGATAGCTGATGATTTGAAGCGCGTGGGCCTCAAGCCCGGCGCGAACAACGGCTCCTACTTCCAGGACGTGCCGGCAGCCTCGATCACGCTCGATCCGGCCAAGTCGTCGTTTGAGATCGTGGGGCCGGACGGTGCCAAGTCGCTGAAGTCTGGCGACGAGGTCGCCTTCTGGACGCCGCGCTTCGATAAGGGGCACCAGGTCGTCAAAGATTCCGAGCTTGTTTTCGTCGGTTACGGCGTGACGGCACCGGAGGAGCGTTGGGACGACTTCAAGGGCGTCGACGTCAAGGGCAAGACGCTCGTTCTCTTCATCAACGATCCGGGTTTCATCACGCGCGACAAGCGGCTCTTCAAGGGCCGGGCGATGACGTACTACGGCCGCTGGACATACAAGTTCGAAGAGGCGGCGCGGCGGGGCGCGGCGGCAGTCATCATCGTGCACGAGACTGAGCCTGCGGCCTATGGCTGGCAGGTCGTGCGCAACTCCAACACGGGCGCGAAGTACTACCTGGACAAAGAGAACGGCAACGCGGACTTGGCCACCGTGCATTCGTGGGTGACGACGGACGTTGCGAAGGACCTGTTCGCACGCGCGGGGCTCGATTACGCAAAGCTTCGGATCGCCGCGAACAAGCGCGGGTTCCGTGCGATACCGATGAAGGGGCTGAAGCTGAACGCGGTCACGCACTCGGCGGTGGCGCGCATGAAGACGCGCAACGTCATCGGCGTGGTACCGGGAACGGCGAAGGCTGATGAGCACGTGCTCTACACGGCGCATTGGGACCATATCGGGGTGAAGCCCGACGTGCCGGGTAACGACAAGATCCACAATGGCGCTGTCGACAATGCGAGCGGCGTGTCGGCGCTGCTCGAGATGGCCGAGGCGTTCGCCGCGTCGCCGCCGAAGCGTTCGGTGATGTTTGCGTTCGTGACGCTGGAGGAGCAGGGGCTTCTGGGCTCGGCCTATCTGGCGCAGCATCCGCCGGTGCCGCTGAACAAGATTGTGGCCGGATTGAACTTTGACGGTGTCGGTCCTGCGGGACCTTCGAAGGATATGACCGTCGTCGGTTCCGGCGCGTCGCAGCTTGAGGATGTTTTGAGGAAGGTCTTGAAGGCACGCGGCCGTGTCGTCACGGCCGATCCGGAGCCGGAGAAGGGCTCGTTCTACCGTTCGGACCACATCAGCTTGGCCAAGGTTGGCGTGCCGATGCTCTATGCGGGGCAGGGACCGGATCTCGTCGAGGGTGGCATTCCGGCAGGCATGGCGCTGCGCGACGACTATCGGACGAAGCGCTATCACCAGCCGTCGGACGAATGGAGCGACAACTGGGATCTGCGCGGTCCGGTCGAGACCATGGAGGTCGCCTACGAGGTCGGAAACACGATCGCCAACTCGAACGCTTGGCCTACCTGGTACAAGGGCAACGAGTTCCGCGCGGTGCGGGAGCGTAGCCTGCGGGCGAAATAGGGCGGCACGATGGTTCGGCTTCTCGCGATCCTGATGGCGATGTGCGGCGCGGTGCTTCCCGCGGCGGCGGCGCCGTTCGATCCGTTCGCCGGGCCTAAGCCGATCGCCGTATTGATGGAGCAGGACCCGTGGCTGATGGTGATCGGGTCCGATACGCCGCGCGTCGCCGTGTATGAGAACGGCGACGTGGTGTTCGCAAAGAAGACTGGTGAGAGGGCTTTTGCCTACCACTCTGTCAAGTTGAGCCCCGCGGAACTGGGTGCGCTGTCTCAGAGGTGGGCGCCGTTGGCTGCGCGTCCGTTGGCGAAGAAGCATTTCATGTTGAGCGGTGCGACGGATCAGCCGACGGCTGCGCTGTACTTCGCGAACGGTACGCAACAGTGGGCGGCGAGCGTTTATGGCTTGAGCTGCCGGAATGCGGCGCCGCCGGCGCCGACGAACCCGAAGGGCGATGAGGCGCCGCCTGCGGAGCTCTTTGCCGTGCACAAGGCGCTGTGCGCACTCGACTATCCGGCTAGCCGCGCATGGGAACCCGCCTATGTCGAAGTGATGCTTTGGGACTATTCCTATGCGCCTCAAGCGTCTGTGAGTTGGCCGAATGAATGGCCGGGGCTCACCTCGCCGCGCGCGATGAGGCGGGGCGACGCGTATTCGATCTTCCTTGACGGTCGCGAGTTGCCGCGCCTCAAGGCGTTTCTGGCCACGCAGAAAGAGAAAGGCGCCGTCGAACTCGGCGGCAAGAAGTGGGCGATCGCCTATCGCCATACGTTTGCGGGCGAGCCCATCTGGCGCAAAGCGCTTTGGAGCAATTGATGTTCAAGAAGATACTGATCGCCAACCGGGGTGAAATCGCCTGCCGCGTCATCAAGACGGCGCGCAAGATGGGCATCAAGACGGTTGCGGTTTACTCCGAGGCGGATGCGGCTGCACTGCACGTCGACATGGCGGACGAAGCGGTGGCGATCGGTCCGGCACCGTCGGCGCAGTCCTATCTCGTGATCGAGAAGATCGTCGAGGCGTGCAAGAAGACGGGGGCGGAAGCGGTGCACCCCGGCTACGGGTTCTTGTCGGAGCGGACGGCGTTCGCCGAGGCGCTGGCAAAAGCGAAGGTCGCCTTCATCGGGCCGAATGCGCATGCGATTTCGGCGATGGGCGACAAGATCGAGTCGAAAAAGCTCGCCGCGAAGGCGAAGGTGAATTGCGTTCCGGGCTATATCGGCGAGATCAAGGACCTGAAAGAGGCCGCGCGGATTGCTGCCGAGATCGGCTATCCGGTGATGGTGAAGGCTTCGGCCGGCGGTGGCGGCAAGGGGTTGCGCATCGTCTGGAAGGAAGTGGAGCTCGCACAGGCGATCACGAGTTCGCAGAACGAGGCGCGTTCGTCGTTCGGTGACGACCGGCTGTTCATCGAGAAGTACATCACCGAGCCGCGTCACATCGAGATCCAGGTGCTGGGCGACAAGCACGGCAATGTCATCCATCTGGGCGAACGCGAGTGCTCGATCCAGCGGCGGCATCAAAAGGTGATCGAGGAGGCGCCGTCGCCGTTTCTGGACGAGAAGACGCGGGCTGCGATGGGTGCGCAGGCCGTGGCGCTTGCCAAAGCCGTACAATACGAAAGCGCCGGCACGGTCGAGTTCATCGTCGACAAGGACCGCAATTTCTATTTCTTGGAAATGAACACGCGC
Organism: uncultured Flavobacteriaceae bacterium; assembly: GCA_964647355.1. Lineage (GTDB taxonomy): Bacteria > Pseudomonadota > Alphaproteobacteria > Micropepsales > Micropepsaceae > SZUA-430. Next base: position 62,927 of record CAZYGK010000006.1, on the reverse strand, counting down.
CTGCAGGTGGAGCATCCGGTGACGGAGCTTGTGACGGGGCTCGATCTCGTCGAGCAGATGATCCGGGTGGCGGCGGGCGAGAAGCTCACCATCAAGCAGGACGACGTGAAGCTGAAGGGTTGGGCGATCGAAAGCCGCATCTACGCGGAAGATCCCTACCGAAGCTTCCTGCCGTCGACGGGGCGATTGGTGCGATACCGGCCGCCGGCGGAGGCGAGCGTCGTGGGAAAGACGATTCGCAACGACACGGGCGTGTTTGAGGGTGGGGAGATTTCGATCTTCTATGATCCGATGATCGCGAAGTTGTGCACGCACGCGAACAACCGCGACGCGGCGATCGATCTGATGGGCGATGCGCTCGACCATTTTTCTGTCGACGGCATCGCGCACAATATTCCGTTCCTGCAGGCGGTGATGAGCCACGAGCGGTTCCGCGCGGGACGGCTTTCCACGAACTTCATTGCGGAGGAGTTCAAGGACGGATTTCACGGCGCACCGCTCAGCGACGATCTGAAGGACAAGATGGCGTCGGCCGCCGTCTTCATGCAGCTGCGCGAGGAGGAGCGGCGGCGTAAGATCTCCGGGCAGCTGAACGGCGGTTCCGCCGTGCCGCGCGACTGGACCGTTACGGTCAACACGACCGATGTTCTTTCGGTCAAGACGATGATCGAGGGGCGCGACGTGATCGCGGTACGGCTTGGCGACGGGAAGTCGTCGCGGATGGTCGAGGTGGAGAGCTCGTGGAAGCCCGGGGAGGCGGTGTTCTCCGGCGAGGTGGCGGGGCAGGCCGTTGCGATGCAGGTCGCCCGGCGCGGCGACGTTTTCCGCATCGTGCATCGCGGCGCGCACGCGAGCATCACGGTTCGCCGTCCGCGCGTTGCGGCGTTGGCCGCGCACATGCTCGTGAAGCCGCCGGCCGATACGTCGAAGCTGCTGCTTTGTCCGATGCCGGGTCTTGTCGTTTCGATCGCGGCCGAGGTGGGCCAAGAAGTAAAGGCCGGTCAACCGCTCGCTGTGGTCGAGGCGATGAAGATGGAGAACGTGCTGCGCGCCGAGCGGGACGGCGTCATCAAGCGCGTCGCGGCAAAGCCCGGCGATAGTCTGCCGGTCGATGCGGTGATCCTGGAATTCGCCTAAGGCTACTTCTTTTTCTTCGGCGTCTTCTTCGGCTTTTCCGGCACCTCGGGAACGTCCTCGAGTAGCGAGGACTTCGCCCAGCCCTCGGCGGGAGCGCCTTTGGCCGGCGGTTCGGACGGGCGCACGCGGGTCCATTCACCCTTGGTTTCGATGAGCTCGACTTTGGTGGCGCGCGGCAGCTTGCCGACGATGTCGCCGTACATCGAGGGTGTGGCGCGAAGCTTGGCGTCTTTGGACAGGACGGCGACCGGGAGTACCGCGGGCGTGGTGGCGACCACAGGCTCGGGTGCCGGTGGCGGCGGTGGGGGCGGCGTCATGAGGCCGGAGACGATCGGCCACAGGATGACGGCGGCAATGCCGACGCCGGCCGCTAGCATGCCGTCGCGGAGCATCCGCTTGGTGCGCGGGTTGGGAGCCTGCGTCGCCGCCGGTGTTTCCGGGGCTAAGTTCGTATCGTCCTCGCTGGGGAGCGGTCCGCGATAGTGCTCGAGTTCGGCTTCGCGGATCGCGAGTGCGGAGCGGAGTGAGGCGAGTTCCTTTTGCAGCGGCGCCTCTTCCGCAGCGCGGATGCGCAGCTGGGTGAGGGCGGCTTCGGCGGCTTCGGCGCGGGCGGTCACGAGTGCAAGTTCGCGCACGGACTGCTTGCTCCACTCGGCCTGAGCTGCGGCGAGACGGTTGTTTTCGTCCGCCTTGCGGTCGCGCGCGGCTTTGACGATGACGTCTTGCGCTTCCTTCTGCCAGCGGCGGCGTTCTTCGTCGGCGAGTTTGGCGGCGCGAGCGGCTGCCGCATCGCGGAGCGTGAGTTTGGCCTGCAACGCGGTGAATTTCTCACGCAGTTCCTGCGTCTCGGCGTTGTTGGCCGGAGCCGCGACGTGGGCGGGCGTCGAAGCCTGCGCGGCCGCGGCGTCGAGTTTGGCCTGCCATGTCGCTTCGACAGCGGCGAGGCGTGCGGTTTCGGAGGCTTTCCAAGCCTGCTCGGCTTTGGCGAGGCGTTCCGCTGCTTCCTGCGCGGCGCGCGTGCGCGCCTGTTCCGCGGTGGCTTGCGCGCGGGTCAGCGCCTCGTCGCGCTCGGCGACAGCGGCCTGCAATTCGGTGACGCGTGTCAGGAGATCGCGCTCGCTGGCCGTTCCTTGCGCGCGCTGCGTGTCGGCATTGGCGTGCGCCTCCGCCAGGGCCTTTGACGATGCATCGCGCCACTGCGCTTCGGCGGCGGCGAGACGTGCGGCTTCGCCGTCACGCCAGGCTTGTTCGGACTTGGTGAGCGTTGTCTCCGCTTCGCGCTTCGCAGCGTCGGCGGCGGCTCGCGCGCTGGCGAGCTCAGCTTCGCGTTCGGCGAGCTTAGCTTGGGCGTCCGAGAGCTTCGAAAGCGCGTCTTGGGTGGCGCTGGTGTCGCGCTCGCGGGCGGCGGTATCGGCGGTCTTGGCGTTGGCCAGGGCCGCTTCGCGTTCGGCGAGGTTTGCTTGCAAGAGTTCGAGCTTTTCCTCGAGCTCGCGCACTTTGTCATTGTGCGTTTGGTTCTGGGCCGCTTCGAGTTCGGCCAACGCTTCGCCGAATTTTTCCTGCCATTGCTGCTGGATCGAAGCGAGCCGGGTGTTTTCGTTCTCGGTCCAGGCGGTCTCGGCCTTGGCCAGCGTCTGTTGGAACTGCGTGGCGGCATCGGCGGCGGCCGCTGCGAGGCGTTCGGCAAGCTCACTGTCGCGGGCGACGAGCGCTTCCTCGGCGGCGGCGAGTTCTTGGCGAAGGACGGTTAGCTCGGCTGCTTCCGCCGGTGACATCGTCGAGGGCGGCGCGGCGCCGACGGGGGCACCCGCGGCGGCTTCACCCGGTTTCACCGGGACATCGACGGCGACGAGCGTGCTGCCGTTCATGAGGCTGATGACGCGGACGCCGATCTTGAAGTCCTTCCCGTTCGCGGGGACCTGAATGGCGAGATCTTCGAGTTCGTCGGAGGCGAGCGACCAGGTGTTGTCGTTGTTGCGCGTGCCGCGGGTCAAGCGCGTGCCTTGCGGCATGCGCTCGATACGCAACGACAGGCGGCCCTGCTTGCGGTGCGGTGCCACCAGCGGTGCAAGGTTGAGTGCGACGGATTCCGTCGCGATTTGTTCGACTTGAGCAGCCCGCGCCATCCCTCGCGCCCCCAGAATGCTTCGAGGACATTCTCGCGCGGCCGGGTTAAGTAAGTGTCCCCCGTCACATTCGAAACTGTAACGAAAGTTCTAATAAAGATGAGCGAAATCACGATTTTCCGCCTCCGGATCAAGGGCGCCGTGCAGGGGGTCGGCTATCGGGATTGGGCGATCGCGGAGGCAAAGCGCCGCGGGCTCGACGGGTGGGTGCGCAATCGGTCGGACGGCAGCGTCGAGATGTTGATCGCCGGCGCCGACACCAAGGTCGAGGACATGCTCAAAGCCACGACCCAAGGACCGCCTGCGGCGCAGGTCACAAACATCGACATTCACAAGGAAACCGAGGCGCCCGATGCCGGATTCGTGCGCCGGCCGACCATGTGAATGGGGCTGACAGCGGGGTCCCTCGTCGCGTAGCTTCGATGCATCCGCCATTTGCAACGCAGGAGATCGCCCGCATGAAAGCCGCCGTCCTTCGCGAGGTCAAAAAGCCGCTCGTCATCGAGAACGTGCAGATCAACAAGCCGGGACCGCACGAGGTTTTGATCCGCACCTCGGCTGCGGGCGTGTGCCATTCGGATCTGCATTTCGTCGAGGGGCTTTATCCGTATCCACTCCCGGCGGTTCTGGGGCACGAGAGCGCCGGCGTTGTGGAGCAGGTCGGCAGCGAAGTCAGGACCGTGAAGCCGGGCGATCACGTGATCACGTGTTTGTCGGCGTTTTGCGGTCACTGCGAGCACTGCCTGACTGGGCATATGTCGCGCTGCGTGAGCCCGGAAACGAAGCGGCAGAAGGGTGAGGCTCCGCGGCTCGCCAAAGACGCCGATCCGATGAACCAGTTCTTGAACCTCTCCTCGTTCGCCGAGCAGATGCTGATCCACGAGCATGCCTGCGTGAAGATCCGCAAAGACATGCCGCTCGACCGGGCGGCGCTGATCGGCTGTTCGGTCATGACGGGCGTCGGCGCGGTCATGCATACGTCGAAGGTCAGGCCCGGCGAGACGGTTGCGGTGATCGGCTGCGGCGGCGTGGGTCTTGCCTGCATCAACGGGGCGGCGATCGCAGGTGCCGGGCGCATTATCGCGGTCGACATGCAGGGCTCGAAGCTGAACCTTGCGAAGCATTTCGGTGCGACGGATACGGTCAATCCGAAGGACGGCGATCCGGTCAAACAAGTCATCGAGATGACGTCGGGCGGGGTGCATCACTCGTTCGAAGCGATCGGGCTGAAGCAGACGGCGGAGCAGGCGTTCCGGATGCTCGGCCGCGGCGGTACGGCGAACATCATCGGGATGATCCCGGTCGGCGTGAATATCGAGCTGCACGGGGCGGACTTCCTTGGCGAGAAGCGCATTCAGGGTTCGCTGATGGGATCGAACCGCTTCCCGGTCGACATGCCGCGGCTCGTCGATTTCTACATGGCGGGTAAGCTCAAGCTCGACGAGATGATCTCGCGCCGAATCAAGCTCGACCAAGTGAACGAAGGTTTCGACGAACTGAAGCGTGGGGAGCTCGCGCGTTCGGTGATCATGTTCGACGCGTAGTCGTCTTTGGAGTTAAGGAAGCAGATGCAGTTCGTAGTGCGTGTTGGCGCGGTCGTACTCGCGCTGCTTCTATCCGCGTGTGTGCAACCGGGCCCGGGTGGCGCTTCGTCGCCGCAGCGCGACAGTCGACCCGAGTACGGTTATTGGCCGCAGGAGGTCAGCGACATCCGGCCCGACGCGGGGGTGCGCTTTGGGGTTCTGCCGAACGGCATGCGCTATGCGCTCATGCGCAATGTGCAGCCGAAGGGCACGATTTCGCTGCGGTTCCGGATCGCGGCCGGTTCGCTGCAGGAGAGCGACGCGCAGCAGGGCCTTGCGCACTTCATGGAGCACATGGCGTTTAACGGTTCGAAAAACGTTCCGGAGGGCGAGTTCGTCAAGCTGTTGCAGCGCAAGGGGCTCGCGTTTGGCGCGCACACGAACGCGTACACGTCGACGGACGAGACGGTCTACCAGCTTGAGTTGCCGAAGAACGATGCCGATTTGGTCGACACGGGCTTGATGCTGTTTCGCGAAGTGGGCGACAGGCTCACACTCGATCCGGCCGCGATCGAGCGCGAGAAGGGCGTTGTGCTCTCGGAACTGAGGACGCGCAGTACGCCGGAGTACCGGGCGTTCGAAGCGCGCTGGCGGCTTTCCTATGAGGGGCAGCGGCAAGCGCTGCGGCTTCCGATCGGTACGGCAGAGACGATCAAGGGTGCGACGCGGGATCTGCTCTCGGACTATTACCGGCGCCACTACCGGCCGGAACGCACGCTGTTGGTTGCGACGGGAGATTTCGATCCAGCCGACATCGAGGCGAAGATCAAAACGAAGTTCTCCGATTGGCAGGGCGAGGGCAAAGATCCCGCCGATCCGGCGCAGGGAGCGGTGAAAGCCCGCGGGCTCCTCGCCGTTTCGCATGTCGAAGCGAACTTGCCGGAAAGCGCCTCCGTGACCTGGTTTCAGGAGCCCGACGACGCGGCGGATACGGTTGCTGCGCGGGCGCGCAATCTGAAACGCCGGATCGCGCTCGCGGTGATCAGCCGGCGGATCGCGCGGATTGCGCGCGGCGGCAACCCGCCGTTCGTGGGTGCGGGCGTCGGGCTCAACAATCAGCGCGGCGTGTCGCAGACCATGGGCTTGTCAGTCTCAACGCGGCCGGGTCAGTGGCGGCAGGGCCTTGCGGCCGCGGAACAAGAGTATCGGCGCGCGCGTGAGCACGGTTTTACGCAGAGCGAGATCGACCGTGAATTGAAAGAGTGGCGTGCGTCGCTAGAGAATGCGGTTGCCACTCAGTCGACGCGGGAAACGCGGGGGCTGGCGGATCAGTTGGTGGGATCGTTCTCGGACCGATCCGTGTTCTCGCCGCCGTCGGATCAACTCGTGCGCTTCGAGAAGGCGGCGGCCGGCGTGACGCCTGCGAGCGCGCTGGCGGCATTGCGTGAAGTGGCCGGCGGGCAAGGGCCGTTGATCTTCGTTTCGTCGAGCTCGCCGATTTCGGGCGGCGATGCGGCGGTTGCTGCGGCGTATGAGGACAGCGTCAAGGTGGCCGTTGCTGCGCCGACCAAAGACGATGCGAAGGTGTTTCCATACGCCAATTTCGGTGCGCCGGGTGTTGTCGCCGAGCGGAAGGAGATCGCCGATCTCGGCGCGACGGCAATCCGCTTTGCGAACGGCGTGAAGCTAAATTTCAAACGAACGGAGTTCGAAAAGGACACGGTCTATGTCGTTGTCCGGTTCTCCGGCGGGTACATCCACCTGCCCAAGAACAAGATCGGCTTGGCAATGGCGCTGCCGTTCGGGTTCAGCGAGGGCGGCTTGAAACAGCTGACGGCGGACGAACTCGATGAGTCGCTTGCCGGCCGCATTGTGTCGAACGGGCTGAACCTAGACGAGGAGTCGTTCGAGCTGAGCGGCGGTACGAACGGGCGCGACCTCTTGCTGCAAATGCAGTTGCTGGCGGCGTTCACGACGGACCCGGCGTATCGCGGCGGCGGGCTCGAGCGGCTGCAGAACGCGGCCGAGAACTTCATCAAGCAGTATGCGTCCAGTCCGGGGCGCGTGATCGAACGGGAAGCCGGGACGTTTCTGCGGTCTGGCGATTCACGCTGGGCGTTTCCAAAGATTGCGGACGTGAAGGCACTCAAGATTTCCGATGTCGAGGCGGTGATGAAGCCGGTGTTGGCGTCAGCGCCTATCGAGATCACGGTGGTGGGCGATGCAGGCCTGGATGACGTGGTTCAGGCGACGGCTGCTACCTTCGGTGCGCTTCCTGCGCGCGCGGCGAAGCTTACCGAGGCGCCAGGCGCACGCGACGTGCGCTTCCCGACGGCTTCGAAGACGCTGCGCTTTACGCACGAGGGGCGTGCGGATCAGGCATCGGCCTATGTCGCTTGGGCGGCACCCGATTTCTATTCGAGCCCGCGGCGGGCGCGGACTCTTTCGTTGCTGCGAGAGGTTTTGGAGGTGCGGTTGACCGAGGAGTTCCGCGAAGCGCAGGGGGCGACCTATTCGCCTTCCGTGGGCTCGTGGAATTCGGGGGCGCTGCCGGACTTCGGGTTCGTGGCCGCGTCGGCCGAGACGCGGCCCGAGCTTGTCGAAGGGTTCTTCAAGACGGTGGACAAGATCGTCGGCGAGCTGAAATCCGGGGCGCTGACAGATGACGTTCTGAAGCGGGCAAGGGAGCCCTTGGTCAAAGGGGTGGAGACGGACCGGCAGTCGAACGGCTATTGGTTGGGGGCGCTCGAAGACATCCAAAGCGAGCCCCGGGCGATCGAGACCATCCGGAGCCAACTCGCCGATCTTGAGGGAATCACCCGGGACGAAGTGGTGGCGGCGGCGAAGCAGTTTCTCGGCGTACGGCGGATCGAGGTTCGTGTGGTTCCGGGCGCGACCAGCCAAAAGTAGTAGTATCTGCGACAACACAACCCACGAGGGGTCTTGGATAAGTGGGCATTCGTTAGGACATGATGGCTGAGGCCGCCTTTGGTACAGCTTTACGGGGCTACGCGCTGCACGCCATAGTCCGCCGCGCTTTCGCTGAGTCAGGAGTTTTCTGCCCGCAATGATCAAGTTCTTGAACTGGACACTGACCTGGTGGAACGGAAGCACGCTCGGCACCTGGATTTACACGAAGCGCAACGGCGCGTTCGTGGGCGAGGACGTGCTCGGCAACGCCTACTACCGGTCGCGCGACGGCAAGCGGCGCTGGGTGATTTACAAGGATGTGGCCGAGGCGTCGTTGGTGCCCGCGGAGTGGCATGGCTGGCTGCATCATACGGTGGACGAACCGCCGACGATTGCGCCGCCAAAAGTGAAGCCATGGGAGAAGGAACATCTACCGAATTTGACCGGCACGGCGGCAGCGTACCGTCCGCAAGGCAGTTTGTTGGGCGCCGGTAAGCGTGCGTCTGCGACGGGCGATTACGAAGCTTGGCAGCCGGAGTAGGGGAAGCGAGATGCAGAACGGGTTTGTCGAAACGTTGTTGGGTGCGGCGGTCGTGGCGGTCGCGGCGTTCTTTTTCTACTACGGCTGGAGTTCCACGGGCGCCGGTGCGGTGTCGGGCTACGAGGTCATTGCGCGCTTCGACAAGATCGACGGTGTGTCGGTGGGTACCGATGTGCGGATGTCGGGGATCAAGATCGGCTCGGTAACGTCGCAAGACCTCGATCAGAAGACATATCGCGCGCTCGTGAAGATGAACATCAAGCAGGACATCGCGGTGCCGGAAGACTCCTCGATCAAGGTTTCGACGGAGGGTCTGCTCGGCGGGACGTATTTGGCGGTGTCGCCCGGCGGCAGCGACGAAATGATGAAGGCGGGAGCCGAGTTCGAGACGACGCAAGGCTCGGTCGACCTGTTGAACCTGGCCGTGACATCGATGCTGGGCGGCGGCGACGAAAAGAAAGAAGATGCGCCACCGAGCGCGCCTGCACCAGCACCAGCGACGCCGCAATAGCCGCGGCCCAGAAGGTTCAGTAACGACATGAAGCGTTCCCTCGTATTGCTCGCGTCGTCGGTTGCCTTTGCGGCGAGCCTTGCGCTTGCTCAAGACACCGCCCCGCCGGTCGACACCCCCATCCCGACGCCGGCCGAACCTGCGCCGCAGACCGATCCGGGGGCGCCGCTGCCGCCCGTCGAAACGCCATCAGGCGAAGCGGTCGTCGAACCGCCGGCGCCGCCACCGGAGGTGATCACGCCTGCGCCGCCGTCGAGCGCCGCACCGATTGCCACCGGTGTGATTTTGGGCGGTCTCGACAAGGTTGCCGCGCGCACGGCCAAGCTTGAGGTCAAGCTGAACCAGCCCGTGTTCTACAACACGCTCATTGTGACGGCGCGCGCCTGCAAAACCCGCCCGCCGGAGGAGCCGCCGGAGTCGGCCGCGTTCCTCGAGATTCAAGATCGCAAGCCGGACGGGACCATCCAGAAGATCTTCTCGGGGTGGATGTTCGCGTCGAGTCCGGCGCTCAATGCGTTGGAGCATGCGGTGTACGACGTGTGGGTCGTCAACTGTAAGACGGCGCCCACTCAGCCGGCCGCACCAGCGCCGCCCAACACGTAGAAGTCCGACTTCGCGTCGACCGCTTCGGCAAGCAGCCGTTTGTAGCGGGCGCGAGGTATTTCGACTGCGCCGAACTGCTTCAGGTGTTCGGTTATGAACTGCGTGTCGAGCAGCTTGTAACCGCCCGCCTTGAGGCGCTCGGCGAGATGGACGAGCGCCACTTTGCTGGCGTCGGTTTCGCGGCTGAACATGCTCTCGCCGAAAAACGCCGCACCGATGGAAACGCCGTAGAGGCCGCCGACCAGGACGCCATCGACCCAAACCTCGACACTGTGAGCGTGACCGTTCGCATGAAGGTTCGCGTACGAGCGTTCGATCAGGGGATTGATCCACGTGTTGAGGCGTCCGCGCGCCGCCGCGGCACACGCCGCCATCACCGCCGTGAACGCCTTGTCGACCGTGACTGCAAAGCGGCCCGAACGCATGGTGCGCGCCAATCGCTTCGGGACGTGAAAGGCATCGAGGGGGAGGATTCCGCGCAAGGGCGGATCGATCCAATAGACATCTTCGTCCGTGCGAGTCTCGGCCATCGGAAACTGGCCGCTGCGGTAGGCGGCGAGCAGCGTTCGCTCCGGGATGATCGTGGCTCGGCTTCGAACCATCGGTATGGGCCTTTAGCCGGCTTGCCGCTTCAGGAAATTCTCAAGCCAGTGAATTGAGTAGTCGCCGTTGACGATGTCGGGTTCCGTGACGAGCTTTTGAAATAGCGGGATCGTCGTTTCGACGCCGTCGATGACGAACTCAGACAGCGAGCGGCGTAGGCGCATCATGCATTCGTTGCGATTGCGGCCGTGCACGATCAACTTGCCGATCAAGCTGTCGTAGTAAGGCGGGATCTTGTAGCCCGAATAGGCGGCCGAATCGACGCGCACGCCGAGGCCGCCAGGCACGTGAAAATCCTTGATCAGGCCCGGCGACGGGCGGAACGTTTGCGGGTTTTCCGCGTTGATCCGGCACTCGATGGCATGGCCCGAGAACGTCACGTCCGACTGGTCGAAACCGATCGATCCGCCGTGGGCGACGCGCACCTGTTCGCGTACGAGGTCGAGGCCCGTGATCATCTCGGTTACGGGGTGTTCGACCTGGAGGCGCGTGTTCATCTCGATGAAGTAGAACTCGCCGTTCTCGTACAAGAACTCGATCGTGCCGACGCCGAGATAGCCGAGCTTCATGAGGGCGTTCGTCACAATATTGCCGATTTTGTCGCGCGCTTCGGCGTTGAGCGCGGGCGAGCCGGCTTCTTCCCAAACTTTCTGGTGACGGCGCTGCAGCGAGCAATCGCGCTCGCCGAGGTGGATCACCTTGCCTTGGCTGTCGGCCAGAACCTGGACTTCGATGTGGCGCGGGAGCTGAAGGTACTTCTCGAGGTAGACGGAATCGTCGCCGAAGGCGGCTTTCGCTTCCGAGCGTGCGGTCGCAAGGGCGAGGGACAGTTCGGATTCACTGCGGGCAACCTTCATGCCGCGCCCGCCGCCACCGGCTGCCGCCTTCACAAGGACGGGGTAGCCGATCGCCGCAGCGACGCGCTTGGCGTCTTCGTCGTTCGAGACGCCGCCGTCGGAGCCCGGAACAACCGGAATGCCTAGGCGCTTGACGGCTTTCTTCGCCTCGATCTTGTCACCCATGAGGCGGATGTGGTCGGGCTTCGGGCCGATGAAGATGATGCCGTGCTCTTCGATGATTTCGGCAAAGCGCGCGTTCTCGGAGAGGAAGCCGTAGCCGGGGTGAACGGCTTGGGCGCCGGTGACTTCGCAGGCGGTCACGATTGCCGGGATGTTCAGGTAGCTGTCGCGCGCGGGCGGCGGGCCGACGCAGACGCTCTCGTCCGCCATGCGCACGTGCATGGCGTTTGCGTCCGCGGTCGAGTGGATGGCCACCGTCTTGATGCCCATCTCGTGGCACGCGCGATTGACGCGCAATGCGATCTCACCGCGGTTGGCAATGAGGACCTTGTCGAACATCGACGCTCTACTCGATGACCATCAGGGGTTCGCCGAATTCGACCGGCTGACCGTCGCTGATGATGATCTGGGTGACCCGGCCTGCACGGGGCGACGGGATTTGGTTCATCGTCTTCATCGCTTCGATGATCAGGAGGGTCTGCCCCTCGGTGACCATGTCGCCGATCTTTACGAACGTATTTGCCCCCGGCGACGGCGCGACGTAGGCGGTGCCGACCATCGGCGAGGCCACGAGACCCGGGTGGCTGGAGAGGTCCGTCGGCTTTGCGCCGGCGGCGGGTTTGGCGGCTGCCGCTGCCGGAGCTGCCGCGACGGCGGCAGCGACCATCTGGATGTTGCGCGCGACGCGCACGCGCAAGCCGGCCTTTTCGATCTCGATCTCGCTGAGGCCCGTTTCTTCCAGGATGGCCGCCAGATCGCGGATCAGTTTGCCTTCCAGCGGATCGGGTTTTTCTTCTTTGCTCATACTCAGGCCTTCTTGGGCGCCGTCAGTTGGACGAGGGCTTCGACTGCCAAGGCATAGCCTTGGGCGCCGACGCCGCAAATTGTCCCCGTGACGACGGGTGAAACGTAAGACGTATGGCGAAACGGCTCGCGGCGATACGGGTTTGAGATGTGGACCTCGATCACGGGAACCTCGACCGATTTGAGCGCGTCATGCAACGCGACGGACGTATGGGTATAGGCGCCGGCATTCAAGATGACGCCCGCGGCCGCTTTGCGGGCTTCCTGGAGCCAGTCGACGAGATCGCCCTCGTGGTTCGACTGGCGGAACTCGATCGTCATGCCCGCCTGGGCGGCCCTGGCGCGCACCTGGGCCTCGATGTCGGCCAGGGTCGTGTGGCCATACACCTCGGGCTCGCGCTGGCCCAGGAGGTTCAGATTGGGCCCATTCAGGACGAAAATTGGCTTGGCCATCTTGTGTGGGCCCGGGCGTCCATGGTGAAGAAATGCGCCGCCGTTATAGCCAGTCCCCGATAAGGGCGAAAGGCACCATATGACGGGTGGTTAGCGGCGGGCCGGGGCGCTATCTCATTGACGAACCGGATGGATTTGGACAGCGGGAATCAGCTTCGTATGCGCATTCAGCTCAACGGCCAGGATCACGAGTTGTCTGGCCCCATGACGCTGGCCAGGTTGGTCGAGCGGTTGGGCTTGGACGCGCGGAAGGTCGCGATCGAACGCAATTTGGAGATTGTTCCGCGCTCGACGTACGCGGACACGATGTTGGACGACGGGGACCGGCTTGAGATCGTCAATTTTGTCGGCGGCGGATAGGGGATGAGCGTGCAAAACGATACGTGGACCGTGGCGGGGCGGACGTTCCGCTCGCGTCTCATCATCGGGACGGGCAAGTACAAGGACTACGCCGAGAACGCGGCGGCGCTTGAGGCGTCCGGGGCGGAGATCGTGACAGTGGCGCTGAGGCGGGTGAATGTCGCCGATGCGGGGAGCCCAAAGCTCGTCGATTTCATCGATCCGAAAAAGTACGTCTATTTGCCCAACACAGCCGGTTGCTACACGGCGGAAGAAGCGATGCGTACGCTGCGGCTCGCGCGCGAGGCAGGTGGTTGGTCGCTGGTGAAGCTCGAGGTGCTGGGCGATCGCAAGACGCTCTATCCCGATATGGTCGAGACGTTGCGCGCGACCGAGATCCTCGCCAAGGACGATTTCCAGGTGATGGTCTATTGCAGCGACGATCCGTTGATGTGCAAGCGTCTTGAGGATGCGGGTGCCGCGGCGATCATGCCGCTTGCGGCGCCGATCGGCTCGGGCCTCGGCATTCAGAACCCGGTGAACATCAGGCTCATCATTGAGGCGGCGAAGGTGCCGGTGCTCGTCGATGCGGGCGTCGGGACGGCGTCGGACGCCGCGGTCGCGATGGAGCTTGGTTGCGACGGCGTGCTCATGAACACGGCGATCGCCGAGGCAAAGAACCCGATCATGATGGCGCGCGCCATGAGGCTCGCGGTCGAGTCGGGCCGGCTTGCCTATCTCGCGGGGCGGATGAAGAAGAAGAGCTACGCCGATCCGTCGTCGCCGCTGGCCGGGCTGATCTAGCTCGGCTTCGCTTTGCGGGCGGCGGCGACGGCCTTTTTCAGTTCCTCAAGCGATTGTGCGCCCGTCAGGGGCTCGTCGCCGATAAAAAACGTCGGGGTCGCGTCGATGCCGATCGCGCCGGCGAGCGACTGGGTTTCCGAGAGCCGCTTGCCGACCTTCGGGTTCTTCATATCGGCTTTGATGCGTTCGATATCGGCGCCCGCCTCTTTCGCCAATTGGAAGATGCGCTCGCCCGCGAGATCCTCGGCGCCCATGAACGCCATATGGACGTCCCAGTATTTGCCTTGCGCGGCGGCCGCGATTGCGACTTGGGCCGCCAACTCAGACTCAGGCGAGAGGATCGGAAATTCCTTCAGAATGAGTTTGATGTTTCCGTCTTGGTTCAGTAGGTCGGCGACCGTCTTCTTGACCTTGCGGCAATAGGGGCAGCGGTAGTCGAAGAACTCGACGATCGTCACGTCCCCGTTCGGGTTACCCGCGACCAGAGGATCGGGCTCGGCGTAAAGGGCTGTTAGATGCGACTTTGCCTTGTCCTTCATTTTGACGAGGCGCTGGCCCTCTTCCTTGCTCTTCATGCGGTCGATCGCTTCGAACAGGACCTCCGGATTTTCGAGCAAGTAGTTGCGTACAATCTTTTCGACGTCGGCCTTGTTCATCGCGACGGCCGGGACTTCGTCGCCACTGGTCATGCCGGCGAGGCGCAGCGCCCCAAAGACCGCTGCGATCATGATCACGGCGGCCAGAAGCAGATAGAGGACGGTTTTTTGGTTGTTCATCTTGTGTCTTTAGCGGTTTCGTTTGGCGGCTTCGGCTTGAGCAATCGCGACGATGTCGTTGGCCCGCTGCCAGTCGTTGGAACCTTCCTTCAGGCGCGCAACGGCGCGCTGCCCGAAGCTGACGGCCTGCGGATAGCCGCCGAGCGTGAAGTAGCGTTCGGCGGTCGCTAGTGCCGCCAAACCTTCCTCACCAGCCTCGCCGTGGACGAGTGCGAGATAGAACCAGGCCATGCCGTTATCCGGTTCGTCCTTGAGGGCAATTTTTAGATGCCGCTTGGCTTCGGGTAGGAGCGACTTGTCTTCGGTTGCGATTAGGGCTGCGCCGAGGCTGGCGCGGATCAACGGCTCGTCGGGTGCGAGTTCCACCGCCTTACGGTATGGCGCAACGGCTTCTTTGGCACGGCTCGACTCGAGCAGGATTTGGCCCTTCAGCTCCCAGTAATAGGCATAGTTGGGACGCTCGGCGATCAGGCTGTCGACTTCAGGCAAAGAGCGATCGAGCTGGGCCGAACGGAAGAATGCGGCCGCGCGGGCATAGCGCGCGGGGGCGCTGTGGTCGGACATCGGATAGCGGCGCAGCACGACTTCCGGCGTTTCGATGAAGCCGCGAAGCTTGCCACGCATCAGTTCGTACTCGGCCAGATCGGCGGCGGAGTCCTTTTTGTCCTTGTTGGGCGATTCGTCGACCAGGCCTTGGAGGTTGGCGACGCGGTCGCGAGACAATGGGTGGGAACGGATGAACGGATCTTGGCGGGCGCCGCTCAGCGCTTCTTGATCGGCAAAGCGGTCGAACACGCCCATCATGCCGGCCGGCGATTGGCCGGTTGCGTTCATGAATTTCACGCCGGCTTGGTCGGCGGCGGCTTCCTGGGTGCGGCTATAGGCGAGCACCTGGCGTTGCGCGACCGACTGCGAGCCGATCAAGAGGCCCATGCCAAGGTCGGGAACGCCGGCCGCGATCGCCGCGATGCCGGCGAGCATGCCGATCAGCATCGGAATTTCGGCTTTCGCGAATGCCTCCGGTCCGCGGGCGAGATGGCCGCCGGTGATGTGGCCGGTTTCGTGCGCGATCACGCCCTTCAGCTCGTTCGGCGTGTCGAGTGTCATGATCATGCCGGTGTGCATGAACACGTTCTGGCCGCCGGCAACGAACGCGTTCAGTGACGGGTCGTTGATGAGCAGGAACTTGACGGCTTTCGGGTCTAGGCCGCCGGCTTTGAAGATCGGGTCCGCGTACTTGCGCATGATCTTCTCGATTTCCGCGTCGCGGATGCCGGCGCGGGCCCAGGCGTCGGCTTGGCTGGCCAACAACGAAGCGCTGGCCAGAAGGCCCAGGCAGGCGGCACGGAGGGATTTCGAGAGGGTCACGACGTCAGTCTCCAGGAAACGCAACACAAATGCGCCAAAGCACGGCGCGCGTAGGCTCGGCTGAACTGCCCCTTATCCGGCTTTGGATCACGGTACGAATGTGAGGAATTGCCGTCAATCAGTTGCTTGTCACAGGAGCGTCAGGGTGGCTGCAAAAAAGGGCGTGAAACGGCCAACGATTGGCGCCAATAGTGGCCCTGTGATGAAGCAGAATTAAGGCAGTTCGAACCCGTGAGAGCCTCCAAGCGCAGCGAAGTCGCCCCGTTCATCGTTATGGATGTCCTCGATAGCGCTAACGCGCTCGCGGCGGCGGGGCGGACCGTATATCACCTTGAGGCTGGGCAACCGGGTACGCGAGCCCCGAAGCTTGCCTTGGAGGCGGCCGCAAGGGCGCTGGGTAGCGATGTGCTCGGCTACACGGAGGCCTTGGGGCGGCCGGCTCTGCGTCAGCGCATAGCCCGCCACTATCGCGAGGCTTGCGGCGTAGATGTTGCGGCGGAGCGGATCGTCATAACGGCGGGGTCATCAGCCGGGTTCGTGCTCGCGTTTCTTGCGATGTTCGATCAGGGGCAAACATTAGCGATGGCCAACCCGGGCTACCCGGCGTACCGCAACATTGCGCACGCTGTGGGGCTAGCGCCGCGGTTGATCGAGTGCCGCGAGGCGATGCAGTTCCGGCTGACCGCGGACGCGGTCGCGAAGGCCGACGGAATCGACGGCCTGCTCATCGCAAGTCCCGCAAATCCGAGCGGGACGGTGATCGGCGAACGCGAATTGAAAGGCATTGTCGAGGTTTGCGCGAAGCGAGGCGTGAAGCTGATCTCGGACGAGATTTATCACGGGATCACGTATGGGGCGCGGGCCCAGACCGCTTTGGCGTATTCGAGCGACGTCGTCGTGATCAACAGTTTCTCGAAATATTTCTCGATGACCGGATGGCGGATCGGGTGGATGGTCGTTCCCGACAGCTTGGTGCGGCCGATCGAGCGGCTGACGCAGAATTTCTATATTTCGCCACCGACGATTTCTCAGATCGCGGCGCTTGCCGCGTTGGATGCGTCGGAGGAACTCGACGGCCACGTGCGCACCTACGCGCGCAATCGGGAACGGTTGTTGGCGGCGGTCGGCGATGCCGGGTTTGGAACGATCGCGCCGGCGGACGGGGCGTTCTACGTGTACGCCGACGTTAGTGGGTTCGGCATGGATGCCGCGGCGTTCACGAAAGCGCTTCTCGACGACACGGGCGTCGCCGCAACCCCCGGTGACGACTTCGATCCCGTGGAGGGCTGCCGCTGGGTACGGTTCTCATACGCCGGCAGCGCAATCGAGGTCGAGCGCGCTGCCACGGCACTGGTGCAGTGGTGTAAGAAGCGGCGTTAGCTGCCGCTTCGCTTGTTCCACCAGCCTTTGCGTTCCGGGCGTGGCTCGCTTGGTGGAGCGGCTGGCGTTTCTTCCGGCTTCGGCCCGAAGCCGAAGAAGGACGCGATCGAAGGCCGGTCGGGCTTGGCTTCCGGCTCGGGCACCGGCTGCGGCTTTGGCGGCGGAGGCGGTGCGGGCTGATGGGCCTGCGGACGTTCGCCGCGCTGCGTGTCGAAGCCCCCTGTGGCAGGCCAATCCGGCGCGTCGAGCGCGTCGGCGGGTGTCGGCAGATGACCGATGGGGGAGGGGGCGCCATAGGCTGCCCCGCCATGTTGCTGCGGCGCATGGCTTGCGCTTTCCCCGTCGCGGCGCCCGCGGCGGCCACGACGGCCGCGCCGACGGCGGCGGCGACCCTCTCCGTTTTCGCCGAATGCTCCCTGCTGCTGTTGGCCGGCGTTATCGGCTTCGTCGGACTCGGAGCCCTCGGGTTCGCCGTCAGCGCCCGCTTCGTCGTCGCCGTCTTGTGGAGCGGGATGGTCGTCTGTCGCAGCCTGTTCCGCCTGATGTTGCGGTTGTCCGCGATCTTGGCCCGGCCCGCGTTCGCGATCTCTGTCGCGGCCGCGGCGGCGGCGGCGTCTGCGGCGCCGGCCCTCGCCATCGCCGCGCGCCTCTTCGGCTTGCGGGGCGTCGTCGCGCTCTTCAGTCTCGGCGACTTCGACCACTTCGTCGTCGTCGTCCTCCTCGTGAACGTCGTCGTTGGCTTCGAGTTCGCTCTCGACGGTGACAGCCTTCGCGGCGGCCTTGCGCGGCTCGAACGGTACGTTGGTGCCGCGTTCGATCTCGTAAGACGACGCGGCGAGCGATGCCTTGGATTCCACGTAGATGTAGACGCCGTGACGGTCTTCGATCGACGTCAGCTGGGCGCGCTTGTGGTTCAAGATGTAGAGCGCGATTTCGGGCGGAATGCGCAACGTTATCGCGATCAGCTTTTCACGCTGGCAGTACTCTTCGACGGCGCGCAGGACGCGTAGCGCCATCGACCCGACCGAGCGGATGACACCGCGGCCTTCGCAGTGCGGACACGAGATCGTGGCGCCTTCGACCATGCCGGCGCGCAAACGTTGGCGCGACATTTCGAGCAGGCCGAACGGCGAGATGCGGCCCAGTTGAATGCGGGCGCGATCGTGGCGGAGGCTGTCCTTCAACCGCTTCTCGACGGCGCGGTTGTTGCGATGCTCCTCCATGTCGATGAAGTCGATCACGACAAGGCCCGCAAGGTCCCGCAAGCGCAGCTGGCGCGCGATTTCTTCGGAGGCTTCTAAGTTCGTCTTGAGCGCGGTGTCTTCGATGTGGTGTTCGCGCGTCGCTTTGCCGGAGTTTACGTCGATCGCGACAAGCGCTTCGGTCTGGTTGATCACGATGTAGCCGCCGGAGCGCAAGCGCACGACGGGATTGAACATGCTGTCCAGCGCTGCCTCGACGCCGTAGCGCTGGAACAGCGGGACGTGGTCTTGGTAGTGCCGGACCGAGTCCGCGTGGCTCGGCATGAGCATGTTCATGAAGCTATGGGCTTCGTCGAAGCCTTGCTCACCCTCAACGAAAACCTCTTCGACATCCTTTGAATAGAGGTCGCGGATGGTGCGCTTGATGAGGTTGCCTTCCTCGTAGACAAGCGTCGGGGCCGTCGACTTCAGCGTGAGATCGCGCACGGCATCCCACTGGCGCAGAAGATATTCGAAGTCGCGGCGGATTTCCTGCTTCGTCCGGTTTGCACCGGCGGTACGGATGATCACGCCCATGCCATCGGGAACCTCGAGCTCCCCGGCCACTTCTTTCAGCTTGCGCCTGTCGGCGACGTTCGAGATTTTGCGCGAAATACCGCCACCGCGGTCCGTGTTCGGCATCAGCACGCAGTAGCGTCCGGCGAGCGACATATACGTGGTCAGCGCGGCGCCCTTGTTGCCGCGCTCTTCCTTGACCACTTGGACCAGCAACACCTGGCGGCGCTTGATCACTTCCTGGATCTTGTAGCGGCGCATCGAGCGGTAGTCGCGGCGCGGCAGCTCTTCCATTGCGTCGTCGGCCGCCGGCTCGTTCGCGGCTTCGGCTTCCTCGGCGGCCTCAAGCGGCGTCACGTCGGCCGGGTGGTCGCCGTCGGTGTCGTGGTGCGGCACCGTTTCGACCGGCACATCGATTACGACATCGCCATCGCCATCTCCGGAGCCGTCTTTGGCTTCCGCTGGGGGCGCGTCCGGATCGGTCTCCGGGTCGTGCACCCAGACGTCGTCGGCTTCGCTTGTTTCCACCTCGACGATTTCCGCGCCTTCGGCATCGCCGTTCAGCGCGGGTTCGGACGGCGAGGAGGTGACGTCCGCGGACGCTTCGGCTGCGGGTTCGACAGCGGCCTCAGTGCCGGATGCGTCGGCGGCAACCTCTTCGTCGTCATCGAGATCTTCGCGGCGGCGGGCGGCGCGGCTTGCTTCGAGCAGCGCCTGACGGTCGGCTGTCGGGATTTGGTAATAGTCCGGATGGATTTCCGAAAACGCCAGGAAGCCGTGGCGGTTGCCGCCGTATTCGACGAAACACGCCTGCAGCGAGGGTTCGACCCTCGTGACCTTGGCTAGATAGATGTTTCCCTTGAGGGGCCGGCGTGACGCCGACTCGTAGTCAAATTCTTCGACCCTGTTTCCATCAAGTATGACGACGCGTGTTTCTTCCGGGTGGCTCGCGTCCACCAGCATTTTTTTCGACATCAAGAAATTCTCCGGAACCCGCGCGCTGCGGCCGAGCCTGCGGCGAACGCACGGACGTTAGGCCGCGCATGCCGAGTTCCATTTGGTTGGATGTTGCAGAAGCGCCCAGCGCAAACACGGTTGTCACCGGGTGCAGAACGACTGTCCGCTCCCGAGCCGCGTGCGATGTGGCGAAAAACGTCATGGGAAAGTCCAAAACCCCTGGCGCCGATTGCCCCGGATTGGGCGACCCGCGTTCGTTTGGCGTTCCGTCTCCCCATTTGAGGGTGCCGTTGGGCACAAAGAGAAAGCGGACGCCTGACCCGATCATCGGACATTGCCCTTGCGATTCGGGTCCGACCGTCGACCGGCTGGGGGCTCTTGTAACCTCGTTGGTCACCCCTCGCAACCCCAAAGCCGCAGAAATCCGCGATTTCCGGAGTCGGCCTGGTGAAGGCCCGTTCTTGGAGGCATACCGTAGCCGATTCTTGGCTAACGGGTCGTCAATGAGGGTTGAGCGACGATCCTAGGGTCGTTGGGAGCCATGAAGCTTCGGCATATGAGTTTGTTCCGCACTTGGCTGTTCTGGAGCCTGATTTTGGTTTGGGCGACGCCCATGGCCGTCGCGGCGCCGTCGGCTGTGGTCAACGAGATGCGCGTGGCCAAGCACCAGGATCACACCCGGCTCGTCATCGACATCTCGGAGAAGGTCGACGTCAACGTCTTCACGCTGGCCGATCCTTATCGGGTGGTCATCGACTTTCCCGAGGTGGGCTGGCGGATCGATCCCGCGGCAGCGAAGCAAAATGTCGGCCTCATGAAGGGCTTCAGGTATGGGCTCTTTCGGCCGGGCCGGTCGCGGATGGTTATCGACCTGAGCGGGCCGAGTGCCCTTGCCAATAAGTTCCTGCTTCCACCCGAGGGGCAGCGCCGGTACCGGCTTGTGCTGGATCTGGTCCCGACGGATCGGGCCAGCTATCTGAAAACGGCAGGTTGGCCGGATGCGGCGCCGCTTGAGGCGCCGTCCGTGTTGGAAGAGCCTCCCGTCGATCCGGGGGCAGAAAAGCAGCGAAACGCTAAGCGCGTCATCGTGATCGATCCCGGGCATGGCGGCGTCGATCCCGGTGCGACGGGTGTTAGCGGCGTGCAGGAGAAGGATCTGGTTTTGTCGGTTGCCGGCACCCTTCGCAGCGCGCTGGAAGCCACCGGCAAGTACAAAGTCGTGATGACGCGCGATACGGACATCTTCTTGTCGCTGAAGGCGCGGGTGGCGGCGGGCCGGCGCGAGAAAGCGGATCTCTTCATTTCGGTTCACGCCGATTCGGCGCCGAATTCGGGTGCGCGGGGGGCGTCGGTGTACACGTTGTCAGAGCGTGCGTCCGACCGCGAAGCAGAAGCATTGGCGCGTTCGGAGAACCAATCGGACGTCATTGCCGGCGTCGATCTGACGAAGGAGTCAGATATCGTTACCAGTATCCTGATCGATCTGGCGCAGCGCGAAACCAAGAACAGCTCGGTGAAATTCGCTCAGGCGCTCGTTCCAGAGTTGCAGCGCGTCGGTGGCGTAACCCAGAAGAGCCATCGTTTTGCCGGATTTCGGGTTTTGAAAGCGCCCGATGTGCCCTCGGTGTTGATCGAGCTCGGCTACCTTTCGAGCGCGCATGATGAGTCGGCGATGAAGAGCCGGCGTTGGCGCGCAAACATGGCCGCCGCAATTACCAGGGCTGTGGACGCGTACTTCAAACAAAGCCGGTCCGAACAAAAGGCGGAAGCCGGCCAATAGGTGGGTCGAACTATGCTCGCGAATTGTGACAAAATGCGCAGAAGTCTGCGCATTCTTCGGGATTTTTCACGTGGCGGTCCGTTAGGGCGTGGTATAACGAACCAAAGCGCCAATTGAGCGCGGGATCATTCGACACATGTATCGTTTTATCGCGTACACGCTGGGCGGCATCGCGGTCTTGATGATCTCGGTTTCGGCCGGGGTCGCGTTGTACCTGTACAAGCTCAGTCAGGATCTTCCCGACTATAAGAGGCTCGCGAATTACGAGCCGCCGATCACCACGCGCGTCTATGCGAACGACGGTGCGTTGATAGCCGAGTATGCGCGCGAGCGGCGGTTGTTCGTGCCGATCGACGCTATTCCGCGCCGCGTGATCGACGCGTTCCTGTCGGCCGAAGACAAGGACTTCTACTCGCATCCCGGCGTCGACCTGAACGGCGTGACGCGCGCGGTCGTCACCAACGTGCAGAATTATCTTTCGGGCGCGAACCGCAGGCCCGAGGGCGCGTCGACGATTACGCAGCAGGTCGCGAAGAACTTCCTGCTGTCGAGCGAGGCCACGCTTGAACGCAAGATCAAGGAGTGGATGCTCGCGTTCCGCCTCGAGGATGCGTACAGCAAAGACAAGATCCTTGAGCTTTATCTGAACGAGATCTTCTTGGGTTCGGGTTCGTACGGCGTTGCGGCGGCGGCTTACAACTATTTCGATAAGTCGCTCGATCAGCTGACGATCGCGGAGACCGCTTTCTTGGCCGGCCTTCCGAAGGCGCCGAGCACCTATCATCCCATTCGCAATCACAGCGCCGCGGTCGGACGGCGGAATTGGGTGATCGAGCGTATGGCGACGAACCAGTTCATCAGCGACGAAGACGCGGGTAACGCGGTTGCGGAACCGCTGGTTCCCCACTTCCGGCCGGCCGGCGCGCAGTCACCGGAAGCACAGTTCTTCGCGGAAGAGATCCGGCGTTGGATTCAGCAAAACTACGGCGACCGGTCGCTTTACGACGGCGGTTTGGCGGTTCGCTCGACGTTCGATCCGAAGCTTCAGCGCTTCGGCGTGATGGCGCTGCGCAAAGGGCTGGTTGGGTATGACCGCCGGCACGGTTGGCGCGGTCCGGTCACGCGCGTCGATCTTGCGACGGATTGGCAAAAAGCCTTGCGCGACATGCCGGTGCTGGTCGACGTCACGGAATGGCGTTTGGCTGCGGTGGTCGGTTACGGCGCCAATGAGTCGGTGCGCATCGGCTTCGCCGATGGGACCGAGGGCAAGATTCCGCTCGCCGAGATGAAGTGGGCGCGCAAGTTTATCACCGACGAGCGGCAGGGTGCGGAGCCTAAGAAGGCGTCGGAAGTCGTGACACCCGGCGACGTCGTCTACGTCGAGGCGCTGCCCAAGGCGACCGACGGCAGTACGAACGGCGTGTTCGGTCTTCGCCAGGTGCCGAAGGTCAACGGCGGCTTGCTTGCCATGGACCCGCACACCGGGCGCGTGCTCGCGCTGGTCGGCGGGTTTAGCTACTACGCGAGCGAGTTCGATCGTGCGTGGCAGGCGCTGCGGCAGACTGGGTCATCGTTCAAGCCGCTGGTGTACGCGGCGGCGCTCGACATGGGCTACACGCCGTCCAGCATCGTGCTCGACGTGCCGTTCGTTGCGAGCCAGGGTCAGGGCTTGCCGATGTGGCGGCCGGATAACTACGACGAGAACTTCGCGGGTCCCTCGACGTTGCGCCAGGGCCTTGAGAAGTCGCGCAACTTGATGACCGTGCGCATCGCCGCCGACATCGGGATGGAGAAGGTCGTCGAGTACGCGCGCAAGATGGGCACGTCCGAGCAGATGCTGCCGGTGCTTGCCAACGCGCTGGGTTCGACGGAGTCGACGCTTGTGCGCATGACCACGGCCTATTCGATGTTCGTGAACGGCGGCAAGCGCATCTACCCCGCGCTCGTGGACCGGATTCAAGACCGCACGGGCAAGACGATCTATCGCCACGACAAACGCGTTTGCGAAGGCTGCAACGCGGAAGGCTGGGGTAATCAGGAGGAGCCGCTGATCGCGAACGATGCGGAATCGGTTCTCGATTCTCGAACCGCCTACCAGATCGTTCACATGCTGGAAGGCGTTGTTGAGCGCGGGACGGCTATGACGGTCAAGGAAGTGGGCGTTCCGCTTGCGGGTAAGACGGGCACGACGAACGACTACAAGGATGCGTGGTTTGTCGGGTTCTCGCCGAACCTCGCGGTCGGCATCTATATCGGTTTCGACCAGCCGGCCTCGCTCGGCAAGGGTGAGACGGGTGGCACGAATGCGGCGCCGATCTTTAGAGAGTTCATGAAGGACGCCGTCGGTAAGCAACCGCCTGTGCCGTTCCGGATTCCGCCGGGTATCCGTCTTGTGCGCGTGGATTTGAAGTCCGGGCGTCCGTCGAGTGCGGGCGTGGTGCTTGAGGCTTTCAAGGCCGGCACCGAGCCGGGCAGCGGTTACGTGGCTCGCGGCGACCGGTTCGGTTCGGGCTATAGCGCGGACGGCGAGGGTGAGGGTAGCGACACAGATGCGCCCGACGAGGCTGGAAACCAGGGCAACGGCGACTGGGGCCTCTACTGAAACGTGCTTGAGGATAGCGTGGGCGCGACGGTATAAGTCGCGCCCTTTTTCGTGGCCTGAATGGAACGTCAATGCGCGCAGAAATGCAGACTATCGCCGAGCAGATCCAGCAGTCGCTGGCGCTGCTGAGGAGGCATCTTTGACCCGGACGCTGCACGACGGCGCCTGGATGAGTTGAACGCGAAAGCGGAAGATCCGAAGTTCTGGAACGACTCGGCGAACGCGCAGAAACTTATGCGGGAGCGCAACAAGATCGAGAAATCGCTCGGCGACTACACCGGACTCGACACATCGTTTCGCGACGCGGTGGAGATGATCGAACTCGCCGCGGGCGAAGGCGATGCCGGGCTGGTTCGCGAGTCCGAGGACGCTCTTAAGGCGCTTGCGGCGCGAGCGGCCGAAATGGAGATGCAGTCTCTATTTTCGGGCGAGGCGGACGGCAACGACTGCTATCTCGAAATCCATGCTGGCGCCGGCGGCACGGAGAGCCAGGATTGGGCGTCGATGCTGTTGCGCATGTATTCGCGGTGGGCGGAGCGGCACGGCTTCAAAGTCGATTTCATAGAAGAGAGCGCGGGCGAAGAGGCCGGGATCAAGTCGGCGACGCTGCTTATCAAGGGAGAGAACGCCTTTGGCTGGGCGAAGACGGAGTCGGGCGTCCACCGGCTTGTTCGCATTTCTCCGTTCGACTCGAACGCGCGGCGGCACACGAGCTTTGCCAGCGTTTGGGTCTATCCGGTGGTCGACGACACGATCGAGATCGATATCGCCGAAAAGGACCTGCGGATCGACACCTATCGGGCGAGCGGCGCGGGCGGCCAGCACGTGAACAAGACGGAAAGCGCGATCCGCATCACGCACATGCCGACGGGAATCGTGGTCTCGTGTCAGAACGACCGCTCGCAGCACAAAAACCGCGCGACAGCGTTCGGAATGCTGCGGTCGCGTCTTTACGAACTTGAGCTTGAGAAGCGCGAGGCAGTTGCGAACGCGCAGAATGCCGCGAAGACGGACATCGGCTGGGGACACCAGATTCGCTCGTACGTCCTGCAGCCGTACCAATTGGTGAAGGACCTGCGTACGGGTGCGCAGAGCTACAGTCCGCAGGACGTGCTCGACGGTGAGCTCGACCCGTTTATGCAGGCTTCGCTGGCCCAACGCTTAAAAGGCGGCGCCGATGCGCCGCCTGTCGAGGATCTGGAATAGAGCTTGGCCGGCTTATTGGCCGGATTTGATCGCGCCGAGCAGGCTGCCGGTGCTGGTCGTGCGGGTCACGCCCGGACGGCCGAAGATGCCCGCCGCAGGTTGCGGTTGAGCCGGGGCTTGGGCTTGACCGCCCAGGTCGCGCTTCGGTTCGAACGAGGCGCGTGGCTCCGGTTTGCCGGCAACTTCCGCGAGCGGATCTGCGCAGTGGCGGCAATTGCCTTCGAAGAAGGCGCCGATCTCGACTGCCAGCGATTCGTGTAGGATCGTGCCTTCCATGTGACACGTTCCGGACAGGTGGACCTTGCGGGCGCGAACGGTGCCTTGGACGCGGCCGCGGATCGTGCACTCCTCAGCGACGATCTCGCCTTCGAAGTTCGCCTTCTCGCCGATGGTGACCGAGCCCGAGCGGATGTCGCCGTCGACGCGCCCGTCGATCTGAATGTCGCCCGTCGAGGTGAGCGTTCCGATGACCACTAAGTCATTGGAAATAATGGACGGCGCAGCCCTTCCCATGGTCTTGCGCGAAGATGGAACCGGAAGATGATCCGTGGGCGCTGATCCGCCCTTGTTGCTACCCTTTGAAAACATTTCGCCCCGCATCGAAGAACTTGGTCGGATCGCGGACAACATCGTTGAACCAAATCTCGTAGTGGAGATGTGGTCCGGTGCTCCGCCCGCTGGAGCCCATCGTAGCTATTTTCTGACGAAAAGCCACCTGATCTCCTGCCTTCACGAAGGCGTTTTGAAGGTGGCCATATCGGGTACGAATCCCGCGGCCGTGGTCGATCTCAACCATCAGGCCATAGGGGCCGCGCCGTTCTGCGGCGATGACGCGGCCTGCCGCGCCTGCCAGGATTGGGGTGCCAAACTCGCCGGCCATGTCGGCGCCCGAGTGGAAGGCGACCCGGCCGGTGAAGGGGTCGACACGATAGCCGAAGCCGCTGGTCGAGCGGTAGAAGCCGTGATTGACCGGGGTCACCAGCGGCAAGCGCGCGACGGCGATCGTGAGCGCGTCAAGGCGTCCGTAGGATTCTGCAATATCGGCAAACTGCCGGTCGAATTCGTCGGTCACGCCATCGATCTGCGCCGCTCGGACCTCGGCGATCAACGGGCCGCCGCGGCCGGTGTAGGGGCGCGCGCCGATCTGCTGAGCGACCTGATCGACGTTGAGGCCGGTCATCTGGACGATGCGCTCGTAGCGGTCGATTTGGCCGCTGGCGGAGTCGCGCAGTTCGCCCAGCAGCGAAAGTTGCTGCTTCTTGACCGTGTTCAGCCGGTCTTCGAGCGCTGCGATCCGCTGGACGACGTAGTTCTTGCCGATCGGGTTCTTGCCCGGAATTCCGCCGCCTGCCGGTTGCTGCACGGAGACGATGACCTTGGCGAAGGTTGAGTCGGCGATCGTGTCCTGGCCGCGGCCTTGACGGATAGCGGGCTCGGCTTCAGCCATCTGAACGACGAGCGTATTGGCGCCGTCCGGGCTTTCGGGCCGGGTGTAGCTGGGGCCCATATACTGGCCCATATCGGCGACCTGGCGGCGGACGTTCTTGATGCTCTTGTCCATCGCCTGCTTCTGCATGAGCAGGGCGGTCAGTTGGCGGTGCTTCGATTCCAGGTCGCGCGTTGCGTTTTGAAAACGTTCTTCGGCGAGCACCAGGAGCCCGTTCAATTCGTCGTAGGCGAGCTGCATTTGCGACACGCGGCCTTCGTAGGCGGCCTGCATGCTGGCGTAGCGTTGGTCCTTTGCGGTGATGATCTGCTCTTTGAAGATCACGACCACCGACGCGTAGGCGACCCAACCCAGAATGAAGAGCGTCGCACCGGCAACGGTCATTTGGAATGTAGGCGTGAACTCGAAGAACTGCACCGATCCGCGGCTGCGAAGGTAGAACTGGCGGTGGGGGAACAGCCGATGCGAAAGCGCCGCGAAACGGGACATCCGACAACCTCAACTAAATGCAACGCCGGACGATGCCGACCTCCGGGCTAACCCCGGCGGCACCTCATCCCCCGGCCCACTGGGGAAGCCTGTGAATTGTTACGGATTTGAAGCTTTTCGCCAAGCTGTAGAAATCGCGGATTCCTTACATCTTTTTTAGGAATTCACTCATAGCTCCTTGGCGGCGGCCAAAACCTCTTCCACGTGGCCCGGAACTCTCACTTTTCGCCAGATTTTGGCCAGTCGGCCCTTGCCGTCGATCAAGAACGTGGAGCGCTCGATGCCCATGTAGGTGCGCCCGTACATGCTTTTTTCCACCCAGGCGCCGTATGATTCTATGACTTTGCCGTCGGGGTCGGAGGCCAGAACGACGGAGAGTTTGTGCTTCTTCTTGAAGCGGTCGTGGGCGGCCACGCTGTCCTTGGAAACCCCAACGATGGTGGCGCCGAGCCGCTTGAAAGCGGCAGCGGCGGCCGTGAAGTCGATGGCTTCTTTGGTGCAGCCGGGGGTGTCGTCTTTAGGGTAAAAATACAGAACGGCGGGTTTGCCGGCGAGGTCTTTGAGGGACACCTTTTGGGCGCCGTCCGCATCTAGCGAAAAGGCCGGTGCCTTATCTCCTTCCGCGAGTGGTTTGGCCATTTGTTCGCTCCTTTCGTTGCAGGTGGGTTTTGAAGCAGTTTTCGGTGCGAGAACCAAGACATCCGGGGCTTTGTCAGGTATGCGTCCGGCTTGAGCGTGTTAGCTTGGCGTTCTGGGCCGCGCGGGTAAGTTTGCCTGCGTGCCGTTGAGGGTGTTCGTTTGATCAGTCGTCCGGCAAAGATCGCGTTGGGGATTGGCGCTGCCGTGTTGGGCGTCGTCGTACTCGCGGCCGGCCTGTTCGTCTGGCAGCTGATGAGCGGCGGCCGCGTGCCGCTCTCCTTCCTGGTGCCGCGTATCGAGGCGGCGATCAACTCAAGTCTCAAGGGCGTACAGGTGGATCTTGGCGACGGTGTCGTCGAATTCACCGAGGATCAAAAGGTCGCCCATTTCCGTTTCGAGAACGTCCAGGCGACCGACGTCAGCGGTACCGTGATCGCGCGCGTCCCGAAGGCAAATGTTGCCCTGTCCGGGCCCGCGCTGATGAACGGCGACTTCGCACCTATTAGTGTCGAAGTTTCGGGCGCGAGCGCGCTGGTGGTGCGGCGCAAGGATGGCGGCGTTCAGTTGGGTCTCCAAGTTGGCGATACGCCGCCGGAGGCCAAGGAGGACGGGGCATCCTCCGGGGTCACGAAGGCCGTGCTCGATGCGATGCTCAATCCGAAGGCGGAAGACAAGCTATCGCGCTACCTCACGCGCATCGCGATCGTGAACGCCAAGCTCAAACTGTTCGACGAGGAGACGAAGTCGTATTGGACGGCGGAGAAGGCGTCGTTGGTCTTCGATCGAAAGCCCGGCGGCGTCGTGGTGACGGTGAATGCGCCGGTCCGGCTACAGGACAAGTCCACGTGGTTGTTTACCGCTGCGGCACGGTACCAGAAGGGCGCCCAGAGCGTATCGCTGGAGGCGGCCTTCAAGCCGGTGCGCCTCAGCGTATTGGCGGCAAGCGGCAGCGGGCTCAAGGCTTTGCAGGGCTTCAATATCCCCGTGCACGGCAACGCCACGTGCGACCTGGCGATTTCCGGGCAGATGGGGCGCTGCAAGCTTTGGCTCAATGCGGGAACCGGTTCGCTCAAGCTTCCGGCGCTGAAGCCCGAGCCCATTCATCTGAAGAGTGCCGCGTTGACCGTCGAGATGGATTTTCCCTCCGAGCGGTATTCGATCGAGGAAATGACGTGGGTCGGAAAAACGATCCGCGGGAAGGTCACCGGTGACGGTGCGTTTGCGTTCGCCGCCGACGGGGCCTTGCAGACGCTGACCGCCGACTGGACGGCCGAGAACATCTTCATCGACGCGCCGAATGTTTTCGAGGGCGGTCTTGCGCTGGAGACGATGAAGCTCAGGGCGGCTTTCGATGCGCCGCGCGAGCATCTGACGATCGAGGAAATTCATGCCTCGAAGGGCGACTTCGATCTGACATTGACGGGATCGATGCAGGATCATCCCGTATCGACCGGCGTGATCTTGAACGGCGGGTTCAGGAACATGACGGTCGCGAACATGAAGCGTTTGTGGCCGGCGGGTGCCGCGCCGGGGGCGCGCGAGTGGTTGATCGCCAACGCGCACGAAGGGGTCGTTCCCAACGGTACCGTCGCCGTGAACATTGCGCCGGGTGCGATCGTCGGCGGCAAGATTCCCGACGAGATGATGACCATCGTGCTCAACATGGAGCGGATGCGGTTCACCTATCTCGACGGTTTGCCCGATATGACGAACGTGAAGGGCACCGCGACGGCGCAGGGCGACACGTTCAAAGTAGATCTGACCAGCGGCACCATTGGGAGGCTCACCATAGGAGGCGGGTCGTTCGTCATTCCGACGCTCCATCAGCGCGGGACGGTCGGGACGATCACCGGAAATGTTACGGGTCCGACGCGTGACTTGTTGGAGCTTCTCGACCGGCCGAGGCTCGGCTATCCCTCCCGGTACGGCATCAAGGTCGCAGAGTCGGGCGGTTCGGCGAATGCCTCGTTTACGTTCGGCATTCCGATGCTGAGGGACTTGAAGGCCGACGATGTGACCATCGATGTCGACGGTCAATTCAAAGACGTGAAGCTGCCGATCAACGAGCATCTGCGGCTGACGGGCGGCGTCTTCAATATCAAGCTGAACACCAAGGGCTTCAAGGCGCA
This sequence comes from uncultured Flavobacteriaceae bacterium, assembly GCA_964647355.1. Lineage (GTDB taxonomy): Bacteria > Pseudomonadota > Alphaproteobacteria > Micropepsales > Micropepsaceae > SZUA-430. The sequence continues at coordinate 33,024 of CAZYGK010000006.1, read as the reverse complement.
CGGCGCGGTGCAGGTGAATACGGCGCCGATGGGCTTTACGTGGACCGAGGATTTTACGGGTACGGCCGCTATCGGCACGCGCCTCGATGTGACCGGGACGCTGAATACGGCGCATCGCGCGGCGCTGGGCATCGACATCGGACGGTATGTCGAAGGGAAGACCACGGTCGTTGCTGCGTTCACCGGGCGCGGCGGGAAATTCCAGAAGGCAAAGGTGGATGCCAATCTGACGAGTGCCCGGCTGGTGGCACGCGAACTCGGCTGGGCGAAGCCCGAGGACGCGAACGCGACGTTCAAGGCGGATGTCGTGTTTAGGCCCGACGGACTGATGGAGATTGGAAATATCGATGCGGTCGGGCCCGGCATGAAGGCGGTCGGGCGCATGTTAGTCGGAAGGGGTAAGATTCGCGAGGCGGATTTCAAGAAGCTCCAGCTTGGGCCGCGGAACGATTTCGTGCTGGTCTATCGAGACGACGAGCAAGCTGGCTTCGTGTTCGACGCCAAGGGAAAGGTTATCGACGCGGCTGGGTTTCTCGAGACGGAGGAAGACGACGAAGCCGCCAGGAAGGCCGACAAGAAACGTCCGATGACGGTCAAGGCGGATATGGATCTGGCTTACCTCAGGGGCGACGTCTGGTTCACCGGGGTCAAGTACGAGTATGTGTCCGACGGCGACAACCTCTTGGCATTCAGAGCCGATGCGTCTGCGGATGCGGCCAACGTGCGCGGCGAACTCGTGCGTGGCGCAGACGGTTCGCGCAAACTGAAGCTGCAAACGGCCGATGCGGGGCGGATGGTGCGCGGCGTTTCGGGTTTCCGCAGCTTGATCGGCGGCGAGCTGTCGCTTGCGGTCGACTTGTCGCCGGTGCCGGGACCCGGTAAGGGGAAGGCGCAGAATGCTTACGACGGCGTTTTGAAGATCGAGAAGTTCAAGGTCGTGAACCAGCCGTTCTTGGCGCGGCTGCTTGCTGCGGGGTCGTTCACCGGGTTGGACGATCTGATGCGCGGCGAGGGGATTACCTTTTCGAAGTTCGAGCAGGTGTTCCAAGGGCGTGGCGACTTGATCACGCTGACGAGCGGGCGCGCCGCGGGGCCATCGATCGGCCTGTCGGCTCAAGGAACGATCAACCGCGAAACCGACAAGATAGACCTCAACGGTACGATCGTACCCCTCTACGGGCTCAACAGCATCTTCGGTGAGGTGCCGCTGATCGGCGACATTTTGGGGTCGCGCGACGGCGAAGGCATTCTCGGCGTGACGTACCGCGTTTCAGGCGAGGTCGACGAGCTTCGCGTTGCGGTCAATCCGGTTTCGATGCTGGCCCCGGGTTTCCTGCGCAGGATCTTCCAAATGGGACCGACGCCACAAGCTGCAGCGCCGATGGCGGCACCGCAGCCCGAACCCAAGCCGGACGTCCAGAAGAAGAGTGCTATTCCGGCGGAAACGAAGACCAACTAGGTCTGGCGCAGAAGAACGTGCTTTTTCTTGCCCAGCGACAGCTTGATGACGCCGTCACGCAGGTGCTGTGCGTTCAGCGTTAGTTTGTCGTCCGTCACCGCTTCGTCGTTCACGCGCAAACCGCCGCCGGCGATCTGACGCCGCGCGTCGCCGTTCGACGACGTGAGGCCCGCGCGTGTGAAGGCCGCGAGGACGCCGATGCCGCCGGCAATCTCCGCCTTCGGGACTTCGACGGTGGGCAGGTTCGCCGAGGTGGCGCCTTCGACAAATGTTTGGCGTGCCGTCTCTGCCGCTTGGTCGGCGGCGGCGCGCCCATGGCACAGCGCAGTTGCTTCGGTGGCGAGCACTTTCTTGGCATCGTTGAGTTCGGCGCCTTGCAAGGCCTCAAGGCGCGCGATTTCGTGCAACGGCATGTCCGTGAAGATGCGCAGGAAGCGGCCGACGTCGGCATCTTCCACGTTGCGCCAGTACTGCCAATACTCGTAGGGCGACAGCATGTCGGCCGAGAGCCACACGGCGCCCGACACCGACTTGCCCATCTTGGCGCCCGACGACGTGGTGATCAGCGGCGAGGTCAGGCCGAACAGCTCCGCGTTGTCAGTGCGGCGCGCGAGGTCGATGCCGGAGACGATGTTGCCCCATTGGTCAGAGCCGCCCATCTGCAGGCGGCAGCCATAGCGGCGGAACAGTTCCACAAAATCGTAGGACTGCATGATCATGTAGTTGAATTCGAGGAACGTCAGCGGCTGCTCGCGGTCGAGCCGGAGCTTCACGCTGTCCATCGTGATCATGCGGTTGATCGTGAAGTGGCGCCCGATGTCGCGCAGAAATGGCACATATTCGAGCTTGTCGAGCCACTCGGCGTTGTCGACCATGATCGCGTCGGTGGGCCCGTCGCCGAACTTCAAGAAGCGGCGGTAGATTTCTTTGTGGCGTTCTTTGTTTGCCTCGATCACGGCGTCGGTCAGGAGCTGGCGCGTTTCGTCCTTGCCGGAGGGGTCGCCGACCTTCGTCGTTCCGCCGCCGACCACGACGATGGGCTTGTGGCCGCTGCGCTGCAGCACGCGCAGGCGCATGATCTGCGTCAGGTTGCCGATATGCAGGCTGGGCGCGGTGCAGTCGAAGCCGATGTAGCCCGCGACCCGCTCCTTCGCCATCAGCGCGTCGAGGCCTTCCTCGTTCGTGCATTGATGCAGGTGCCCGCGCGCGGCGAACTCGTTCATAAAGGCGGAGCGGAACGCGCTCATAGGCGTCGTCCTAAACGGTTGGTTCCTCGACCGGCGGCATGCGCATGTCGAGGTAGTCTTCGATCGATTTCACGAGGTCGGGGCGGTTTTGGTCGAAGAAGTGGTTCGCGCCTTCGATCTTGACCTGCGTGATCTTGATCCCTCGTTGCGCGTTCAGGCGGTCCACCAGCTTCTGTACATCGGCTTCCGGCGACACTTGGTCGTTGCGGCCGTGGACGATCAGGCCCGACGCGGGGCAGGGCGCCAAGAACGTGAAGTCGTAGATGTTCGCGGGCGGCGCGACGGAAATGAATGCGTGGATTTCGGGGCGGCGCATCAAGAGCTGCATGCCGATCCAGGCGCCGAACGAGAAGCCCGCGACCCAGCAAGTCTGCGCGCCTGGGTTCATCATCTGCAGCCAGTCGAGTGCTGCGGCAGCGTCCGAGAGTTCGCCGATACCGCCGTCGAACGTGCCCTGGCTGCGGCCGACGCCGCGGAAATTGAAGCGTAGCACCGAGCAGCCGCGCCGCTGGAAGCAGTAGAACATCTCGTACGAGACGGGATTGTTCATCGTGCCGCCGTGCTGCGGGTGCGGGTGCAGGATGAGTGCGATCGGTGCCGACTTGTGCTTCTGATGCTGGTATTTGCCTTCTAGGCGCCCGGCAGGTCCGGCGAAAATCACGTCAGGCATTCGGGCTCACCTCTAGTTTCGGCACGTATTTCCGATTCGCAGTCTCGGGATGTGGGGTCCAGAGGCGCCGCTCGAAAAGGCTTCCAGTCCAATGGATTAGCCGCGGGTTGCGGAAATCCGCGGCAGAATACTTGACCACTGCACTCGGGAAATCTATATCGCGCGGCGGAAAGCGATTGGGCGCGCTTTCTACCACGGGTCCTAGGCGAAAAAGCAAGAAAATCCCGCATGGGTGGGCCAGCCGCCTGGGCGCCCTTAGAGAAGAGGAGATTGGCGCGGTGAATCTGAGCACCAAGGGCCGATATGCCGTCATGGCGATGGTCGATCTGGCGCGCAACGCGAACGGCAAACCGGTGGCGTTGAATGAGATCGCCCAGCGGCAGGAGATTTCGCTCTCCTATCTGGAGCAGTTGTTTGCGCGGTTGCGGCGTGGCGGGCTCGTCGTCAGCGCGCGCGGGCCCGGGGGTGGCTATCGCTTGGCGCGCTCACCGGAGGAAACGCGTATCGCCGACATCATGCTGGCGGTCGACGAGCCCATCAAAGCGACGCGGTGCGATCTTGGGTCGCCGCGCGGCTGCACGGGGCAACAGGGCCGCTGCATTACGCACGATCTGTGGGAAGAGCTTGGCCGGCAGATTCATATCTTTCTGAATGCGGTTACGCTTGCGGATGTCGTTAACAAGCGGGTCCTTGGCATGAGCCGGCAACATGAGCACACGAATGGTGCCAAGGAGCACGTGGCGGCCTGACGATGCGCGTCTATTTCGACCATAACGCGACGTCGCCACTGCGCTCCGAAGCGCGGGCGGCGATGCTTGCGGCGCTGGATGCGCCCGGGAACGCGCTTTCGGTGCACGCGGACGGGCGTGGCGCGCGCGCGACGATCGAGCGGGCGCGGCGTCAGGTGGCGGATGCCGTCGGCGCGGCTGCCGACGACGTGATCTTTACGAGTGGCGGGTCGGAATCCAATGCCCTTGCGCTGCGCGGCGCGGTGCAGGGCGCGGCGGCGGCGGGCGCGCGTATCACGCGGCTTATCGTGTCGGCCATCGAGCATGAGTCCGTGCGTGCGACCGCGGTGTTGTGCGAGGAGACCGTGCCGGGGTTGCGTGTGGCTGTGTGTCCCGCGACGTCCGCGGGTGTTGTCGATTTGGCGGCACTACGCAGTTTGTTGAACGAAGGCAGGGGGCGCGCGCTTGTCTCGGTGATGGCGGCGAACAACGAAACTGGCGTCATCCAACCGGTTTCGGAAGCCGCTGCGCTTGCGCGTGCTGCCGGTGCGCTCGTCCACTGCGACGCGGTGCAGGCGGTCGGGAAAGTCGATGTCGCCGTTGGCGCGCTCCGCGCCGATTATCTGTCGTTCAACGCGCATAAGCTCGGCGGACCGCAAGGTGTCGGGGCGCTTGTCGTTTGTTCCGGTGTGCCGCTTGCGTCGCAAATTCGCGGCGGGGGCCAAGAGTTCGGGCGGCGGGCCGGGACCGAAAATGTCGCCGCTATCGCCGGCTTCGGCGCGGCGGTGGAAGCGGCGCAACGCAGCCGGCTCAATGCTGGCTGGCGCACAGCGCTTGAGCACAAGCTGTCGAGCGCAGTGCCGCGCGCCGTGGTGTTTGGAGCGGAAGCCGAGCGCTTGGCGAATACGGTCTGCGTCGCTGCGCCAGGCGTGCCGGCGGAAAACATGGTGATAGCGCTCGATCTCGACGGGTTCTCGGTGAGTGCGGGGGCGGCGTGCTCGTCCGGCAAGGTGACGCAGAGCCACGTGCTGACCGCGATGGGTGTGGAGCCAGCGCTCGCCGCATGCGCGATCCGGGTGAGCTTTGGCTGGAACACGCGCGAGCAGGACTTGGACGCGTTCGCGGAGGCATGGATCAGAATCGTCAAGCGCGCCGAAGCGCGCGCGGCGGCATGAGGGCGCGATGGCAGAACAAGCAACGATAGACGCCGTCACCGCCCGCGCAGGCGATCGCTACAAGTACGGCTTCGTCACCGATATCGAGAGCGAGAAGGCGCCGAAGGGGCTTTCCGCGGACATCGTCCGTTTCATCTCGGCCAAGAAGAACGAGCCGGCGTGGATGCTGGAGTGGCGGCTTGCCGCGTTCGAGCGCTGGCAAGCGATGAGGGAGCCGAAGTGGGCGAAGGTGCAGTATCCGCCGATCGACTTTCAGGACGCCTATTACTATTCGGCGCCGAAGGCGAAGCCGAAGCTCGAGAGTTTGGATCAGGTCGATCCGAAGTTGCTTGAGACGTACAAGAAGCTCGGCATTCCGCTCACCGAGCAGAAGCTGCTTGCGGGCGTTGCGGTGGACGCGGTGTTCGACAGCGTCTCCGTCGCGACGACGTTCAAGGGCAAGCTGAAGGAGGCGGGCGTGATCTTCTGCCCGATTTCGGAAGCGCTGCAGACGCATCCGGAGCTGGTGCGGAAGTATTTGGGCTCCGTCGTGCCGGTGACGGACAATTTCTACGCGACGCTGAATTCGGCCGTGTTCAGCGACGGGTCGTTCGTTTATGTGCCGCCGGGCGTGCGCTGCCCGATGGAGCTTTCGACCTATTTCCGCATCAACGAGGCGGAGACGGGGCAGTTCGAGCGCACGCTGATCATCGCGGATAAGGGCTCCTACGTTTCCTACCTCGAAGGCTGCACCGCGCCGATGCGGGACGAGAACCAGCTGCATGCGGCGGTGGTGGAGCTCGTCGCGTTGGACGACGCGGAGATCAAGTATTCGACGGTGCAGAACTGGTATCCGGGCGACGAGAACGGCAAGGGCGGCATCTACAATTTCGTGACGAAGCGCGGCGACTGCCGGGGCGCGCGGTCGAAGATCAGCTGGACGCAGGTCGAGACGGGCTCGGCGATCACTTGGAAGTATCCGAGTTGCATCCTGCGCGGCGACGAGTCGGTCGGGGAGTTCTTCTCGATCGCGATCGCGAACCATCATCAGCAGGCCGATACCGGTACGAAGATGGTGCATTTGGGCCGCAACACGCGTTCGCGCATCATCTCGAAAGGGATCAGCGCCGGTCAGGCGCAGAACACGTATCGCGGGCTCGTGAGCGCGCATGCGAAAGCCGATAACGCGCGCAACTATACGCAATGCGACTCGCTGTTGATCGGCGCGAAGTGCGGCGCGCATACCGTGCCCTATATCGAGGCACGCAATCCGACGGCGCAGTTCGAGCATGAAGCGACGACGTCCAAGATCAGCGACGACCAGTTGTTCTACTGCCTGCAGCGCGGGATCCCGGCCGAGGAAGCGGTGACGCTGATCGTCAACGGCTTCTGCCGCGAGGTCTTGCAGAACCTGCCGATGGAGTTCGCCGTCGAAGCGCAGAAGCTGATCGGCGTGAGCCTGGAAGGGAGTGTGGGATGATCCTTCCTGGGACCGCGAGCGGCCTCGCCCGCTCTTACTTTCTGGATCTGTGCGGCGCCAACGCTGGAAGAGCGGGCGGGGCCGCCCGCGGTCCCAGGAGGAGCGTTTGAGATGACCGATCCGCGCGACTTGCCTCGGGTGACGATCAACTGGGCGTATTTCAAGCCGCGCGGGTGGCGCGGCTGGTTGAGTGCTGCTGGCGTGCTTGCCGTGGCGGTGGCCGTTCTGGCGCTCATCGCGATCGTCGCGTCGACGCTGCTGGTGGTGGCGCTGATCGTGGGTGCCGCGTCAGCCGTGGCGTTTTTCATCGGCAACCTGTTCCGCCGCAAAGGGCGCGAGGTTGGTCCGTATAAGGGCAATTGGGATGATGCTTGAAGTCAACGATCTGCACGTCACGGTCGACGGCAAGAAGATTCTGAAGGGGCTCACGCTTTCGCTCGGCGAAGGCGAGGTGCACGCGATCATGGGGCCGAATGGTTCCGGCAAGTCGACGCTGTCCTACGTTCTGGCCGGCCGTGCTGGCTATGAGGTGACCCAGGGTAGCGTCGTGTTCCGGGGGCAGAATCTCCTTGAGTTGAACACCGAGGCACGGGCGGCGGCGGGCATCTTCTTGGCGATGCAGTATCCGGTGGAGATACCGGGTGTCACCACGATCAACTTCCTGCGCACCGCTTTGAATGCGCAGTTGAAGGCGCGGGGCGAGGCTGAACTGGACGCGGTGACGTTCCTCAAACGCTTCAAGGAAGAGCGCGAGAAGCTCCAGATGTCCGACGAAATGGTGAAGCGGGCCGTGAATGTCGGATTCTCAGGCGGCGAGAAGAAGCGCAACGAAGTGCTGCAGATGGCGATGCTCAAGCCGCGGCTTGCAATCCTGGATGAGACGGACTCTGGCCTCGACATCGATGCGTTGAAAGTCGTTTCGAACGGCGTGAACGCTCTTCGGGCGCCGGACCGCAGCTTCCTCGTGATCACGCACTATCAGCGGCTGCTCGATCATATCGTGCCGGACCGGGTGCATGTGCTGGCTGCTGGACGCATTGCGAAGTCGGGTGGGCCGGAGCTTGCTCTCGAGCTTGAGAAGCGCGGGTACGACGAAATCGTGAAGGCGGCTTGATGGCGGCGGTTGAGACCACCATGGACGTGACGCCGGAAAGCGCGCTGGTCGCGCTGTTCTCGAAGGTGCGTGCGCAGCTTCCGGGTGCGTCGTGGTTGCAGCCGCTTCGCGCGGAGGCGCTCAACCGTGTCACGCGCGATGGGCTGCCGCACAGACGCGTCGAGGCGTGGAAGTACACCGACTTCAGGAACAAGGTTCCGTGGGGGCTCGATCTGGCGACGGGACAGGGCGTTGCTGGTCCCGACGTGTTCGAGGGGCTACGGGCGCACCGCTTGCACTTGGTCGGCGGCAAAGTGGGCGCTGTGCCGGATGATCTGCCGGATGGGCTTGAGGTGATCAGTTTGGCCGAGGCGTTGGCGATGCCTTCGCTGTGGCTGAGGCAGTGGTTGCAGCCGACGGCCGATGCAGTCGAGAACCTGAATCTCGCCTTTGCGAGCGACGGTGCGCTGATCCGCGTGGGTAAGGGGATGCAGGTGCAACTGCCGGTGTTGCTGCGTTCGTCCTTGAACGAAGCGGCGATGGCGCATACGCGCAACGTGATCGCCTTGGAGGAGGGTGCCGAGCTTACGCTGGTTGAGGTTGACGACGGCGGGGCGACGGCGAGCTTTGCGAGCACCGTGACAGCGATCAGCTTGGAGCGTGGCGCGCGGCTGCGGCACCTGCGGGTGACGGCGAGCGAGGGTGCGGGCGTTGTCGTGCGCGCGGATAGCATCGACGTTGCTCGCGATGCATCGTATCGGGGAATCGGGGCGTCGTCCGGCGCTGCGCTCGCACGTCAGCAGGCGACCGCAAGGCTGACAGGGCCGGGCGCCGCTTTTGCACACGCTTGCGCCTACGCCGCGGGAGAGGGGCAGCATACGGACTTCACATTGGAAGTGGTGCACGAGGCGCCGCACACGACGAGCCGCATCCTTGCCAAGGGTGTCGCATCGGGCAGCGGACACGGCGTCGTCCAAGGGCGGGTGATCGTGAAGCCGGAGGCGCAGAAGTCCGACAGTCATCAGATGTCGCGCGCGCTGCTGCTGACGCCGCACGCCGAGATCGACCAAAAGCCCGAGCTAGAAATTTTCGCGGACGACGTGAAGTGCGGGCATGGGGCTGCGGTGGGCGCGCTTGATGCGAACCAGCTGTTCTATCTGCGCGCACGCGGTATCCCCGAGCAAGAAGCGCGCAACATGTTGGTTGGCGCGTTTCTGGGTGAGGTGACGGAGCGGTTGCCTGATCCCTATCGCGCCTCCGTCGAGGCTTGGCTTGCGGCGCGTATGGCGGTGGTCGCGGGGGCGTTGTCATGACGCGCGCTTTCGACATCGCCCAGGTTCGTGCAGACTTTCCGATCCTGCAGCGGCAGGTGAACGGGAAGCCTCTCGTCTATCTCGACAACGCAGCGTCGGCGCAGAAGCCGCAGGCCGTGATCGATGCGATGACGGAGATGATGCGGGGCTCCTACGCCAATGTGCATCGCGGATTGCATGCGCTATCGAACGCTGCGACCGAGGCTTACGAGGCTGCGCGCGAGAAGGTGCGCTCGTTCATCAACGCACCCGCCGTCAATCGAGTCGTCTTTACCGGCGGCGGTACGGACGCGATCAATCTCGTTGCGAATTCGCTGGGTCAATCCATCGGCGAGGGCGACGAGATTGTGCTCTCGGAGATGGAGCATCATTCGAACATCGTGCCGTGGCATTTCCTGCGCGAGCGCAAAGGGGCGGTGATCCGCTGGGCGCCGATCCGGGACGACGGCGGGTTCGATCTTGCGGCGTTCGAGGCGTTGCTTTCGCCGCGGACGAAGATCGTTGCGGTCACGCATATGTCGAATGTGCTGGGGACCGTGACGCCGGCAAAGGCGATCGCGCGCGCGGCGCATGCGCGCGGCATACCGGTGCTGTTCGATGGCTGTCAGGCGTCGGTGCACCAAGCGATCGATGTACAGTTCCTGGAATGCGATTTCTATGTCGGCACAGGGCACAAACTCTACGGGCCGACCGGCATCGGCTTCCTCTATATGAAGCGCGAGTGGGCCGAGCGGCTGCCGCCGTTTCGTGGCGGCGGCGAGATGATCGATGAAGTTTTCAAGGATCACATCACGTACGGAGGCTTGCCGCAGCGGTTCGAGGCGGGCACGCCGCCGATCATCGAAGCCGTGGGCCTGGGTGCTGCCATCGACTATATCCGTTCGTTCAACCGCGCCGAGCTCGTGGCGCAGGAGCACGACCTGCTCGACTATGCGACCGCGCGGTTCGCGGCGTTGAACTGGATCAGGATCCAGGGTCAGGCGCCGGGGAAGGGTTCGATCATCTCGTTCACGATGGATGGGGCGCACGCGCATGACGTGGCGACGGTGGTCGACCGCCACGGGGTGGCGGTGCGCGCGGGACACCATTGCGCGCAGCCGCTGATGGAGCGGCTTGGCGTGCCCGCGACCGCGCGGGCGTCGTTTGCTTTTTACAATACGCGGGCTGAGGTCGATGTTTTGATCGAGGCTCTGCATAAGGCTCGGGCGATCTTCGCATGAACACGCAATTGCCATTGCCGCTCGAGAGCGGGGCTTTGAAGCCGGAGGAGCTCGAAGAGCTGACGCAGGCACTCATCCGCGAACTCAAGACCGTGTTCGATCCGGAGATTCCGGTGGACGTTTACGAGCTGGGGCTCATCTACAAGATCGATGTGTCCGACAAAAAGGACATCACGATCGACATGACGTTGACGGCGCCGGCGTGCCCGGTCGCGGGCGAGATGCCGGGCTGGGTCAAGGATGCCGTCTCCAAGGTGCCGGGCATCGGTGAGGTGACGGTCAACATGGTTTTCGACCCGCCGTGGACGCCGGAACGAATGTCGGAAGAAGCCAAGCTTGAATTGAACATGTTCTAGGACCAGATTCGGCTTATGAGCGAAGCAACTCCAAGACCCCGTCGCGAACGACCGAAGGCGCTGCGTCTGACCGATGCCGCCGCCGAGCAGGTGAAGGCCGCGATGGCGAAGGCGGAGACGCCCGTGGTCGGGATTCGTGTGGGGCTTAAGAACGCGGGGTGCGCGGGCATGTCCTACACGATGGACTATGCCGAGAAACAAAACCCGCTCGACGAGGTCGTCGAGGACAAGGGTGTCAGGATTCTGATCGACCCGAAGGCGATCTTGTTTCTGATCGGCACCGAGATGGATTTCGTGCGCGACAAGCTGCAGGCGCGCTTTGTGTTCAACAACCCGAACCAAACGAGCGCCTGCGGCTGCGGCGAATCCGTGGCGCTAAAGGCCGCGGTGCAGTAGTGGCGGTCAGCGCCGAGTTCCGGGACTATGTCACGGATCTCTTTGCGCCGTTCGGCGAGGTCAAAATTAAGCTGATGTTCGGCGGCGCCGGGATTTACTTCAAAGATCAGATGTTCGGTCTGATTGCGGACGAGCGCATCTATCTGAAAGCCAACGACGAAACACGTCCGTTGTTCGAGCGCGAGGGATCGAAGCCGTTCGTGTTCGAAAGCAAGCGTGGCGACACGATTGCGATGAGCTATCTCGAAGTGCCGGCGCGCTTGCTCGACGACACGGACGAGTTGGCGGATTGGGCGCGGCGGGCTTACGAGGCTGCGATCAAGGGCCGGGCGAAGGCGAAACCTACCCGCAAGACGGTTGTGCCGCGTGAGTTACCGCTCTTAGCGCCGAAGACGAGACGCAAACGCTAGCGCTTGAGCGCGATGCTCTTATGGCCGTCGACGAAGAGCTCGTCGCCCCGGCGTTTTAGTGTACCGATGCGCGTGTGGGCTGGTGCGCCGTTCTTCGTGCGCTCTAGGCTCCAGTTGCGGAGTGCGATCGTGAGTTGGAGCGAGAAGTCGAGGGCGCGGATTTTGTCGAGCGCTGCGGGGTCGGCGCAGCCGCCTTTGAAGCCGGGCGGGTAGCCGAATGCGTACCGGGCGTCGAGGTTGCGGAACCAACACTTCGCGTCGGTCCAGGACGGCGGCGGCGTCATCGCTGCCACCGTCGGCCATTGCGCGGCCATGTGGCAGGACGAGCAGGCGGAGCTGCGTTCATCGACGATGCCGTTCATGCGGCCTCCGCGGCCGAACCCTGTTCCGGCTGCGAACACGATCGATTGGCGTGGTGCTGCTCCTGTGGCCGCGTCGGCGTCGCCAAGTTGCGGATCGTTGCCCCACATGAGGCCGAGCGGCACGAGTCTGCTCCACGGATCGCGGCCGGGCATCGTGCCGTCGTAGCGAAAGCTGCCGAACACCCAGCCGGTCTTGTAACTTGCGCGATCCTCGCGCACCGCGAGGTCGACTTGGATGAGCCGCAATGTGCGTGGCGCGCGCGCTGTAGGCTTACCCGACGGCGTGGTGGCCGGGGCGCAGTTGGAACTATGCGGCGCAACGTGGATGTTGGCCTTGAGTTCCGGGGCGCCGGCGAGTTTCGGGTCGTCAAGTGCCGTGGCCTCGGTGAACACAAGCTTCACGGCTACGGTGCCGTCGTCGAAGGGAAGGGCGCTTAAGTCCGGGGCGCGCTTTCCTTGCCCCCATACGGCGCGAAGCGTTTTGCCGCCGATGTCGTTGTAGAACGCGAGCGCCCAGTTCTGGCGGCATCCCGTCTGAGTTGGGCTGAGTTCGCCGGGCGCGAAGTCTCGCGCGCGCGTTAGGCCGTGGATGAACTCGCGGCCGTTCGCGCCCGGGCCCAGCCACGGAACGTGGTACCAGCGGCGCGCTTTGTTCGCGCGAAGACGCCAGTGTGCGTGGTCTTGGCCTTCGAGCGCGTAGGCGAGCAACACACTCAGATAGCGCTCCGGTTCCTTGCGGAAGCTGATTGCCGTCCACGGGCGGGGTTCGGCTTTGATGGCCTTCGGGAAATCGAAGCGCGGTTTGAAGACCGGGCCGCGCCAACCCACTGGCGGCTTTTCGATGCGGTCGAGGCCGCTGGCGCCAGCCGAGAGGGCGGCGGCGAGGGCGACGATAGCTGCGATGAGTACGCGGACCATGCGCGCCAGTGTCCCACGCGCCGATACGCGCGAGCAAGCGCTCCTAAACGTGGAGAAGCCTAGAGCGGGACGGCTTCGATTGCGGCGCCACGCAGGCGCTCGAAGCTGCATTCGCCGTGCTTGGCCATCTCGACCAAGTGGTGCGCGATTTTTGCGCGTTCGCACTCCGGTAGCGCACCGCGGCGCTGTTCGATTTCTTTGACGGCGTCGTCAAATGCTTCGCGGATCGTGCGGACGACGATCGGCCGGAGCGTATTGTAGGAGGTGATTGCAGAGTCGGGCATTCGTATCTCCCATGGTGCCGTTGCAGATCTCATCGTCTGCTTGCAGCGTGTGCGAAAGCGTCGGCGAACGCACATAGGCACGGCACTGATTTGCGTCAATTTACACCAGAATGGCGACAGTCGAGTTCACAAATGATCGTGGAGCATGCGCCGTGTGACAAGCGCACGTGCAGCATGCTTTCGATAGCCGCCGGCCTCAGTTTTGCCGCATCCGCGAAGGCGTCGTCGGTCTTTTCTCGCTCTTGCGCCAATGCTACATCTCGCGCCCGCAGCATGAGCGGGATGGGTGGTCGAGTGGTTTAAGGCACCGGTCTTGAAAACCGGCGAGGGTTACGCCCTCCGTGAGTTCGAATCTCACCCCATCCGCCAGCCTTGCGCCCGCGAAGGGAGCGAAGGCTGCGCGCCGAAGCCCCCTTGGGCGAAGGCGGGCTTGCTCCGCGAGCTACGGTTTGGCAAGCCCGTAGCAATGACCTCAATGATCGGCGCTGGTGCCGTTTACTTTGCGATCGTGTTTGCGGCGGGCTTCGTGTTCGGGTCGGCACGTGCTGTGCTGACCGGCGATGCGCCGGAGATGCGGCTTGCGGCGGTCGCGATCGAGTTGCCGCTCATCTTGGCGGTCTCGTGGGTTGCCTGTCGCCGTGCGGTGCTTTGGTTCGCCGTTCCGGCTGTGGTGTCCCCGCGCGTGGTCATGGGTGCGGTCGCGTTCCTGCTTTTAATGGCGGCGGAAGCGGCTCTCGGCGTCGGCCTCGCCGGTCGTTCACTGGGGGAACACTTTGCGCTTTATGCGGAGGCGAGCCATGCGTTGGGCTTGGTGGGGCAAGTTGTCTTCGGGTTGCTGCCGCTAGTGCAGATTCGCTGGCCGTAGCGGTGGCCGCTCGCCCTGTCACGGAAGTGTCATCTTGCAATGCCATCGCGTTGCGGGAATGACTGCGCCGCACAGAACGGGCGAGAGATGCCACTCACGGGACTAGGGATTGCTGTTGCGGCCGGCATGGCGATGGCGCTTGCGGGCGTGAGTCTTTGGCTGGTGCTCGGCGTGACGGTTGTGTGGATCGGAACGCTGTGGCTCGCGCGGCCGGAGCCGGCCTTCGAAAGCCAGCGCGAGCGGGCGACCGCCATCTCGCATGAAGCGATCGCGCCGTTCATCGAATCGCTCGGTGCGCCCGTGCTGCTGCTCGATCGCGAGCGGATCGTCGTTGCCAACAAAGCGGCACGGGACGCGCTGGGCCGGCATATTGTCGGACAAGATGCACGCCTTGCGCTTCGTCATCCGCAAGCGATCGATGCGCTGTCGAGCGGAAACGCCGAGCCGGTAACAATTCACGGGTTACTTGGCGCAGGTAGCGTTTGGCAGGTGCGGTGCGCGCGGATCGACGAGCGGTTCGGTCTCATCGAGCTCGACGATCGAACCGCGGAAGCGGACGTTTCGCGTGCGCACACGGATTTCGTCGCCAACGCGAGCCACGAGTTGCGTACGCCATTGGCATCGGTGATCGGCTATCTGGAGACGCTTCGCGAGACGGAGGTCGATGCGCCAACGCGGACAAAGTTCTTGGGCATCATGGAAACCGAAGCGCGGCGCATGCATGCGCTTGTGGAGGATTTGATGTCGCTCTCGCGGATCGAGGCGGAGAAGCACGACGTGCCGCGGGACTGGGTGGATCTGGGCCGTGTCGCGGGAACGGTGGCGAAGGACCTGCAGGCGGGGCGAGGCGCCGGCCGGGTGACGGTCGACGTCGCGACCGAAAGCGCTGTGATCGCTGGGGACCGGCGGCAGCTTGAGCAGTTGGTGCGCAATCTTGTGGACAACGCGCTCAAATACGGCGACCCAGGGCAGCCGGTATCGGTCAGCGTCGTCGAGGAGAGCGGGAAGATCGTGCTGCGCGTCGCCGACAAAGGGCCGGGCATTGCGCGGGAGCATCTGCCCCATCTGACGCGACGGTTTTACAGGACGGATCCCGGGCGTAGCCGGTCGTCGGGGGGCACGGGCCTGGGTCTTGCCATTGTCAAACACATCGCCGAACGGCACCGCGGGCAGCTCGATATCCATAGTGATCTTGGTCTGGGGACGACCGTTGCCGTTGCGTTTCCGCGGGTTGAGGCGTTGTCACAATAGTGTAACGAAACTGTCTCATACGATCCCTGGCAGCGCGAATCTCGCGGCTGCACAAAACCCAAGGATGACTTCCTATGAACAGGACTGTTGTGCTCGGCCTCGCGCTGGCCGCGAGCGTTGGCCTTGCCGGCTGCGGAGGCTCCGGTCCCGCGCCCTCGCGCGACCAAATCCGCGCGGTCGGCTCGTCGACCGTGTATCCGTTCGGGAAGGCTGTGGCCGAGGCGCTCGCCAAGACCGATCCGGCGATGAAGTCGCCGATCATCGAGTCGACGGGTACGGGCGCCGGCTTCAAGCTCTTTTGCGCCGGCGTTGGCGTTGCGCACCCCGATATCGCGAATGCGTCGCGCCGGATGAAGAAGTCCGAGTACGACGAGTGCGCGGCGAACGGCGTCAAAGATGTGGTCGAGATTCAGATCGGGCTCGACGGCATCGCGTTCGCGGAAGCGACCGAGGGTCCGAAGATCGAGTTGACCCCGGTCGAGGTCTATAAGGCGCTTGCGGCCAATCCGTTCGGTCAGCCGAACACCGCGAAGAATTGGAGCGACGTCAATGCGGCGCTGCCGGCGATTCCGATCCTGGTGTACGGCCCGCCGTCGACGTCGGGTACGCGCGATGCACTGGCGGAGCTCATTTTGACGAAGGGTTGCGAGAGCGATCCGGCGATGAAGGCACTGAAGGACACGGACAAGGCTGCGCACAAGAAGACGTGCACGGAAGTGCGTTCGGACGGCGCCTATGTCGACTCCGGCGAGAACGACAATCTGATCGTGCAGAAGATCGCTGCGAATCCGCAGGCGATCGGCGTGTTCGGCTTCTCGTTCCTTGAGGAGAATACCGACAAGCTGAAGGGCGTGCCGATGGCCGGTGTGACGCCGACCTATGAGACGATCTCGGACTTCTCTTATCCCGGAGCGCGGCCGCTCTACATCTACGTGAAGAGCGCGCATTTGAACGCGATCAAAGGTCTGAAGGACTATGCGGCCGAGTTTGCGAAAGCATGGGGGCCTGACGGGTATCTCAAGCGGCAAGGCATGGTGGTCGCGCCGGACGACGTGCGCGCGGCGAACGCCGAAGTCGCGAAAGCGATGACGCTGCTCGATCCGGCGCAGTTGAAGTAGGGGACCGCGGTGGCGCCGGTCGTTCTCTTTCTGTTGGTCTTTGGGCTCGGGCTCATCGCGTGGCTTGCCGCGCGGGCCCGGGCGTGGAGCTTTCGGACGGCGGCGAAGGGTAAGGTTCACTCGTTGCCTTCGTATCACGGCTGGTACGCGGCGCTGTGGGCGGTGATCCCCGCATTCGTTTTCGCGGCGGTCTGGAGCGCGGTGTCGCCGGGGATGGTGATGCAAGCGGCGCTCGGTAATGCCGCGGCGGCTGGGTTGCCGCTCATGGATATGGAGCGGGACGCGGTGCTTGCCGAGGCGTTGCGTATCGCGCAAGGCACGCAGGCGGCCGCGTTCAATCCGCTCGCCGACAAAATGGTCGGTCCGATCCGCTCGGCCATGACGTATTACGGCGCGATCGGTGCGACGTTGACCGTGATCGTCGGCTTTCTCGGCGGCGCGTTCGGCTTCTTGCGGGTGCGGCCGGACTTCACGGCACGAACGCGCGTGGAGCGCGTGGTGATGACGGTGCTGTTGCTCGCCTCGTTGGTCGCGATTTTGACGACCGTCGGCATTCTGGCTTCGCTGTTGTTCGAGACAGGACGCTTTTTTGCGATCGTCTCGCCGGTGGACTTCTTGTTTGGGCTGCAGTGGTCTCCCGATCCGCTTGCGCCGCCGGGGCCCGATACAGGCAAGACCTACGGGGCGATACCGCTGTTCTGGGGTACGCTGTTCATCGGTGCGGTGATCGCGATGATCGTGGCGATCCCGCTCGGGCTGATGAGCGCGATCTATCTCACGCAATATGCGTCGCCGCGCGTGCGCAAGTGGATGAAGCCGCTGCTTGAGATCCTGGCCGGTATTCCGACGGTTGCATACGGCTATTTCGCGGCGCTGACACTGGCGCCCATGGTGCGCGACTTTGCGTTGATGCTCGGCTTGGCGAACGCGTCGACGGAGAGTGCGCTGGCCGCCGGCCTTGTCATGGGGATCATGATTATTCCGTTCGTGTCGTCGATGGCCGACGACAGCATCGCCGCCGTGCCGCAGGCGATGCGCGACGGTTCGCTTGCCATGGGCGCGACGACGTCGGAGACGATCAAGCGTGTGCTGATCCCGGCGGCGCTGCCTGGCATCGTGGCCGGCATCATGCTTGCCGTGAGCCGCGCGATCGGCGAGACGATGATCGTCGTGATGGCCGCGGGCGCTGCGGCGAACCTGTCGCTGAACCCATTCGACAGCATGACGACGGTGACGTACCAGATCGTTCAGATGCTGACCGGCGAGCAGAGCTTCGATCATCCGGCGACGCTTTCGGCGTTTGCTTTGGGTACGGTGCTTTTCATCGTGACTTTGGGCCTCAACGTCGTGGCGCTACGCGTCGTCAAACGGTTCCGGGAAGCCTATGAGTAACGCGCGCCGCCAGCCCACGGATTGGTCGTCGCCGGCACGCGCGGCGCAGTTGAAGGCGCGCTATGCGTCCGAGTGGCGTTTTCGCGCGCTGGGGCTTGCGGCAATCACGGTGTCGGCGCTGTTCCTGGCGGTCCTCCTTTACGCGATGACGTCGAGCGGGCTTGGCGGCTTCATGCGGACCGAGGTGGCTTTGCCGCTCGACTTTCCGGAGCTGGGTCTCACCGTCGACGAGGCGCGGCTGCGCGGGAGCGATGCTGCGAAGGCGCTCAGCGGAGCGGGGCTTGAAGAGGCGGTCGCGCTTGCGGCGGGCCGCGCGTTCGGTCCGGACGGGCGACAGCTGATTTCCGAGAACGCGTGGCTCGACGTGCGCGAGGCGCTGATCGCCGATCCGGCGTTGCTGTCGGGTAAGACCGTGATTTCGGTTGCGGCGTCCGACGAGTTGAGCGCCGCCGCACGCGGCGAGGGTACGCCGGCGTTGCGTGCGCGGTATGCGGAGCTTGCCGCGAAGGATACTGCGTTCAGCGCTGTCGACATCGGCTTCCTGACGCGCTCCGACGCGAGCGATCCGGGCCAGGTGGGGATCTGGGGTGCGCTCAAAGGGTCGATGCTCACGATGCTGGTGACCTTGTTGCTGGCGTTCCCGGTGGGCGTGATGGCGGCGATCTATCTGGAAGAATACGCACCGCGGAACCGCTGGACCGACATGATCGAGGTTTCGATCAACAATCTGGCGGCTGTGCCGTCGATCATCTTTGGGCTCTTGGGTTTGGCGGTGTTCTTGAGCTTTATGGGTTTGCCGCGTTCGGCGCCGCTCGTGGGCGGGATGACGCTGGCGCTCATGACCATGCCCGTCATCGTGATTTCCGGACGCAATGCGATCAAGGCCGTGCCGCCGTCGATCCGCGATGCGGCGCTGGCGGTCGGTGCGAGCCGCGTGCAGGTGGTGCTGCATCATGTGCTGCCGCTGGCGCTGCCCGGTATCTTGACGGGCACGATCATTGGAATGGCGCGCGCGCTGGGCGAGACGGCGCCGCTTCTCATGATCGGCATGCGCGCGTTCGTGGCGACGCCGCCGGAGAGCATCATGGCGCCGTCGAGCGTGCTGCCGGTGCAGATCTTCCTGTGGTCGGACGAGGTGAGCCGCGGCTTCGTGGAGCGCACGTCGGCCGCGATCATCGTGCTTCTGGCGTTCCTGCTCGTCATGAACGGTATCGCCATCTATCTCCGCAACCGATTTGAGAAACGCTGGTGATGTCAGCCAAACCCCGCATGACCGCGCGCAACGTCAGCGTCTTCTACGGCGAGAAGAAGGCGATCGACGACATTTCGATCGACATCCCGACCGAGCACGTGACCGCGTTCATCGGGCCGTCGGGCTGTGGCAAGTCGACGTTCCTGCGCACGCTGAACCGGATGAACGATACGATCGCGACCTGCCGCGTGATGGGCGAGATCGAGCTCGACGGGCAAAACATCTACACCTCCGGCATGGACGTCGTGCAGCTGCGCGCGCGTGTCGGCATGGTGTTTCAAAAGCCGAACCCGTTTCCGAAATCGATCTACGAAAACGTCGCGTATGGGCCGCGGATTCACGGTCTTGCCGCTGCCAAGAGCGAGCTCGACGGCATGGTCGAAGAGTCGCTGCGCAAGGCGGGGCTTTGGGACGAAGTGAAAGACCGGCTCTCCGACAGCGGGACCGCGCTGTCCGGCGGGCAGCAGCAGCGGCTTTGCATCGCGCGGGCGATCGCGGTCGACCCGGAAGTCATTTTGATGGACGAGCCATGTTCGGCGCTTGATCCGATTGCGACGGCGCGGATCGAGGAGCTGATCTCGGAGCTGAAAGGGCGCTACGCGATCGTGATCGTCACGCACTCCATGCAGCAGGCCGCGCGCGTGTCGCAGCGCACGGCGTTCTTCCATTTGGGCAAAATGGTCGAGTATGGCGCGACGTCCGACATTTTTACGAACCCGCGCGAAGTGCGCACCAAAGACTACATCACCGGCCGTTACGGATAGGAAACGACGATGGCAGATCATACCGTCAAGGCGTTCGACGAAGACATCACGCGGCTGCGCGGCCTCATTGCGGAGATGGGCGGCCTCGTGGAGCTTGCGATCGGGCAGGCGATGGATGCGCTCGTGCGGTTGGACGAGACTCTGGCCGCCGAAGTGATCCAGCGCGACAAGAAGATCGACAAGCTCGAGGTCGACGTCGACAAGCTCGCAATCCGCGTTTTGGCGCTCAGGGCGCCGATGGCGGACGACCTGCGCGAGGTGGTGGCGACGCTCAAGATCGCGGGCGTGCTGGAGCGCATCGGCGACTATGCGAAGAACATCGCCAAGCGCGTGGGCCAGATCGAAGGGCGCAAGCGGTTTGAGCCGCTGACGCTGCTGCCGGCGATGTCGGAGGTGGCGGGCGCCATGGTGCACGACGTTTTGACCGCCTACGCGGCGCGCGATCCGGTGCTCGCTGGCGAGGTGCACAAACGCGACAGCAAGGTCGATGCGTTCTACGAGAGCATTTTCCGCAATCTCGTCTCCCACATGATGGAGAACCCGGCGTCGATCAGCAGCGCGGCGCAGCTGTTGTTCGTGGCACGCAATCTGGAGCGCATCGGCGACCACGCGACGAACGTGGCGGAGCTCGTCTACTACGCGGCGACCGGCAACGACTTGCCGGAGCGCGGCGACGGCGGAAAGGCCTAAGTGGCGATGTCCGCGCCGCGCCTGTTGCTGGTGGAAGACGATCCCGCTCTGGCCGAGCTGCTGGAGTTCCGTTTCCGCAGCGAAGGCTATGACGTGGTGACGACCGGTGACGGCGACGAGGCGTTGTTGCTGGCGGCCGAGCACGTGCCGGACCTCGTGCTCCTTGACTGGATGATCGGCGGCACGAGCGGGATCGAGGTGTGCCGGCGGTTGCGCCGCGGTAAGGCGACGGCAGGCGTGCCCATCATCATGCTGACCGCGCGCGGGGCGGAAGACGATCGCGTGCGGGGGCTCGAGACCGGCGCGGACGACTACCTGACGAAGCCGTTTTCGCCGCGCGAACTGGTGGCGCGCGTGGGTTCGGTGCTGCGGCGGCTTCGCCCCGCGCTCGCCGGCGAGGTGCTGACCGTCGGCGACCTGGTGCTCGACCCGGTGGCGCACCGCGTGAAGCGCGCGGGTGCCGCGATCGAGATCGGGCCGACGGAGTTCCGCTTGCTGAAGCACTTCATGGAGAACCCGGGGCGCGTGTTTTCGCGCGTGCAGCTGCAGGACGCGGTGTGGGGGCGCGAGGCTGAGATCGAGCTGCGCACCGTCGACGTGCACATCCGCCGCCTCAGAAAGGCGATCAACCCGCCGGGGACGACGGACATGATCCGCACCGTGCGCTCGGCCGGGTATTCGCTGGACGCGGGGTAGGGCGGCGAGGCCTGGCGCACGGCTCGCCCCGATGGGCGTGCGCTTGCGACCCAAGGGGAGGGGGTACTCGGCGAGAATTCGAGCGAACAACCCCATGTGTACCCGAGAGTTAGGGGGCGAAAACGCACTTGAACGCGGCGAAATACCGAGTTGGGTTGCCCTGCAAGCGGCGTGCACTGGTCTGGGCGAACCATTGTTTCCTTGACTCTTGTTAAGTTTTAGTGATATAGAACGTATCAAGAACTTACGCAAGAGTGACACGCCGCAGCGTTCGCGGGCGTTCATGCCGCGGGCGGTGACGCCCGCGGGTGTATGAAAAAGGAAGGGCCGGCCGGAGGTCAGCGGGCCCAGGGCGCTATTTGTTGGGATTGATCAGGAACTTCTCGCCCGTCGCGCGTTTGGCGTAGGCTTGGATGATCTCTGGTTTCAGTGCTTCGGCCAGTGAGATCGTTTTCGTGTAGTGGCTCGCGAATGTTGTTTTGATTTCGTCGGCGACGCGTTGGCGGAGGCGGTTCACTTCGGGGCCGCCGATTTTCATCAGGAACGGCGTGAGCAGCCAGCCGCCGATGCCCCAGGCCATGCCGTAGGATCGTGTGAGTTCGGTTGGGCCAGTGTCGAGGCCGCCGTAGATGTAGACCTGCTTGTGTGTCGTCGAGCCGTAGCGGCTGTAGCCGCCGGCCGCTTGGCTCGCTGCGATTTCCATGCCGGTCAGGATTTGGCTCGCGAGCTTGCCGCCGCCGATCGCGTCGAAGGCGAGCGTTGCGCCGGTTTCGGCGAGCGCGCGGGTCAGGGCTTCCATGAAACCCGGCGCGGTCGAGTCGAGCACGATTTTCGCGCCGATACCGCGCAGGAGTTTTTCCTGTTCCGCGCTGCGCACAATGTTGACGAGCGGCACGCCGTCGGCGAGGCAGATCTTGTTCAGCATCTGGCCGAGGTTCGAGGCGGCGGCCGTGTGCACGAGCGCCTTGTGCCCCTCGCGCCGCATCGTTTCCACCATGCCGAGCGCGGTCAGCGGGTTGACGAAGCACGAGGCGCCTTCGGCCGGCGTCGTGCCGGGGTGGAGCTGCAGCGCCTCGGCCGCCTTGATCGTGCGGTACTGTGCGTACATCGCGCCGCCGACCATCGCGACGGTTTTGCCCAGCAGCGCCTGCGCGGCGGGGGAGGCGCCTGCCTTCACGACGACGCCCGCGCCTTCGTTACCGACCGGCATCGACTGACCCACGCGCGGAGCCATCATGCGCATGAACTGCGGCGCGACGGGGGCCGAGACGACCGCGTTCTCGCCCGTGCCGGTGACGCGCGCGGCTTTCATGTCGGCGGGGCCGAGCAGTAGCCCCAGATCGGAGGGGTTGATCGGCGTACCTTCGACGCGCACGAGCACTTCATCGGCGCCCGGCTCCGCCACGGGCACGCGGGCGAGCGACAGCTGCAGCTCGCCGTCCTTCGTGACAAGGCTGCGAAGTTGAAGCGCGGTCGATGGGATGGCGGTCATGGCTGTCTCCGAGCCCGCGCAGGTTGGTGTCGGTTGGCGGCGCGGCGTGGGGAGCTTAGCGGTGCGCGCGCCCCGACCCAAGGCGCGCGTTTGTTGCAGACGGCGCCGCGGGTTGCGCCTATGCCAGCTGCGGCGTCAGTCCTCGCTGCGGTAGGCGGTCCAGGTTAGCGAGAAGCCGCTGCCGAAGTTCGGGCTGCCGTCGGAGAGGCCTGCCAGCGCATAGACGTTAAGGCGCAGGTCCTTCGTTAGGCTGTGGCGGATGTAGATGTCGACGTCGGCCGGGTCGGGGTTGGTGTCGAAGGCTGCTTCGCGCCAGTCGAGCGAGGTGCCGATTTCGGTCTCCTTGCTGAGATCGACGGAGAAGCCGACGCCGGCGAGCCAGCCGTCTTGTCGGTTGCGGCCGGCGGAGTCGCCGAGGAAGCGGCGGCCGCCCTTCACGTTGACGCCGAAGCCTTCAAACGTCTTGTCGAGCGTCGCGATTAGGGCGTAGTCGACCTCGCCGCTGCCCAGGCCGCGGTCCTCGTCGCCCGTCGGCAGGCGGACGCGTCCGGTGAGGTCGAGGTAGAGCTTTTCGGGCTTCCAGGAGAACGTGTAGGTCGAGGACAGCGAGACGTCGCCGATGCCGGAAACCATGCGGGTCGCCCCGCCGCCTTCGACTTCGCCGTCGTCGGTGACCGTCGCCGGGCCGTCGATCTGCAGGAAGGGCAGGGTCACCTTGAACGCCCAAGGCGACATCGAGTAGCGGGCGGAGACGTATTCGTACCAGACGGTCGTGTCTTCCGGATCGCCGTAGTCGCCGACGGAGTATTCAGCGCCGCCCGAGAAGCTGAGGCGGTCGGCCAGGGCGGGCGCGGTCAAAAATGTGGCGGCAAGTGCGGCTGCGGCGAGCCGGCTCCGAACGTCGTACATACGTCCCCCGTTGTTCTTTTTCCCCGGACGCGGGCCGAATCAAGCCTGCGTTCCAAAACCAGGACGCGGCAGCTAGTATGGGGTGTCAAGATAACCGGGCTTTGGCGGGTTGGCCTCAACGGTGCTTCGGCCAAGCTGGTGGTGAGAGCGAATGCGTAACGTCGTCGTGCAGGTAGTTGTTTCGCTGGCGCTTTTGGTGCTGGCCATTTCAGGTGTGGCCGCTGGGCCAGCATCGGCCGAGTCGGTTTCGGCGCCGGTTGTGGCGGACGGGCTTGTAAAACTTGGACGCGGCATCGGCGACGTCGTTCTGACGGATCAGGCAGGTGCCGCGGTTGCCTGGAAAAAGCTCGCCGGGCGGCCGCTTGCGGTGTTCTTCGGGTTCACGAAGTGCCCGGTGATCTGTCCGGTCACTGTGTGGGAATTGGACGCCGCTTTGGCGAAGATCGGTAAGCGCGGCGATGCGGTGCAGGTGGTGTTCGTTTCGCTCGATCCCGAGCGGGATACGCCGGAGGCGATGAAGTCCTACTTCTCGAGCTTTGGCACGCGCGTTCGTGCGTTCACAGGGCCGATGGGCGATATTGAGCGCGTCGCGAAAGCCTTTGAGGTGGTGCGCGAGCGGGTGGCGCTCGACGGCGGCGACTACACGCTCGATCACACGGCGGCGGTGTTCTTGATCAACGCGAAGGGCGCGGTCGTGGACACGATCGCTTACGGGACGCCGCAGGACGTAATGGTCAAGCGCTTGGAAAGCCTGATCGGCCGGACGCCGGTAAGGAAGAATTAACGGCGGAGGCCGACAACTCGACCGAAGCGGCGGGATGGAGTGTCGTGCCCAGTTTTGCGTATGAGGCTGCTGGTCCTGACGGCGCGATCGGGCGCGGTGTGATCGAGGCGCCGAGCCGGAGCGCGGCCGTCGAGCGTATCCTCGCCTCGGGCCGGACGCCCGTGCGCCTTGTCGAGCACGACGGTTCGACGGCAGTCGTGGAACCGGCGCGCGTCTTGCCCGCGTTTGGAATGGCTGGCGAGCGGCTGGCGTTGCTGCGGGAGTTCGGCACGCTGCTGCAGGCGGGGCTCAGTGTCGAGCGGGCGTTGACGGCGCTCCAAGGATTGACGTCGCGCGCCCGCAGCAAGGCCGCGGTGCAGTCGCTGCTTGGGGGCTTGCGGGCGGGCGAGCCATTGTCGGCCGCGATGCGGCGGGCGGATGCGCTTTTTCCGGAGCCGATGCGCAAGCTTGTGGCGGCGGGCGAGGCGAGCGGCCGCTTGGGTGATGTCATGACACGGCTTGCCGCGGCCGAGACGCGCAACAAGGAGCTCAGCGATCGGGCGGTATCGGCGATGATCTATCCGGCGCTTTTGGTCGTCGTGATGCTCATTGTGCTGACGATCATATTCACGACGGTCGTGCCGCGCTTGGCGCCGCTGTTCGCGCAGAGCGGGGATGCGTTGCCGTGGCCTGCCGCCGTGTTGCTTGCGATCTCGCAGTTTCTGAACGGTTACGGCACGCTCACGGCGATCGTTGCGGCCGCGGCGCTTTTGGGTTTGCTTTATGCGCTGCGCCAGCCGGCGGCGCGGGTGGCGTTCGAGCGCTGGTCGCTCAAGTCGCGGCTCTTCTTCGATATCCCGCGCGGGATGCATGCGGCGCAGTTCGCGCGCAACGTGGCGATGCTGCTGACAGGCGGCATGCCGCTCAACCGCGCCTTGGAGACCGCGCAAGCCGCGGTCGGCAACGTGCATCTCAAGCAGACATTGTCGGGGGCGATCGAACTGGTGCGCCAGGGCAAGCCGATGAAGACGGCGTTGGAGGCGAGCGGCGCGCTGCCGTGCATTTTGCTCGAGTTCGCCGGTGTTGGCGAAGAGACGGGGCGGCTCGCGCCGATGCTCGATCAGGCGGCCGACATCTTGGATCGCGACGTGCAGACAAAGCTCGATCGGCTGTCGGCGTTGCTGCTGCCGGCGGTGACGATCGTGCTCGGGCTCGTGGTGGCGGCAATCATGGGCGGGGTCGTGAGCGGTATCATGGCCGCGAACGAGTTGGCGCTATGATGCGCGGTTATTCGCTCATGGAACTGCTTGTCGCTCTGGCGATCATGGCCGTTATCGTGGTCGTTGCGACGCCCGCGGTTCAGGCATCGGTCGATCGCATGACGCTGAGCGCGGATGCGCGCACCGTGATGACCGCCCTGCGGCGTTTGCGGGAAGAGGCTCTGGATCGGCAGATCGACATTGCGGTGAGCGTGCGGGGCGGGGCGGCAAGCGAGCTTGGCGTTTCGAACGGCGAGGTGGTGGCGTTGTCGCCGGGTACAGCGGTACGGGCGGAACCCGCGCAAGGCGTCGTCATCGCCTGGGACGGCACGATCCGGGGTACGCTCACGCTCGCGCGCGGATCGCGCCAAGTCACGGTCACGGCCGATCCGCTGACCGGCCGATTGGGCGGAGGCGAGCGATGACCGGCGAGCGTGGGTTTACGATCATGGAGAGTTTGGTCGCGCTCGCAGTGCTCGCGATCACGGTGGTTGCGCTCTATGAGGCGATCGGCACGGGGTTCCGCACTTTCGGCCGCGCGGCCGAAGCGGAAGAAGCCGTGTTGGTCGCGCAGTCGCTCTTGGACGGGATCGTCGCGAGCCAGCGTGTCGGCGAGATCCGCGCGGGCCGGGTCGAGGGAACAAGGTTCGCGTGGCGGGTCGATGAGGTGAAGCGGGCGGCGGAACTCGTGACGCTCAAGCTCACCGTTAGCTGGCCCGGCGGGGGCAAGGGCGTTGCGATCGAGCGCTTGTTGCTCGTCGACGAGGAGGTGTCGCGATGAGCGGCTACTCGTTGCTCGAACTCGTCATCGCGCTGGCCTTGCTCGGCTTTATCGCCATCGCGACATCGAGCGGCGTGCAGTTCGGGGCGCGGGCTTGGGAGGCGAGCGAGGCGAAAGTCGAAGCGATCGAGCGCGTGCAGGGCGCGCAGAACCTCCTTCGCACGTTGTTGCAGCGCGCGATGCCGCGGGAGCTCGATCCGTCGTTTGCGGTGGATCTCGACCTGTTTCGCGGTAGCGCGAGCGCACTGGCGTTTACAGCGAGCGCGCCGTCCGCTTTTGGTGCAGAGGGTTTGACGCGGTTCGATTTGCGCGTCGATGGCGAGCAAGGTGTGCGGCGGCTGGTGCTCACCTGGCAAAGTGCGAACAAGGGCGGCGAAACGCGCAGTCAGACATTGGTCAGCGGCGCAGAGTCGATCGCGATTGCCTACGGCGTGCGCGACCAGGGGGGTGCCGTCGTATGGACCGATGCGTGGCAGGATCGATCGGGCGCACCGGCGTTGGTGACGATCCGGGTTACGTATCCCGAAGGGGCGGGGCGATCTTGGCCGCTGTTCATGGTGCGCACGCGGATTACGCAAGACCCCTCGTGTTTGTACAATGCCGACACGTTCGGGTGTCCCCATGCGTGATCCGGTGACCGTCGACTTAGGCGTTCCGCGGCTTGGCGATGTACCGGCTTTGGCCGGGCGCTTCTTCGTGTGGTGGGGGGAGGCGCTTCTCGACCTGATCCCTTGGCGGGGCGCGGCGTCGCCGGCAAAGCGGCAAGCGACGCTCTACGTACGCCCGGATCGCTGGTTCCTGCGCGCGACTGCAGAGGCGGCCGCGGCTCCGCTGGACACACACTTGAGCGACGGGGCGCTGGCCGACCAAATGCTCCAGCTTGCAGACGGCGCGCCGTTGTCGCGGCTCACGATTCTGCTTCCGCGCGAGCATGTCATTGTGCGGCGGGTGGAGTTGCCGCAAATGTCGGCGGCCCATATGCGCCAAGCGGTCGAGCTACAGGTCGACCGGCTGTCGCCGTTCAAGGCTGATGCGGTGCGAACGGCCGTTCGCGTCGCGGGCTACGACCATGAAAAGGGCGTCAGCAACGTCGATGTCGCCATCGTGCCGCTGCTGCGCGTGCGGCCGATCGAGCAACGCTTGCGGGCGATCGGTCTGTCGGCATCGGCTGTCGATGTCGAAGGCGAGGACGGCGGAGGACTGGGCTTCGACCTGAGCGAGCCGCCAAGCGCGGAGGATTCGCGGCGCAGCCGCACGCTGAAGCTCGGCTTGGCGTTCGTCGCTGCCGTGGTGTGGACGCTGGCGATTTATGCTTGGGGCGAGTCCGGGCAGGGCGAGATCGAACGGTGGGAGGGCCGCATCACGGCTTTGCGGCCACAGGCGGAGCGCAGTGCGGCGATGCGGCAGCAGATTGAGGGTCTGACGGCGCCCGTCGCGCGCGCGAATGCACATGATCCCGCAGCGGTGCTCAACATGCTTTTGGAGCTGACGCGCGTTTTGCCCGACAGCGTGCGCGTGCTCGATCTAAGGCTTGAGGGCGACGTCGTCGCGCTGTCAGGGCTTGCCGGCAATGCAGCGGATTTGATCGGACTGCTGGAGAGATCAAAGTCGTTCAGCGACGTGAAGTTTGCTTCGCCGGTCGTGCGCAAGAGCGAAACCGGTGTCGAACGGTTCGAGATCGGGATGCGTCTTGAGAGAACGGCGCCATGAGATTGACTCTCTCCGGGATGCAGCAGCGTTGGTTGGCAGTGGGGTTCTTAGTCCTCGTCGCGACTGCGCTTTGGCTCTTCGTGGGTGCGCCGCTTTGGGAGGCGGCATCGCGACACGAGGAGCGCCTTGCAATGCTGCGCGGTCAGGCGGCGCGGCTTCAGGCGTTGGTCGAAGCGGAGCCGCGGATAGCGGCTGCGGCGCAGCGTCTAAGTGCGAATCCCGAGCTGCGTGCACTGGCGTTCGAGGGCGTGGCGAGCGTCAGCGTGGCCGAATTACAAGCGTCGGTGAACCGGATCTTTGCGAGCGCGGGCGCGACGGTGGCGACCGGAGAGACGATCGCCGAATGGCCCGGTGGATCCGGTGGTGAAGTTGCGGTGCAAGCAACCGTCGAGGCTGATGTAGGGGCGCTCGTTGCCGCACTGCATGCGATCGGCGCGGCGCGGCCACTGTTGAAAGTCGAGAAGATGTCGGTGCGGGAGCCGGATGCAGAATGGGCGGCCGCTGTGCCTGTCGGACCTCAGCCGAACGTGCCGAACAAGTTGATCGTCGACATCGTGATTTCGGCGAGCACGAGGCAGGGATCATGACCGGCGGACAATCCTTGACGCGGTGGCTCTATGTTGCGATCGGCGGTGGCGTGGCCGTGCTGTTGGCGGCGTTCTTGCCGTCGCCCTTCGGGCTGTTCGGATTGTTCGACACCGCGCCGCGCATCGAGATTCGTCAACCGCCAACGCTGTCCTTGCGGGAAATGCCGCCGGCATCGGCGTTTGCGGAGATCCGGGCGCGGCCACTTTTCAACGCAGGGCGCAAGCCTGATCCCGCCTCGGGGGCCGTCATGGGCGCACTACCGCCGGCCGGCGCGGCGCAGGGAGAGCTTTCCGAGTATCGCGTGGTTGGAATCGTTGCCGATCGAACGACACAGCGCGCCATTGTCGAGCGGAGCGGGGCACCGTCCCTGAAACTGGCGCCGGGCGATCGTCTCGCGGGATGGCGTATCGACCGGATCGACGCGGCGGGCATTGTGGCAAGCAAGGACGCGCAATCAATCCGGATCGGTATCGCGAAGGCGCGGCCGCGCACGTGATCGCCTTGGATCGGTGGCGTTATTCGGAGCGGTGCGGCCCGCACCCATTAATTGTCCTCGCTTGCGTGTAACAACCTTGAGTGGCCAGCATAGCCGAAGAGCGGACTTCGATTCGTCCGCTTTCGGGGACCGGGAACTTTGAGGGGTCGGTTGATGTCGCGGCGCGCTTGGTATGCGCGGTTGCATCCTGCGGTCGTTGGCGCAGGTGCGGCGCTGTTGCTGGCTGCATGTGCGCCTCAGGCCCGCGTGATCGAGGCTCCGCAGACCGAAGCGTCCGCTGTAACGACAGTTGTTCCTCCGAGCATGGCGCCCGTTGTGATCAGCGACGAGGACACGGGAGCAGGACCTAAGACGGAGATCTTTCCGGCAGAGGGCGTTTCGGTTCCGCCGCGGGTGCGAGGGCAGGGTCCTGGCGGGCTGACCGGCGACGTGACGCTCGACTTCGCCGACGCCGATGTGCGCGACGTGGTTCGAACGGTGTTGGGCGACGTGTTGAAGGTCGCTTACCAAGTGGATCCGCAGGTGCAAGGCCGCGTGACGCTGCGCACGAGCGCGCCAATGCGTCGCGAGGACGTTTTGGCGGCACTCGAGACGGCGTTGAAGGTCAGCGGCGCGGTGATCGTGCTTTCCGACAACGTGTACAACATCGTTCCTGCGGCCGAAGCGCAGAAGCGCACCGATGGCTTCGAGATTTCGGGAAGCGCACGGGCGCGGATGCCAGGATTCGGGATCGAGATCGTGCCGCTGCGGTTTATTGCGGCTGCCGAGATGAAGAAGGTTCTGGAGCCGATCGCGCCGACCGGCGGTATTCTGAACACCGACACCACGCGCAACCTGCTGATCCTCTCCGGAACCAGTCAGGAGCGGGCGTCGATGCTGGATACGATCCGGTTGTTCGACGTCGACTATATGCGCGGGATGTCTTACGCGCTGGTGCGGCCGGATCACGTGGATGCACCGGCGTTGGCGCAGGAACTGTCTCGCGTGTTCGTTTCGACGCGGGGGCCGGGGGCCAGCCTGCTTCGGTTCGTGCCGTTGACGCGGGTGAATACGTTGCTGATTGCCGCGCCGAATGCAGCCTTGCTGAAAGACGTGTCGCGCTGGGTGGCGCGCCTCGACGTGCCGCCGCGCGGACCGGGGCGGCGGATTTATTTCTATCGGCTGCAGAACGCCAAGGCGGAAGACGTCGGGCGGTCGCTTGCATCGGTCTACGGTGCGGCAGCGGTCGACCTTTCGAATGTAGAGCCCGAAGCGCCGGATCAGCCGTCCGTGGATGGTTTTGAAACTGGGGTCGACGCCCCACAGCCAGCGGCGCCAACCCCGCCGCCGGCTGCGCCTCAGCCCCGCGCTGACGTGCTGCGCGGGAGTTCAGCCGGACCGCACATTGCAGTCGATGCGGCCAACAACGCGCTCATTATCCGTGCCGATGGCACCGAGTATGCGGCGCTGGAACGCTTCTTGCGCGAGGTCGACATTGCGCCCGACCAAGTGCTGATCGAAGCGACGATCGCCGAGGTGACGCTGAACGAGGACTTGAAGTACGGCGTCGAGTGGTTCTTCAAGAACGCCGATCACAGCTTCAAACTGAGCAAGAGCGGGACCATCAGCAACTTCTTTCCGGGGTTTGCGTTCCGCTACACGGTGCCCGATGTCGACGTGGCGTTGAGCGCGCTTGGGGCAGTCACCGACGTCAAGGTCATCTTCTCGCAGAAGCTGATGACGCTGAACAACAAGATGGCCATGCTTCAGGTCGGCGATCAGGTGCCGATCATCACGCAGACGGCGACGGGTGTGCGCGACGCGACCGATCTGACGGTGGTGAATTCCGTGCAGTTGCGCGACACCGGCATCCTTTTGCGGGTCACGCCGCGGATCGGCAAGAGCGGCACGGTTTTCGTCGACGTCCGGCAGGAGGTGAGCAACGCGATCACCACGGAAACGTCGGACATCAACTCGCCGACGATCCAGCAGCGCAAGATCGCGAACACGATTGCCGTGCAGGACGGCGACTCCATCGTGCTTGGCGGGCTGATCCGCGACAGCACCAGCTATTCGGACAGCGGCGTTCCGATCCTCAAGGACGTGCCCGTGCTCGGGAAGTTGTTCGGAACCACGACGCGGGACGACGACCGGACCGAGTTGCTCGTGTTCCTACGCCCGCGGATCTTGCGTAGCCCGGCTGCCGCGCGCGAGATGACGGAAGAGCTGCGTAACGGGTTCCGCGGCTTGGGTGACCTGTTGGCGCCGGCGCGCGGCGCACGCGGCGGCGGCGGTGCGCCCTAACTGCGAAGAGCGCGGTGTCGCGCTGGTTGTCGTGCTCGGCTTTCTGGCCGTGATGTCGATGATTACGATCGGTATCGTGGGTGCCGCGCGGACGGCGGCGACGAGCGCGTCGCGCGCACTGGTGCGCGCTCAAGCGCAGGCGGCGGTCGAAAGCGGCATCGACTATGGGATCAACGTGCTGCTTGCCGCGCGGGGATTCGCGCCGGAGCTGCTGGCGAAGCCAGAGGTCGTGACTGTCGGCGGGTTTCGTGTCGTTGTTTCGGCGCGGCCCGAGCATGCGAAGGTGGACCTGAATCATGCGAGTGCCGATTTGCTTGCACTTTTGTTTGTCGCAGGCGGTGCCGGTCGGGCACGCGCCGACGCGCTCGCTTCTGCCGTCGAAGATTGGCGCGACGGCGACCAGCTGGTGCGCGTGAACGGGGCTGAACTGCGTCAGTACGAGGAGGCGGGGCTCGGCTATGGTCCGGCAAATCAGTTTTTCCGATCGGCCGACGAGTTGCGGCTGGTATTAGGGCTCGATCGCAGGCTCTACGATTGCGTGCGCACCGAGGTCACGATCTTGTCACAGCGTCCCGGTTTGGACATTGCTTATGCCGATCCGGCAATCCGGCGGGCGGCGGGCATCGATGGTGCGGCAGTGCGTGGAGCGCTTGAGATCAGACCGGGCGATGTGTTCGAAATTACGGCGCGGCTCGATGACAGCTCGCGTGGCGTCAGGCGAGCCGAGCGGGCCACCGTACGTTTGACGGGAAATCCGTCCGACCCATACTCCGTCTTGTCGTTCGAGCCGGCGCGCCCCTTGGAGGAGGCTGCCCAGCGGGCTTGCCCCAAGCGTGCCATTCGGGCCGAACCGTGATGGGTCCGTTTGAGCTCGACATTTGGGTGGTTCTGCTGATTGCCGCGCCGTTCATCGGCAGTTTCCTAAGCGTCCTCGTGGTGCGGTTGCCGTCGGGGGAAGATGTCGTCGTTTCACGCTCGCGATGCCGATCTTGCGGAGGCCGGTTGTCGCCGGGCGAACTGCTGCCTATTGCGAGTTGGCTGATCCAGGGCGGCAAGTGCCGGCAATGCGGGGCGAAGGTTGCTTGGGTTTATCCCGCGCTTGAAGTCGGTGCTGCCGTCATCGTGCTTTGGGCGATGTCGGCCGGGCTTACGGGTTGGGTTCTGGGCGCGACGTGCGTTCTTGGCTGGGTGCTTTTGGCGCTCGCGGCGATGGATTTGCGGGACTTCGTTTTGGCCGACGCGCTGACGTTGCCGTTGATCGCGGCGGGGCTTGTGGTGAGCTATCTGCTGAATGGAGCGGCGGCGCTGTGGCATGTGGCTGGAGCGGTCGCCGGCTTTGCCCTGATGGTGGGCGTGGGCGCCGCCTACAAGCAGCTGAGAGGGCGCGAGGGGTTGGGGTTTGGGGACGCGAAACTCATGGCTGCCGCGGGTGCTTGGACGGGCCTCGCCGGGGTTGGTACGGTCTTGCTCTACGGGTCCCTCCTGACGCTCGCTTTGGCGGGGATTTTGCGCCAGGCCGGGCGAGACGTCGGTAACCTGACACCCCTTCCGCTCGGCGCGGGGCTTGCAACGGGTCTTTGGTTGACGTGGCTCTACGGACCGCTGCTTCTGGGTTAAACTCGCCC